>CAZNCQ010000038.1:0-36081 GCA_964571275.1 uncultured Myxococcales bacterium
CGTCGCGACCGCCCCGGCGACCGCGACGCCGGCGACCGCCGCGCCCGCGACCGCGACCGCACCCACGTCAACGCCGGTGACGGCGACACCGATGAACGCGGTCCCGAACGGCGTGACGTCGCCGACCACCAACCCGGTCACCGCGACGCCCGAGACGGCTGCGCCCACGATCGCGACGTCGCCGACCGCGGCACCGGTCACGGCGACGCCTGGCACCGGTGCGGCCCCCAACACGCCGCAGGCCACACCGCCATCGCACTTGGCGCCGGGGGCGTCCGGGACGCTGCTGTCCGCACCGCCGACGGCCGGCGTGCCACAAGCGGTGGTCCCGGTGCCACAGGCGGTGCCGGTCTGTCCGCCGTGCGACTGCCAGGAGGAGTGAGTCGGGCATCGGGCGGAGGCCTCCCGACGCAACGACGCGCGGCAAGCAGGGCGCTGGCGTCACACCCATTCGGCGACCGCAGTCACAGCGTCATCGGTCGCCGCCGTTTCGCGCCTCCGGAGATCGGCGCGCGGTTTGCTTTGATCCGAAGGCATGCTTCCCGTTCCTGGCTTGCTGCCGCGGTCTGGTCTCTTCCCCCGCTTGATGATGCAGCTCTGCGCCAGCGCACTCCTCACCGTCTTCTACACGCCGGGCGGCGCCGCCGGATGGGTGCTGGAGCTCCTGCTGCGCGGCTATTTCGCGGTCACGCGGCGGTTGCAGGCGCCGGTTCGCATTCCCGCTCTCGTGCCCGTGCGCGCACGACGTCCGCAGGCGATCCGAGTGTCAGGCCTCGTCGAAAAGTGAACGGACCGCTGTCTGCGATTCGCCGCACCAGCGGGACGAGGTGGGAACGGGATTAACGAGAACGCGCCACACGTTGCTATGGTTGTCCTCGGGGCTCGCTCCGGCCGAGCCCCAGAACCACCACCGCATGAACCACGGACTTCCATCACGGCTCGCCATTCTGCTCGCGGGCGGCGTGGCGCTGGGCTTGATGGTCAACCTCGTGCACCCGCGGGCTGTGCGCTTCGGCTCCTTCGCGCCCCCGCGGGTCTGCAGTGCCGGCGCTGAACAGGCGGGTGCCGTCACGCCTCCGGCCGTCGAGCGACTGTCGCTGGCTCAGGTTGCCAGCCTGTGCGGGGACCCGCGCGCGATGGTCGCCGACGCGCGCAGCGCCGAGCGTTTCGCCGAGGGGCACGTCGCCGGCGCGATCCACCTTCCTTGCGCATCATCGCGGATCGCCGCCACCGCCGCGCTCGACCGCCTGGCCGGCAAGGAGACCCTGGTCGTTTATGGCGACAGCACCGAGGAGGCGATGCCGGTCGCCGAGGAGCTGCGCCGTCGCGGCGACCGTCCCGGGTTGCGCGTGGCCGTCCTGGCCGGCGGTTTTCCCGCCTGGAGCCAGGCGGGGCTCGCCTGCTCATCGGGACCGTGCGCGGATTGCGGCGCGCATCGATGAGCGGGGCGGCACAAAGGCGCCTCTCGGTGCGCGTCGTGGCGGTCGGACTATTGAGGTTCGCCCTCGGAGGTCTGCTCGCCCTCGCGGGCCTGCTCAAGCTACGCGACCCGTCGGGGTTCGCGGTCGAGATCGCCAACTACCAGCTCCTGCCGGCGCTGGCCGCCTACCCGGCGGCGATCCTGCCGGCAACGGAGCTCGTGCTGAGCGTGGCGCTGGTCTTCGCGCCGGCGCCCTGGCGGCGCGCGGCTGTGGTTGGAGTGGCGATCCTGTTCGCCGGCTTCACCGTGGCGGTCACCTCGGCCTATGTCCGCGGCATCAACATCGCCTGCGGCTGCTTCGGCGGCGGAGGAGACGCGATCGGACCCCTGACTCTGCTGCGCAACCTCGCGTTGTTGCTGGGGGTCGCCGCGCTCTGGCGCTGGGACGTGACGCCGCGGCGGGCGGCGGAGCCCTCGCCATCCCGGCCTTCATAAAACTTTACACGCGCGCCACACCCGGGAAAACCGGCGCGGCCATGTTGAGAGTGTCGCCGGATTGAAAGTCATCCGGCTCAACCATCGACCGAGAAGAAGAGGAGACGTCATCATGACCGCACAGTCCCCGAACCCCGAAACCAATGTCACCAGGGCTCCGCGCCGCGGCCTGCGGCGGTGGAGCTGGCTCATGCTGGCCCTGCCGCTGATGCTGGGCGGCGTCGCGTACAACGCCGCGAACGCTTATGGCTTCCCTGGCCAGGGCGGACCCGGCAACCACGAGCGGATGCAGGCGCGCATGGATAAGGTCCTGACCGACGCCGGCGCCAGCGACTCGCAGAAGGCGCAGGTCAAGTCGATCTGGTCCAACCTCGGCCCGCAGCTCAAGGCGGCGCGCCAGCAGCACATGCAGATCCGCCAGCAGATCGGCCAGGCGCTCGCGGCGCCGACCATCGACACCGCGGCCATCGAGAAGCTGCGCCAGCAATCGCTGCAGGCGATCGACAAGTCGTCGCAGCTGCTCACGCAGGGCATGGTACAGACCGCCCAGGTGCTGACCCCGGATCAGCGCCAGAAGGTGCTGAGCGAGCTCCACAGCCATGGGCACCACCACCCCGGCATGGACGCCGGGGAGTGAAGCAAGGGACCACGGACCATCGCGGGGATCCTCGCTGACATCGGTGAGGGTCCCCGCGCCGGCTTGCACCGGGCTAAGATGGCCAGCCCGCCCATCGCGCGCGGGCATCGAGGCAGCCATGGTCGACCGGATCCTGATCATCGACGACGACGAGCGGTTGGCCGCGATGCTGGGCAGCTATCTGGCAGCGCGCGGCTTTTCCGTCGAGCAGCGCGCCGACGGCCGATCCGGGCTTGCGGCGCTGGAGGCGGGCGACATGAGCGCGGTGATTCTGGACGTGATGCTCCCCGACATGGACGGGTTCGAGATCTGCCGCCGCATCCGCGCGAAGTCCGACGTGCCGGTGCTGATGCTGACCGCGCGCGGCGACGACCTGGACCGCATCGTCGGGCTCGAGCTGGGCGCGGACGACTACCTGCCCAAGCCGTTCAACCCGCGCGAGGTCCTGGCGCGCCTCGGCGCGATCCTGCGGCGCACGCGCCGCCCGGCGCCCGGCGGGCCCGAGGCGCTTCGCTTCGAAGGTTTGACGATCGATCGCCGCACGCGCGAGGTGCGCGTCGGCGGCGTGCGGCGCGAGCTGACGGGACGGCAGTTCGACATCTTGCTGCTGCTCGCGGAGCGCGCCGGCCGCATCCAGACGCGCGAGCAATTGATGGAGGCGCTGGGCGCCGACGACGCCGACAGCAGCGTCGATCGCAGCATCGACGTGCACGTGTCGCGCATCCGCAACGCGATCGAAGACGATCCCAAGCATCCGCGCTTCGTGCAGACCGTGCGCGGCGCCGGCTATGTCTTCACGCCGCCCGGGACGGGCGCCGGCGAGGGATCGCCCGCGTGACCCGCCGCCTGTACCTGCAGCTCTACCTCGCGCTGCTGGCGTCGACGGTGATCTGGTTCGTGGCGGTCCACTTCACGTTCCGCATGCTCGGCGAGCCGACGGGGCCGCCCGCCGAGCGGCTCCGCATGGCCTCGGGCGTCTTGATCGAAACGCTGCGCGACGTGCCCGACGAGGATCTGCCGGACCGCCTGGGCATGCTCGGCGACGAGCTGCAGATGGATCTGGTGATCTGGGACGGCGACGGGCGCGTGCTGGCCGAGGCGACGCGCCGGCCGATGATCCGACCCCGCCACCCGGGGCCGGGCTGGTCGCAAGATCGCGCCGGCATCGAGCTCATCGTCTCATTGCCCGACGGGCGGCAGGCGGGGCTGCGCAGCCGCATCCGGCCCCGCCAGCGCCGGTCACTGTCGTTCCCGGCCGGCGTGGTGATCCTGTCGCTGGTGATGGCGGCCGGCAGCTACCCGGTGGCGCGACACCTGGCCAAGCGCATCGAGCGCGTCGCCGTGGGGGTCGAGCGCTGGGGACAGGGCGACCTCGCGCATCGCGTGCCGGTCGAGGGGCGCGACGAGGTTGCGACGCTGGCGGCGACGTTCAATCAAGCCGCCGGCCAGATCGACGCGCTCATGAGCCAGCAGAAGCAGATGCTGGCCAATGCCTCGCACGAGCTGCGCTCGCCGCTGGCGCGCCTGCGCATGGCGCTCGAGCTGGTCGGCGAGGAGACGTCCGTCGAGGCGCGCGCCCGCCTGATCGAGGACGCGCGCAAGGACATCGTCGACCTCGATGCTCTGATCGAGGAGCTGCTGCTGATGTCGCGCGCCGACGCGAGCACGCCGCGGAGGCCGCTCGAGACCGTGGAGCTGCGGCGGCTGGTCGAGACCGAGGCGGAGCGTCTCGGCGGCGGCACCGACGTCAGCGGCGCCGAGGTCTCGCTGCGCGGGGATCCGTTGCTGCTGCGCCACATGGTGCGGAATCTGCTGGAGAACGCTTACCGGCACGGTCAGGGCAAAGACGTGCGGGCCGTGCTGTCCGCGACGAACGACCACGCGATCCTGGCGGTCGAGGACGGCGGCCCCGGCATTCCTGAGTCGGAGCGCGAGAAGATCTTCGCGCCGTTCTATCGCCTCAACGCCCCCGCGGGTGGCTCGGGCGCCGGCACGACGGGATTCGGCATCGGCCTGGCGCTCGTGCGCCAGGTGGCGCGCTACCACGGCGGCGACGTCCAGGCGCTGGCGCAAGCCTCGGGCGGCGGCAGCCGGTTCGAGGTGGTGCTGCCGCGCCAGGGGCCGGCCGGGCCGGCGTGAAGTCGGGTTGTCCGCGGATCTCGACGCGCGCCATTCCCTGGCCATACTTCTTCGGGTCATGCGGCCGGTTTCGAACCCGCGCGGGGGACGCGTCGCCATCATTGGCGCCGGCTTCGGAGGGCTGTCCGCCGCTCGCAGCCTGGCCGGCGTTGCCGTCGACGTCACCATCTACGATCGTCTGAACTATCACCTCTTCCAGCCACTGCTGTACCAGGTGGCGATGGCGGGCCTCAGCGCCAACGAGATCGCGGTGCCCATCCGATCGATCCTCTGGCGCCAGCCCAACGTCGACGTCGTGCTCGGCGAGGTCGTCGACGTCGACGTCGCCGGGCGCTCGCTGGCGCTCGTCGACGGCTCGCGCGCGACATACGACTACTTGATCGTCGCGGCCGGCGCGCACACCAACTACTACGGCCACGACGACTGGGCCGGCGTCGCCGCCGGCCTCAAGGATCTCGACGACGCGATCGAAGTGCGGCGCCGCGTGCTGCTCGCGTTCGAGGCGGCGGATCGCGAGCTCGATCCCACGGCGCGCCGCGCGCTGCTGACGTTCGTGATCATCGGCGCCGGGCCGACCGGCGTCGAGCTCGCCGGCGCGATCGCCGATCTCTCTCGCGACATCCTCGCGCGCGATTTCCACCACATCGATCCGTCGATGACGCGCGTCGTGATCCTGGAGCGCGCGCCGCGCGTGCTGCTGGCGTTCTCCGAGCGCCTGGCGGCCAGCGCCGCCGATCAGCTGCGCGAGCTGGGCGTGGAGATCCGCACCGGCGTCGAGGTCACCAGCATCGACGACGAAGGCGTCCGCGTCGGCGACGAGACGATCCTCGCGAGGACGGTGTTGTGGACCGCGGGCGTGCGCCCGAGCCCGCTCGCCGCGCGCCTGGGCGTCACGCCCGATCGCGCGGGCCGCGTCTTGGTCGAGGCCGACTGTTCGCTGCCCGGTCACGCCGAGGTGTTCGTCATCGGCGACATGGCGGCGCTCATTCCCGCCGGCACGACCGCGCCGCTGCCGGGCATCAGCCCGGTCGCGATCCAGATGGGACGCTCGGTCGCCGCCAACATCCGCCGCACGATCGCGGGCAAGCCGCGCGTTCCCTTCAAGTACTTCGACAAGGGCTTCATGGCGACGATCGGACGCGGGCGCGCGATCGCGCAGATCCGCCGCATCTCGCTCACGCGCACGGTGGCGTTCCTCGCCTGGGCGTTCGTGCACCTGTGGTTCCTGATCGGCTTTCGCAACCGCCTGGTGGTGTTCCTCGACTGGATCTGGTCCTACCTCATGTCGAAGCACGGCGCGCGGCTGATCACCGGGCGGTACCTCGCGCCGCCGCGGCCCGCGCCTCGCGCGCACGTCGATACTGCGCCAGCGCCATCAGCGGAAAGTAGTGCCGGTAGTATTCATAGTTGAGATAGAAGACGCCGGGAAATCCCGTCCCGGTCCACTGGTCCTGGCGCCATGTGCCCTCGCCGCTCTGGTTGTCGAGGAGGTAGCGGAGCCCGGATTGCATTGCGCCGTCGCCGGCCACGCCGGATGCGACCAGGCCCATGATCGCCCAGGCTGTCTGGCTGGGCGTCGACGGGCCGACGCCCTTCTTCGCGGCGTCGTCGTAGCTCTCGATGCTCTCGCCCCAGCCGCCGTCGGCGTTCTGGCGTTCGATCAGCCAGCGCGCCGCGCGCTGGACATAGGCGCGGCTCATGTCCTCGCCGATGCAGCGCAGGCCGCGCAGCACCTGCCATGTGCCGTAGACGTAGTTCACGCCCCAGCGCCCGAACCACGATCCGTCGGCGTGCTGCTGATCGCGCAGGAAGGTGATCGCCTGACGCACGGTCGGATGGCGCGCGTCGAAGCCGTCGAAGTGACTCAAGCACTCGAGCGCTCGGCCGGTGATGTCGGGCGTGCTCGGATCGATCATGGCGTTGTGATCCGCGAACGGGATGTACGTGAGCCAGCGCTTGTCGTTCTCGCGATCGAAGCTGGCCCAGCCGCCGTCGGGGTTCTGCATGCCGAGCAGCCAGGCGAGGCCGCGCCGCTGGGCGACGTGCGTGCGCGCCACGTCGGCGCTCCGTGTGCCGGCGAGCGCGATCAGCGCCATCGCCGTGTCGTCGACGTCGGGGTAGTAGTCGTTGCGAAACTCGAACGCCCAGCCGCCGGGTGCCGCGCGGTTGCGCTTCGACCAATCGCCGCGGCGGTGCGACTGCCGCGCGAGCAGCCACGACGCCATTCGCCGCAACGCTGGCCCGTCGCCGGGCTCGCCCGCCTGCACCAGCGCCGACGCTGCCAGGCACGTATCCCAGACCGGCGACAGGCAGGGCTGAACACGCAGGCCCGCGGTGCCGCGTTCGGTGAACAGCCTCTGCAGCGCCGCGAGCCCGTCTTGCAAATACGGGCTCGCATCGCCATGGCCGAGACAGCGCAGCGCGATCACCGAGCTGGTCATCGCCGGCAAGATTGCGCCCAGCCCGTCGGAGTGGTGCAGGCGCGCCGTCATCCAGTTCGCCGCGCGCTCGACGGCGCGGCGGCGCGCGATGGAAGCGAACGGAAGCTGTTCGCCGGTCTTGATCGCGCGGTCGACGCCGGCGAAGAACCGCCGCCAGCGCTGCGCGGCCGGACCGCGGTGGCGGTTCTCCTCGCCGTCGCTCTCGACGTCGTCGTCGATCGGGTTCGACCGGCAGGCGGATTCGAGCCCGTCTCGGTATAGCTCGCGCACACCGCGCTTCGGCGGCAGCGCGACGACGGGGCGGTGCGCGTAGATGATCGACAGCGGCACGAAGATCGTGCGCGACCAGCTCGACATGTCGTAGACGCTGAAGGGACCGCCCTGCGGCAAGAACATGATCTCGGGCGGAATCGCCGGCACGTCGTTCCAGCTGCACTGGCCGAACATCGCCAGGTGGTAGCGCGTGTACGAGTTCGCGCATCCCGCGCCGCCGAGCGCCAGGATCAGATCGCGCGCGCGCCGCATGTGCGGCGCGTGCGCCGGATCGCCGGCGATCTTCAGCGCGAAGTAGGCCAGGCACGAGACCGAGAGGTTTCCCGGCCCGCCGGCGTAGGTGCTCCAGCCGCCGTCGGGCCGCGCCTGCTCGCGCAGCCGGACCGCAAAGCGTTCGATCTCCGGATCCGCTGGCTGCGGCGCCGGCGGCGCCGGCGCCGTTGCATCCTTGGTCGAATCCTTCGTGTGCGCGGCGCGCGGATAGCCGCGGAAGAACGCGCGCAGGAGCACGAGGTAGCTCTCGAGCGTGGCGTCGCCCTCGAGATCGCCGCACCAGTAGCCGTCGCTGGTCTGGCGCGCGAGCAGCCAGGTGCGTGCCCTCGCGATCGCATTGTCGACGTCGGCTTCGTCGACGCGCGCGGGCGGAGTCGCCGTCGCTGCTGAGTCTTCAAATACTGGTTGCTGCGCATCGTCAGTGGCCGTTTGCATGCACATCTCGAGGAGAAAGGGGTGAGCGACCGAGGCTGAGGCCGCGTTCTGAACCCCTTCCACAGTAAGAGGCGTCATGCGTTTTCCAATCCACATCACCACCGACATGATTCGTCATCAGGCGAAAAACGCGCTGCGCGGTCGACGGAGATTTCCCTTCGTCCTCATGCTGGAGCCGCTCTACGCGTGCAACCTCGCGTGCATCGGCTGCGCGGTCGAGCGGCACACCGGCAAGCTGCGCGATCGCGTTTCGCTGGAGCGCTGCCTGCAAGCCGCCGACGACTGCGGCGCGCCCGTGGTCTCGATCTGCGGCGGCGAGCCGACGATCTATCCCGAGCTGCCCGAGCTCGTCGCGGGGCTCATCGCGCGGCGGCGGCACATCTACTTGTGCACGAACGCGCTGCTGCTCGACGAGACGGTGTTCGGAAAGATCGCGCCCGCGCCGAGGCTGACAATCAATGTTCATCTCGATGGGCTGCGGGCCACCCATGACTACGTTTGTGCTCGCGAGGGCGTGTTCGACAAGGCGGTCGAGATGATCCGCGAAGCGAAGCGCCTCGGGTACCACGTGATGACCAACACCACCGTGTTCAAGGAGACCGATCTCGGCGAGCTCGAGGCGCTGTGCACGCTGCTCTCGGAGATCGGCGTCGACGGGATGCTGGTGTCGCCCGGCTACCAGTACGAGTCGGTCAAGAACGACGTCTTCCTCACGCGCAGCGGGATCCAGGAGAAGTTTCGGTTCGTCAAGGAGCTGGCGCGCCGCTTTCCCATCACGTCGTCGCCGATGTTCCTGGAGTTCGCCGCCGGCGAGCGCGACTACAACTGCTCGCCGTGGAGCACGGTCACGTTCACGCCGCGCGGCTGGAAGGCGCCCTGCTACCTGATCGGCAAGGAGTACGTGCCGGACTGGGACGAGTTCTGGAATCACACCGACTGGGATTACTGGGAGTCGCGCCAGGACGATCTTTGTCAGAACTGTGCGATGCACTCCGGCTTCGAGGCGTCGGTGGTCATGGATGTGCGCAAGCACCCGCGTGATCTGCTGCGCCTGGTGGCTTGGAATCTCACGGGCTGAAGGCAGCGATCAGCAGTCAGAAAAATAGGGGGACGATCTTCGATGCGAGCGTTGGTCACGGGAGCGAGCGGGTTCGTGGGTCTCCACGTCACCCGCCTGCTGCGCGAGCGCGGACACGAGGTGCGTTGCCTGGTGCGCCCGTCGAGCCGCCGCGCGCACCTGGACGGCCTGGGCGTCGCCTTCCATGTCGGCGACCTCGGGGATCGCCGGGTGCTGCGGCACGCGATCAGCGGCTGCGACGTGGTGTTTCACTGCGCCGCCGACTATCGATTCCAGGTCACCTCGCCGGACGAGATCTATCGCAGCAACGTCGGCGGCAGCGAGAACCTGTTCGCCGCCGCCGCCGAGGTCGGCGTCGGACGCATCGTCTACACCAGCTCGGTGGCGACGCTGGGCCTGCTCGCCGACGGAAGCGCGGCGTCCGAGGGCACGCCGTCGTCGCTGGGCGCGATGATCGGCGCGTACAAGCGCAGCAAGTTCCTCGCCGAGCGCGTCGCCGACAGCTTCGTGACGGTGCGCAAGCTGCCGATCGTGATCGTCAATCCATCGACGCCGGTCGGAGAGGACGACGCGCGCCCCACGCCGACCGGACAGTTTCTCATCGATTTCCTCTCGGGACGGATCCCGGCCTACGTCGACACCGGGCTCAACATCATCGACGTGCGCGACGTCGCCGAGGGGCATCTGCTGGCCGCCGAGCGCGGTGTCGTCGGCGAGCGCTACATCCTCGGGCACCGCAACGTCACGCTGGCCGAGCTCCTCGACACGCTGGCGCGCATCGCCGGCCTGCGCTGGGCGCGCGTGCGGCTGCCGCACATCGTGCCGCTGATCGTGGCCGCGCTCGAGGCGCCGCTGGCGCGCCTCGGCCGCCGGCCGCCGCGCGTGTCGCTCGAGGCGGTGCGCCTCGCGCGCAAGAAGATGTTCTTCGACTCGGCGAAGGCGGTGCGGGAGCTCGGCCTGCCGCAGAGCCCGATCGAGTCCGCGCTGGCGCGCGCCGTCGCCTGGTTTCGCGCGCAGGGGTACGTGCCGGCATGACCCGCGAAGCCAGCGAGGCGACGGCTGCCGATCCGAACGTCATGACCGCGATCGTCGCGGCGATGCCGGAGGAGGTCCGTCCGATCTGGCGGCGCCTCACCCGTCACGCCGCCTGCCGCGTGGGTCGCGCGCGCGTGCTGCACGGCCGCCTCGGCCGCCACGTCGTCGTCGTGGCCGCGACCGGCGAGGGCGAGCGGCTGGCGAGCGCGGCCACCGCCGAGCTTCTGCGCGTGTTTCCCGCGCGCCGCCTGATCGTGACCGGCACGGCGGGCGCGCTGAGCCTGGGCCTGCGCGCGGGCGCGCTGGTCGTCGCCGACGACGTGCGCCGGCAAGGCGGCGATCCGATCCTGCCGGCGCCCGCGCTGGTCGAGTGGGCGGCGCGCGCGTGCGGCGCCTGGCGCGCTCACGTCGTCACCTCGCCGACCATCACCGGCAGCGCCGTGGCCAAGGCGGCGCTCGACGCGCGGCTCGGCGACGGCGTCGCGGCGGTCGTCGACCTGGAGTCGGCGGCCTATGCCGAGGCCGCCGCCGCCGCCGGCATTCCCTGGCTGGTCTTGCGCGCGGTCACGGACACGGCCGACGAGAGCTTGCCGCGCTGGCTCGAGCGGTGCCGCGACGCGAGCGGCGCGATCCGGCGCGCGCGCGTCGCGTGGGCGCTGCTGGGTGATCCGCGCGCGCTTCTGCGCCTGCTCGAGCTGCGCCGTCGCGTCGCCACCGCCGGGCGCGTGCTGGCACGCGCCGTCTTGTCGTTGCTCGATGCCTGGCCCACGGGTGTCGAGATCCGTACGCGAGGGCGCACCAGGGGCCGGGAGGAGCTGTGATGACCGACGTCGACGATCTGCTACAAAAAACCAGTCGAACTTTCGCCGTGACGATCCCGATGCTGCCGTCGCCGACGCGGCAGCAGGTGGGGCTGGCCTACTTGCTGTTTCGGATCGTCGACACGTTCGAGGACGCGACACACTGGCCGCCCGACCAGCGCATCGAGGTGATGGAGTCGTTCGCGCGCCTGCTGGACGCGCGCGATCCGGGCGCCGTACGCCTCCTGTCGGAGCGCTGCCTGGTCGATCCGCCTGTGCACCACGCGGGCTACCTCGAGCTCTTGCGCGAGATGCCGTTCGTGATGCGCAAGCTCGACGAGCTGCCGGCCGAGGCGCGCGAGATCCTCTGCCACCACGTGAGACGCTCGGCCGAGGGCATGGCGCAGATCGTCGCTCGCTGCGACGACGGCGGCCACCTGGCGCTCGCGACGCTGCAAGATTTGCGCGACTACTGCTACATCGTGGCCGGCATCGTCGGCGAGATGCTGACCGAGCTCTTCCTGCTCGGGCGGCCGCAGCTGGCGGGTGTCAGCGAGTATCTGCGGCAACGGGCGCACCTGTTCGGCGAGGGCCTGCAGCTGGTGAACATCCTCAAGGACCGCGACGCCGATGCGCGCGAGGGGCGCGTCTACGTGCCGAGCGACACCGAGCGCGCGCAGGTGATGGCGCTGGCGCGCGCCGACCTGCGCGCGTCGTCGGACTACACGCTCGCGCTGCAAGAGCAGGGCGCCGAGCGTGGCCTGGTCATCTTCAACGCGCTGCTGGTCCGGCTGGCGCTGGGCACACTGGCGGCGATCCGCGATCAGCGCCCGAGCGGCAAGCTCTCGCGCGTCGAGGTCTACAGCATCGTGTCGGCGGTATTGCGCGACGTCGACAACGGTCATCCGGTGTTCCCCATCGCCGGTTCGGGCGCGGATGTGCCCGCGACGGCTTGAACGCGTGCAGCGCCGCCCGCCTGGCGGCGACGTTGCTCGTCCTGACGTTGATGGTGAGCGTCGACGCGGCGGCTGAGGAGCTGAGCACCAAGTTCATTCCTCTGCCCATGTACTCGACCGTCCCCAACGAGGGCAGCACCTACGGCATCATGCCGGTCTTCTTCCGGACCAAGAGCTCGATCGGCTTCTCCGACACCGCCGAGCGAACGGGCGCGGTCTATTCGATCACCGCGCCCAGCCTCAGCTGGAATTCCCAGGCCGGCGTCACCGGCAGCTACCGCTACTACCGCTACCTCGATCCGATGCGCGCGTGGAGCCTGGTGATGTCGGCGAGCACACACATCAATCGCACCGTCTGGTGGACCTACGACAACCTCACGCGCGTGCCCGAGGCGCAGACCCACGACGCGGTGGTCATGGTCCGGCGCAACCTGTTCTTCCGCTTCTTCGGCTTCGGCCCCGATTCGCCCAGCAGCGGCGAATCCAGCTACACGCGCACGACGGCGACCATGAACGATCGGTGGGGCTACAACTTCACGCCGAACTTGAACCTGGGCGGGTACGGCGAGCTGCGCGGCGACCGCCTGGAGCGGCACCCGATCTTCGGGCTGCCGGCGACGCAGGATCTCTACCCGACGGCGGCCGGGATCGACGGCGCTGCGCTGGTGCGCCTGGGCGCGACGCTGCGCTTCGACACGCGCGAGGGCGGAGACTACGCGTTGCAGGGGGTGGCCAGCGAGCTTGCGCTCTACCTCGCCTACGGGATCGGCAGCGGCGGTCCGTTCGCGCAGACCACCTGGCACACGCGCGCGATCATCCCCGAGACCGACAGCTTGCAGACCGCGGTGCGCCTGTACTGGACGCAGGAGTTCGGCGGCAGCAACATCCCGTTCTACTACCGCCCGTCGCTGGGCGGTGAGCTGCTGCTGCGCGGCTACAGCGACGATCGCTTCATAGCGATGGGCGCGTGGGAGATCGAGGTCGAGCAGCGCATCCGCTTCTTGCAGCTGCACATCTTCGACGTCACCTCCGACTGGCGCGTCGATCCGTTCCTGGCGATCGGCCAGGTCTACGACCGCGCTGATCTGTTCAGCCACGTGCGCGTCACCGGCGGGATCGGGCTGCGCGCGTGGGTTCGCCCCAACGTCCTCGGCCGCGTCGATCTCGCGGTTGCGGACGAGGGTTTTCGCGCCTACGTCGTCCTCGGGTACCCATTTTGACGTCATGAGGCCGCTGGTCATCGCTTGCGCCCTCGGTGGCATCACGTTGCTGGCCACGCTGGTCCTGACGTCGTCGCCATCCGCGATCCTCTCGATCTTGACCGGCGGCGCGGCCCCGCTGGTGGCGGCGTCGCTCTACCGTTCCGTGCCGCTGTCGCTCTACGCTGTGAGCTGGCGGTATCTGATCGCGCCGGCGAGCCGCGTGCGCACGCTGACGCTGCTGCGCTTGCGCTGGATCGGCGAGTCGGTGAACGCGCTCTTGCCGGTGGCGCAGGTCGGTGGCGACGTCGCGCGCGCCCGCCTGCTGGCGCAACGGGGTGCGCCGCCGGGCGTCGCCGCGGCTTCGATGGTCGCCGACCTGGGCATGGGCGCGGCGACGCAGGTCGTCTTCACCGCCACCGGCGCGGTCGCGTTGTCGGTTCATGGCTCGCTCGGCTCGCTCGAGCGCGGCATCGTGATCATCTGCGTCGCGCTGGCGACCGGCGCCTCGGCGCTGGTGATCGTCGCGCGCGTGGGCACGCGCCGCGTGCTGCGCTGGCTCCCGATGTTCCAGCGCGGTCGCGTCGGCGGCTCGAACCTGCTCGCGCACGCTGCCAACGTCGACCAGGCACTGGCCGACATCGTCGCGCGCCGCGCCGACCTGTCGCTCGCGTTCGCGATCCACCTGGTGGGTTGGTTCGCCCAGGCCTTCGAGACCTGGGTGATCCTGCATTTGATCGGCGCTCCCATCTCGGCTTCGGGGGCGCTGGTGATCGAGAGCCTGTCGCTGGCCGCGCGCAGCGCCGTCTTCGTGGTGCCCGGCGGCGTCGGCGTGCAGGAGGGCGCGCTGATGCTGCTCGCCGCCCGGTTCGGGATCGCCGCGCCGATCGCGCTGTCCCTGGGGCTCATCAAGCGCATGCGCGAGGTGGTGGTGGGCGCGCCGGCGATCGTCTCGTGGTCGATCGCCGAGCGCCACCTGCTCGACCGCCTGTGGCGGCGCGTGACTCGTCGAGGAGGCGAGCCCTGATGGCCGCCTCGGCGCCGCTGCTCGCGTCGCTCGCCGATCGCCCGCTGCGCGTGGGCGTGCTCGTCGACCTGCTCTGGAGCCCGACGGCGGGCGGGCACGTCAAGACCTGGGAGCGTCTGGCGCGCGCCGCCCTCTCCGCGCCCGAGGCGGTGGAGCTGACGATTCATTTTCAGGGCGCCACGCCGTCGCGCCACGTCCTCGGCCGCAACGTGCGCTACGAGATGCACAAGCCGGTGTTCAGCACCGCGCGGCTCGGGTTTCTCTCGCACATCCCCGCCCACACCGATCTCGCGCGCCATCACCGCCGCCTGGCCGAACGGCTGATCATCGACGGTGCGCGCGATGGCGTGGTTCGCAATCGCTACGACGTGCTGCACACCACCGACGGAGCGTTCAACTTCGCGCGCACGGCGGCGCGCACGGCGGCGGCGCGACACGTGCCGCTGGTGACCTCGGTCCATACCGACACCGCGCGATACACCGGCCTCTTCACCGCCGCGACCATCGAGCGTCTCTTCGGGCGTGGCCTCGGGTCGCGGGTGTTGCTCGATTGGCTGGGGCTGGCGCGCCGCGCGGAGCGGCACATGCGGCGCCGCGTGGACGCGCATCTGCGTCGCTGCGCGTTCGTGCTCCTGTCGCGCGGCGACGATTGGTCGCGCCTGGCACGGTTGATCGGGGCCGAGCGCATCGGCCGCCTGCGGCGCGGGATCGAGCATCACTTCTTCGATCCGGCGCGTCGCGATCGACGCTGGCTGGAGGCGCGCCTGGGCATCCCGCGCGATCGCTGCCTGATCATGTGTGTGGGCCGCATCGATCGCGGCAAGAACGTGCTCACGCTCGCGGACGCGGTCCGCGAGCTCCGCGATCGCGGACTGCCGGTGCACCTGCTGTGCGCGGGCGTGGGGGCGGAAAGAGAAGCGGTGCGCGCGCGCCTGGGAGACGACGCGACCTGCCCCGGCGTGCTCGATCCCGAGACGCTGGCGCGCGCCTATGCCTCGGCCGACCTGTGCGCCCAGCCGTCGGAGATCGAGGAGCTGTCCAACGCCGTGCTCGAAGCCCTGACGTCGGGCTTGCCGGTGCTGGTCGCCGGCGCCAGCGGCAGCGATCGCTTGCTGGTGGAGGGGGAGACCGGCCTGGTGGTCCGCGGCGACACCGCGGCGTGGGCCGAGGCGATCGCCGCGCTGGCCGGCGATCCGTCGCGCCGCGCGGAGATGGGACGCGCGGCTCGCGCCTGGGCGTTGCGTGAGATCCCGACCTGGCGCCAGGTGCTGCTGGAGGATCTGCTGCCGGTGTGGCGTCGCGCGGCCGGATCATGATCGGCCAGCGCATCTTGATCCTGGCTCCGCACCCCGACGACGAGATCGTCGGTTGCACGGCGGCGATCGCGCGCGCGCGCGCGACCGGCCGCGACGTGTTCACGCTGTACCTGACCACCGGCGTCGCGCCCGTCGAGACGCAGTGGCCGTGGCAGTGCGCCGACCAGACTGCGCGCGTGCGCCGCCGGCGCAACGAGGCCGTGCGGGTCGCCGAGCGGCTCGGCGTGCAGCCGCTCGCGTTCCTCGATTGGCCGGCACGCACGCTGCGCGATCACCTGGACGAAGCACGGGCGCACATCGCCGGCGTGCTGGCGGATCGGACGTTCGCGATCGACACCGTGTGGGCGCCGGCGTACGAGGGCGGCCACCAGGACCACGACGTCACGAACATGCTCGCGAGCACGCTCGCCGGCGGCCCGGGCGGCGTGCAGTGTCTCGAGTTCGCCGAATACAACTTTCGCGACCAGGCCGTGCGCTGCCACGAGTTCGTGGTGCCGTCGCGCGACGACGTCGTGCTGGTGCTGGCCGCGCAGGAACGCCAGCTCAAGGCCGACCTGCTCGACGCCTACGCCTCGGAGCGCGCCAACCTGCGCCACATCGAGATCGGCCGCGAGCGCTTCCGGCCGCTCGCGCGCTACGACTATTCGCGCCCGCCGCACGCGTCGCCGCTGTTCTACGAGCGATTTCAGTGGATCCCGTTTCGCCACCCGCGCGTCGACTTCACCTCGCCCGCGCAGATCTGCGCCGCGATGGCGCGGTTTCGGCGAGCCAGCGGGGGCTGACGTCCAAATCGGGTTATCTTCTCGGCATCGTGACGACGCCGCGTCTGTTTCGCAGCCTCTACCTCCAGGTCTTGGTTGCGGTGCTGATCGGCGCCCTGCTCGGCCACCTGCGCCCCGCCGTCGGCGTGGCGCTGCGTCCGCTGGGCGAGGGCTTCATCAAGCTGGTGAAGATGCTGATCGCGCCGGTCATCTTTGCCACCGTCGTCGTCGGCATCGCCAAGATGGGCGACCTGCGCAAGCTGGGCCGCATCGGCATCAAGGCGATCCTCTACTTCGAGGTCGTCACGACCTGTGCGCTGGTGATCGGCTTGCTCGTCGGCAAGCTGGTGCGCCCCGGCGCCGGCCTGCACGTCGCGGCGGCGTCGCTCGACAGCAAGGCCATCGCCAGCTACGTCAGCGCCGGCCGGCACCTGGGCGCGGTCGACTTCTTGCTCAACGTGATTCCGTCGACGCTGGTCGACGCCTTTGCCAAGGGCGACATCCTCCAGGTGCTGCTGGTGTCGGTGCTCTTCGGCGCCGCGGCGGCCATCGTCGGCGAGCCGGCCGCGCCGGTGGTCGCGTTCGTCGACGCCGTCGGGCACGTGCTGTTTCGCATGGTGGGCATCATCATGCGGCTCGCGCCGCTGGGAGCGCTGGGCGCGATCGCTTTCACCGTCGGCCAGTACGGCGTGGGCGCGCTCGTGGGTCTGGCCAAGCTGATGGCGACGTTCTATCTGACCGGCGCGCTCTTCGTGCTGATCTTCCTTGGTCTCATCGCGCGTCGCTGCGGGTTCGGGATCATCGCGTTCATCCGCTATCTCCGCGAGGAGATCCTCATCGTGCTGGCGACCTCTTCATCCGAGACGGTGCTGCCGCGCCTGATCCGAAAGATGGAGGCGCTCGGCTGCAAACCGGCCGTCGCGGGAGTCGTGATCCCGATGGGCTATTCGTTCAACCTCGACGGGACGTCGATCTACCTCACGCTCGCGACGCTGTTCGTGTCGCAGGCGCTGGACGTGCCGCTGGGACTGGGCCAGGAGCTCGGGTTGCTGGCGATCCTGCTGCTGACGTCGAAGGGGGCGGCCGCGGTCACCGGCAGCGGATTCGTCACGCTCGCGGCGACCCTTTCGGTGACCGGCACCCTTCCGGTCGAGGGCCTGGCGCTCCTGCTCGGCGTCGATCGCTTCATGTCCGAAGCGCGGGCGATCACCAACCTGATCGGCAACGGTGTGGCCACCGTCGCGCTCGCGCGCTGGGAAAACGATCTCGACCAGGATCAGCTGCGCCGCATGCTGAGCGGCGCCCGCACAGAGCCTTCACCACCGCGTGCTCCACGCGACCTCGAACACACGGACGTTGGCGATCACTGAATGACGAGGCGGCGCCCGGTCGTCGCGTGCGCGTGGTGCACGCCGGCGGAAGGCAGCGACGCTTCATTGACGACGTCGGATTGCCCGTCGTCGCCGTCGTCGCCGTTGCCATCGTCGTAGAACAATCCGCCGCTGTCCCAGCACGTGAGCGCTGCGTCCAGCGACAGACCGACGCCCAGACAATCGGCGACGGCGTCGATGAACTCCGCTTCGTCCTCTTCCATCGCCGCTGTCGGCGACATCCAGGCATCGTCGAGCGATGCGCCGGCGATCGCCGGGTCGGCGCCGAACTTCGCGCGCAGCCGCGCGAGCTCGATCGTCAACCGTTCGGTGGCATCGATGCGCGGCTCCGCAACAACGTCGCCCGGCTGCACCGGGTTGCCACCCCCTTGCTCAACCGCAGTCCGGATCGCGTTCGGTTCGAGCTTTCCTGTCGTCTTCCCCATGACGGCCCTCCTTCCACTACGGGCGTGATGCTACACCTGCGCGCGGAAGGTGGCCGTTGAAAGTGCTAAGGCACGCGCTGGCCGGATCACGACCAGCGACGCCCTGAATCGTCACGCGGATTACTAGTGACTCTCGCCTCCACCGCTCGGCGATTGCATGTTCGATGAACCGCTGGTCGACGAGCCGCTGGTGCCGGTCGAGCCGGTGGACGTCCCCGGCGACGAGTTGCCGCTCGTGTCGGTGCCAGGACTATTGGTCCCACCGCTCGGCGAGCCCGTCCCCATGCCGCTCGTGTCATTGCCCGGTGTGCCGGGATCACCGGGCGTGCTGGACGTGCCAGGGGTTACCGTCTTGTCCGTGTCCCCCGCGCCCGTGCCGTTCGTCCCGGTCTGGGTCGGGCTGGTGTCGATCGGCGGCAACGACGTGGGAGAATTCGTCGGATTGGCGTTGGTTCCGGTCGAGTCCGGCGTGGTGTCAGTGCCCGACGTGCCGGTCGAGCCCGAAGTCGAACCTGGCGTCGAGCCGGGCAGGCTCGTGCTTCCGCTGATCTTCGTGGGTGCACTGCTGCCCATGCCGGTGCCGTTGCTGCTGCCCGCGCTGGAGCCGGACGCCTGCGCCACCAACCGTCCGAACGTGTACGGCGCACGCCGGCCGAGCCGCTGCCCGTCGTTCCGCGTGGCGATCTGCGCAGGCGCCGTCGCGACGGCCTGATCCGCAATCATTGGCTGAGTGAACATCATGACTGCCTCCTTGGAACCGTTCGTTCATCAATTTGATGACGGCTCCCGTTCCCGCCAGTCCCTAGAGCACGTTCGCTACGCCGCGAACCCGATGAGGCCGCGAGAGCCGATGAGGCCGCGAGAGAATGCGAGACAGGGAGGGACCGCGAGATCAGCCGAGGTGGATCGCATCTTTACGCGATCGACCCGACTGTTGGCCCCTGCCGGCTTACTCGTAAAACAGCCTCGGAAAGAGGCGCTTTCAACCGACATGCGAAAGCTAGACACCATCGTGTGGTCCATCGGCGCCCGACAACGGCGCCTTCACGTCTCGAGCGCGACGCCGGTCTGGGGAACCGGGACGCCGCTCGACACCTGGCTCAGCCAGATCGACCTGTGGACGCGCGAGACCGCCAACGGGCGCCTGGTCTCGTTGTGCGAGACCGTGCAACGGTACGCGGGCGACACCGAGCATCGCGTGCTCGAGGCTGATGACGAGACCATCACGTTGTGCTCGCGCATCGATCCGGCGGCGGCGCGCGATCGGCTGGGGTTTCTCGCCGAGGCGAGCGCGTTTCTCAGCGCCTCGACCGATCTCGCGACGGTGGCGACGGCGGCGGTCCGGCTGGCCGTGCCGGGAGTGGCCGACTGGTGCGTGTTACGGCTCTCGCCCGCGCTGGAGCACGTGCAACGCCTGGTCGTGGGCGATCGCGATTCGACGCGCGAAAGAGAGATCCGCGACATCGAACGGCGACGTCACTTGCGCGACCGGTGGGGCGCCACGCTGCGCGGCGACGCGTGCACGCTGACCGTGGAGACCACGGCCGCGCAGCCGCCCGTGCACGAGGGCCGCTCGCCGCCGCGCCGGCCGTCGGCGGTCGGCGCCGAGCTGCTGGGACGAGGCCTGACGTCGGAGATCACCGCGGAGCTGCAAGGCCAGAATGGCCGGCTCGGCCGCTTGACCTTCGCGCTCGCTCGCCGCTCCGCGCGCTACGGCATCTTCGACTTGCTCGTCGCGACCGCGTTCGCGCAGCGCGTGGCGACGGCGCTGGAGCAGGCGGCGCTCGTGCGACGTAGCGCCAGCGAGACGTTGCGCCGCGATCAGCTGCTGGCGACGGTCACGCACGATCTGCGCAATCCGCTGACCGCGATTCTCGCGGGCGCGCAGGGGTTGCTGGCCGCCGAGGGCGCGACGACCAGCCCGGGCCGGCAGCGGCGCCTCGAGGTGATCCGCCGCTCGGCCGAGCGGATGAACCGTCTGACCGAAGATCTCCTCGCGGTCGCGCAGATCGAGCGCGGCGGGATCGCGCTCAAGTGCGCCACCCACTCGGTGCAGAGCCTGTTGAACGAAGTCGCGGCGCTGTTCGAGCCGCTGGCCGCGCAGCGCGCGCAGACGATGGTGGTCTCGACGCCCGCGCCCGATGTCGTCGTCAAGTGCGACTCCGATCGGATCCTGCAGGTGCTGTCGAACCTGGTGAGCAACGCGCTGAAGTTCACGCCCGAGCGCGGCCGCATCGAGCTGCGCGCCGTGCTGGTGCGCGATCGCATCTGCTTCTCGGTCGTTGACGACGGCCCCGGGATTTCACCGAGCCAGATGTCGCGGGTCTTCGATCTCGGCTGGCAGGCGACGCCCGGCGATCACCGCGGCCTGGGCCTGGGGCTGGCGATCGCCAAGGCGCTGGTGCTGGTGCACGGCGGCGAGATCTGGGTCGAGAGCCGCGTCGGCGCGGGCGCGACCTTCTTCTTCGCGTTGCCAATCGATCTGGCCGTCGCCGGCGCGGGCCCGCCGGGGTCGGCGCGGCGCCACAAGACGCCGACGCCCGGATTTCTCTACGTCGCACCGCGGGCAGATCACTCGCTGGGCGTTCGGTCGGTCCGCTAGCGCTCCGCGTAAGCAGCGGTCCGCTCGTGCGGGGCACGAGTCAGGTTTTGACGAAGTGCCGCACCGCGAAGGCCGCCGCGAGGCTGAGCCCGATCACGATCACCGCCCAGCGCACGACGCGCGGCTGGATGCGACGGGCGATGCGCGCGCCGATGAACCCGCCCGCGACGGCGCCCGCGGTCATCAGCAACGCGCCCCGCGCATCGACCATCCCGCACGCGATGAAATAGATCGAGGCCACGCCGTTCATCAGCGCCGCGAGCAGATTCTTGATCGCGTTCATCTGATGGATCTCCATGCCGCCGAGCAGCGACAGGTACGCGAGCATGATGATCCCCATGGCGCCGCCGAAATACCCGGCGTAGATGCCGACCAGCAGCTGAAAAAACATGATGAGCGGCAGCCGCCGCGCCGCGTCCGCGGAGCCGTCCGGAGACGCATCGGACGAAGGCTGTGCCGCCTGGGCGCCGACGCGCAGCCCCAGCTGCTGGAGCAGGATCACCAGCGTCGCGCCGAGGATCAGCCAAGGCACGATCGCCTCGAACAGGCTCGACGGTGTGTGACGCAGGATATATGCGCCCAGCGTCGCGCCCACGGCCGCCGGCAGCAACAACCACGCCGCCAAACGCGCCTTTTCCCCGAGAAATCGACGGTATCCCCAGCCGGCCGCCAGCGAGCCCGGCGTCATCGCCACGGCATTGGTTGCGTTCGCGATCACGGCCGGCATACCGGATGCCATCGCGGCCGGGAACGACAACAGCGTCCCGCCGCCCGCGACCGAATTGATGGCGCCAGCGGCCACCGACGAACCGACCAGAAAGGCGTCTCGCGCGAGGTTCATGACACGTCGATACTACCTACATCTCAATGGTGTCTGCAGCGCCCTCGATTCATTGCGGCAAGAAATCCGGCGCCGACAGATCGACGCTGCTGTGGGATAATCGGTCCGCGTGCTGCGAGTCATTTCGGTGATTACGTTTTTGGCGCTCGTCGGCACGGGGACGGCTCGGGCGCGTCCCTGGGAAGCCCGCCGGCCCGAGCGCGAGCCGACACCCGCGCACCAGCTGCGCAGCATCTCGACCTGGCCCGCTGAACCAGAGACGCCGGCGGCGATCGATGCGACTCGCTTTCGCGCATCGCTGGTTCACCTGTGCGCCCGTCGCGGCGAGACCGTGGGCGCCGAGATCTCCGACGATCTGCTGGCGGCCGCCGCCGCGTCTCAGGTCGATCCATTCTTGCTCGCCGCGCTGGCGCTGTTCCAGAGCGCTTGCAATCCGGCCTTGACGTCACCGACGGGCGTCGGACTCTTGCGCATCGATCGCAACATGTACGCGGTCGCGGGCGCGCCGAAGCCGCCGGTCGAGAAGGCCGAGTGGGCCGAGCGCAACCTGCTCGACCCCAAGCAGAACCTGAGCGTCGGCGCGCGGCTGCTCAAGATGTGGCAGGACGCGCATCCGACGCTCGACGAGGAGTTCGGCGGCGTCCCGCACCGCAGCGCGGTCGCGCACTTCGTGTGGGGCGACGACGTGCATAGCAGCGGCCAGGAAGATCTGATCCTGACCGCGCGGCGCCGCATGCTGCTCAATTACAACTCCGTACCCGACGACACGCGCGAGACCTCGCTGGGCATTCGCATCGTGTCGCCGCTCGAGGGCAACCCGCGCGTCGCCACCAGCGGGCCGGGCGAGGAGCGCGACGGCGGCGCGCGCCGCCACCGCGGCCTCGACATCACCGCGACGATCGGCGAGCCGGTCCGTGCCATCGCCGACGGCGTGGTGATCTACGCCGGCGCGAACCTGGGCAAGAACAAGGCGCGCGGCGAGTCGATCCCGCCGAGCAAGATCGGTCGCTACACCAATCGGCTGCTGGGCGCGGGCGGAATCTATGTCTGCATCCAGCACGACAGCGACCGCAAGGTCGTCTCCTGCTACATGCATCTGTCGACCTATCGCATCTCGGACGGTGACCGCGTCACCGCGGGCGAGACGATCGGCTTCGTGGGGCGCACCGGGGTCAAGGTGTCGCCGCCGCACTTGCACCTGGAGATTCGCGTCGACGATCGCTTCACCAATCCGTGCCGCTACCTGGCCGACCTGGTGATTCCGCCCAAGGCGACGATGACCTACCGGTACGTGATGAAGCGCGCGCGCCTGCGCGCGCTCGCGACCCCGGCCGGCCGCCACGCCTGACGGCGATTTCGCGTGAGCGGGGTGCGGCTCGCCGCACGGAGTTCGTCGCGGAAGGGTTCGGGAACCCTTCGAGGGCTCTGCGCGCCGGCCAAAGGATCTTCCTCCTGAGCTTCCCGTGGCTACCTTCAAGGGAGTCATCTAGGAGGATGAGACATGGCTTCAATTTTTCGGCGGATTGTTGTAGCGGCTCTACTGGCGGCCTGGTCATTTCCGGCCATGGCTGCGGCCCCGGAGACCCAACCGGCTCCCCTCGTCGAGGCGACCCACTCGGCGCGCACCGTGGCTCCGAGCACCGAGGCCGCGCGGTACGCCGCGCGTGAGGAGCAGGCGCCGGCCAACCAGAACTTCCAGGGCGGCGCTTACATCTACATCGGTGGCGGCGTGCTCGCCGTGGCGCTCATCGTCTTGCTGATCCTGGTCATTCTTTGAGCGTGAACCGAACGTGGAAACAGCGTCGGTTCGCCTCTTTGCGGGCGTAGCCGCCCTCGCGTCGCTGGCGGCTACCGGTTGCTACGCGGGCACCTCCCGCTCGATCACGCCGCACGACGTCGCACGCGACGTCGCCGCGGATCCCGGCTGGATCATCGTCGGGAACGTGCCGCTGATTCGCCAGCGCTCCGACGCTGATTGCGGCTCCGCGGCCGCGGCGATGGTGCTGACGTACTGGTCGGACCCGATCACGGTCGACGAGCTCGACGCGCGCGATCCGACGGCCGCCGCGCACGGCTGGCGGGCCGGGCAGCTGCGTACGCTGCTGCGCGGCCGAGGCTTCGACGCCTTCGTGATCAGCGGCCGGCTCGAGGACCTGACCCACGAGATAAACCAGGGCCGGCCGGTGGTCGTCGGCGTGGTCAAGCGTTACGGCGGCGACCGCGCGCTGGCGCACTACGAAGTCGTCGTCGGCGTGCATCCGTCGCGCCACCGGATCTTGACGCTGGATCCGGCCGACGGCTGGCGTGAGAACACGCTCGAAGGCTTCGACCGCGAGTGGGGTCCCTCGGATCGCACGACGCTCGTGGTCTTGCCGCGCGCGCACCGCGCCACGGCGGCGCTTCAGCGCAGCCCAGGTGCCTCGTGACCGCTCCGTTCGACGTACTCCCGGTAGCCGCCGCCATAAGCGGTTGCGCCATCGGGCCCGAGCTCGAGGACGCGATTCGAGAGGCCGGCCAGGAATTCTCGATCATGGGAGACGAACAGCATCGTCCCTTCGAAGTCCTTGAGCGCGGCGATGAGCATCTCCTTGGTCGCGATGTCCAGGTGGTTGGTGGGCTCGTCGAGTACCAGAAAATTGGGCCGATCGTAGAGCAGCCGTGCGAGCACGAGACGCGCTTTTTCACCGCCCGAGAGCACTCGGCAGCTCTTTTCGATCTCATCGCCGGAAAAGCCAAAGCAGCCCGCCAGCGAACGTAGCGAGCCGACCGACGCCAGCGGGAACGCCTCTTCCAGCGTCTGCCAGACGGTCTTGTCCGGCTCCAGCACCTCCATGGCGTGCTGCGCGAAGTAGCCCATCTTCACGCTGGCGCCGACGGCGACGCTGCCGTTGTCGGGCGCGGTCTCCCCGGCGATCAGCTTGAGCAGCGTGGATTTCCCGGCGCCGTTGACACCCATGACACACCAGCGTTGCTGGCGGCGGATCGTGAGGTCGAGGCCGTCGTAGATCACGTGGTCGCCGTAGGCCTTGTGCAGGCCACCGATCTTGACCACGTCGTCGCCGGAGCGCGACACCGGCGGGAACTCGAACACCAGCGCCTTGCGGCGCTTGGGCGGCTCGACCTTCTCGATCTTGTCGAGCTTCTTCACGCGCGACTGCACCTGCGCGGCCTTGGCCGCCTGCGCCTTGAAGCGTTCGATGAAGCGCATCTCCTTGGCCAGCATGGCTTGCTGGCGGGCGTACTGGGCCTCGGCCTGCGCTTCGTTGAGCGCGCGCTGGCGGTCGTAGAAGTCATAGTTGCCGGAGTACGTGGTGAGCACGCCGCCGTCGATCTCGATGATCTTCCCGACCACGCGGTTCAGGAATTCCCGGTCGTGCGACGTCATCAGCAACGCGCCCTCGTACGACTTCAAGAAGCCTTCGAGCCAGATGATCGACTCGATGTCCAGGTGGTTCGACGGCTCGTCGAGCAACATGGCGTCGGGGCGCATCAACAAGATTCGCGCCAGCGCCACGCGCATCTTCCACCCGCCTGACAGCGCGCTGACGTCGCCGTCCTGCATGCCCTGCGAGAAGCCGAGGCCGGCCAGGATCTCGCGTGCGCGCGCCTCGAGCGCGTAGCCGCCGAGCTCGTCGTAGCGCGCCTGGACGTCGCCGAAGCGCGCCACCAGACGGTCGAGCTCGTCGCCCCGAGCCGGGTCGGCCAGCGCCTGCTCCAGCGCGCGCAGCTCGGTCGCGACCTCGGCCACCGCCCCGGCGCCGTCCATGGTCTCGGCGACGGCGCTCCGCCCGGCCATCTCGCCGACATCCTGGCTGAAATATCCGATGGTCACGCCCCGGTCGATCGAGACCTGGCCGTCGTCGGGCGACTCCTCCCGCATGATGAGCCGGAAAATCGTGGACTTTCCCGCACCGTTGGGGCCGACTAACCCCACCTTCTCGCCGCGGTGGATCGCGGCCGCCGCGTCGACGAACAGGATGCGAGGACCGTGTTGCTTGCTGACGGAGTCGAGGCGAATCATGCGGGTTTCTGGGCCCGTATAGCACGGAAGGTGATAGTGTCCTGACCGAAGGAGGGCGATGCCGTGACGAACGAATCGATCCTGATCTCCGAGGTCATTCCGGCCACTCCGGAGCGCATCTTCAGCGCGTGGATGGACAGCGCGGAGCACAGCGCGTTCACCGGCGACGAGGCGGTCGTCGTTCCGGAGGTCGGCGGTGAGCATCAATCCGCTGGTGGCTACATCAAGGGCCGCACGCTGGAGCTGCACGAGGGCTCGCGTATCGTGCAGAGCTGGCGCACCACCGAGTTCCCGCCGGAGAGCCCCGATTCGCGCGTCGAGATCACGCTCGAGCCGACGCTGGGCGGGACGCTGGTGACGCTGCTGCACACCGATATCCCCGTCGGGCAAGGCGATCGCTACCGGCAGGGTTGGAACGAATATTATCTGTCACGGCTCAAGACCTACTTCTCGGACAGCGAGCCGACCCTCGAGACCAGGGCGGAGCCCGGCGGTGACATCGAGGTCGACGTCGAATCCGAGGTCGTCGAGCTGGATGCGGCGATCGTCGACGAGGCGCCGACGCGGATCATGAGCCAGAGCGCGCGCGCAAAGCCCGCGACGACGAAGCCGGCGTCCAAGACCCCGATCAAGGCGGCGAGCAAGAGCCCGGTCAAGACTTCAGCCAAGGCTTCGGCGAAGGCTTCGGCGATGAAGACCAAGGCCAGATCGTCGGCAACGGCGGCCGCCAAGAAGCCGGCGAAGCTGGCGGCGAAGGCAGGCGCCCACACGGCAAGCAAGAAGCCGCCGAACAAGAAGCCGGCGCGGCTGTCCCTGGCGATGAAGACCACGAAGAAGGTCGCGGCCAAGGCCAAGCGCGGCAAACCCGCCACCATGAAGGCGGGAGCGCGGAAGGGCGCGCGGAGTCCGGCCAAGACGGCGGCCAGGACGGCGATGAAGACGCCGGGCAAGAAGAAGGGCGCATCGTCGGCACGCTCTTCGCGGCGCTGACGTCCGTGCGCCCGAGCGCGGCGATTCTGGTCGCCGCGCTGTTGCCGCTTGGGAGCGGCGCTTGTCATAGCCGGCTCCACTTCTCGCCCGAGGCGATCGCGGCGCACCGCATGCTCGAGGGTGCGCCGCCGACATTCCTGCTCGGCGCCGCGACGTCGGCGCACCAGATCGAGGGCGGTACCCACAACGACTGGACGGCCTGGGAGAAGGGGCGCTATCCCGACGGCCAGCCACACGTGCAGGGCGGCGCCAGCGCCGCGCGCGCCGCCGACTCCTGGAATCTGTGGCAGTCCGACATCGCGGCGCTGCAGTTGCTGGGCGCCAACGTCTATCGGCTGGGCATCGAGTGGAGCCGCCTCGAGCCTGCCGAAGGCGTGTGGGATCAGGCGAGCGCCGACCGCTATCGCCAGATGCTGCAGTCGCTGGTGGCGGCGCACATCCAGCCGATGGTCACCCTCTATCATTTCACGCTGCCGACCTGGGTCGCTGATCGCGGCGGCTGGGAGTGGTTTGGCGCGCCGGCTGCGTTCGCTGCGTTCGCTGCGCGCGCCGGCACGGCGTTCGGCGCGTCGGTCGACCTGTGGTGCACGATCAACGAGCCCAACGTCTACGTCGCCAAGGGCTACCTCGCGGCGCAATGGCCGCCGGGCGTGAAGGATCCGCGACGAGCGGGCGAGGTCCTGCGCGCGCTGATGAAGGCGCACGCGCTGGCCACCGCGGCGCTGCGCCAGGCCGACGTCGCCGACGCCGACGGCGACGGGCGCGCCACTCGCATCGGCATCGCCCAGAACCTGCGCGTCTTCGATCCGGCGACGTCGAACCCGATCGACGGCGTCGTCGCCGGCATCGCCGCGGCGTTCTACAACGATTCATTCATCGACAGCGTCGCGCGCGGGCGGATCCACGTATCGATCCCGGGCGCGATCGACATCGACGAGCCCTTCCCCGCGCTGGCCGGCACGTTCGACTACCTGGGCGTGAACTACTACACGCGTGAGTTCGTGATCGGCCACCTGCGCGGCCCCGACCACTACGTGCCCACGGCGCCGCCCGACCTGCCGCGCAACGACATGGGCTGGGAGATCTACCCCGAGGGGCTCTACCGCCTGCTCATGCACTACCGCTCCTACGGCTGGCCGCTGCTGGTCAGCGAGAACGGAATCGCCGACAACGGCGGCGAGCGACGCAGCGACTTCATTCGCGCGCACATTTATGCGCTGGATCGCGCGCGCGCCGAGGGCGCGGATGTCATCGGCTACATCTACTGGTCGTTGATGGACAACTTCGAGTGGTCGCACGGCTACCGCGGCCGCTTCGGGCTGTTCTCGATCGACTTCGACTTCGATCCGTCGCTGACGCGCCGGCCGACCGCGGCCGTGCCGACGTTCCAAGAGGCGGCGCGCGCGATCGGTTCGCTGCGCTGACGCGAGCTCGATCTGAGCTCGATCAAAAAATCACGCGAAGACCCAGCTCCGGGCCCTCGATGCGGCAGCTGACCAGGTCGGCGCAGAAGCGATCGGGTAGCAGCCACAAGATCGAGTAGCCCACTTCGAGCCCGACGCCGGGCGACAGGAAAAAGATCACGCCCGCGGAACCGCCGACGGCCCAGCCGTCGTCGTGGTCGAAGATGAATGCGCGGCCGCCGCGGCCGGTGAGGATCAGCGCCGCCGTCTCGCCCCGTACCGGCACCAGCTTCAACGAGGCCAGCACCAGGCCCGTCGTCGGCTGTCCGTCGCTCCTTTGCACCGACGCCTCGATCCCGGGCGCGACGCCGCTGAGGACGAAGCGGCGAAAGCCGCCGCCGCCAAAGAACCCGGTCTGCTTGGTGTAACCGAGCGCAAGGCTGAGCTCCGTCGAGCCCGGGTCGCCATAGTGATGCAGCGGCGGTGGCAGCGGCGGCGCTGAACGCGGCGGCGGCGCGAGCGGCAGCTCGTTGTCGTCGGGCAGGAGTTGCCCCGGGGCCGCGGGCGTCGCCGCGACCGGCGGTGGTGGCGGTGGCGGCGGTGGCGGCGGTGGCACCGCCGCAGCGTCGGGCGGCGCGGGCGCGAAGCTGGGCGCCGTCGCGGGCGGCGCGGGCGCGAAGCTGGGTGCCGGCGCGGGTGGCGCAGGCGCGAACCCCGAGGGAGCCGATGGTGGGCTCGTCGTGCCGTCGGTCGCGGCGGGTGTGGTCGTGGCAGGCGCGGCCGTCGCCGCCAGCCAGGCCAGCGCCATCGCTACCGGGACGAGAGGCATCTCACTGTCAGGCTATTCGAAGCGGATTTCCAGCGCCAGACCGGCGCCGAAGGTTCGCGCCGCTTCGTTGACGCCGATGTCGGGGAAAAGGATCCAGGCACGCAGATCGATCGCGTTCGCCAGCGCGCTGCCCAGGCCAAATCCCAGCGGATAGGCCGTATGGCTGGCGTTGCCGTCGTTGACGAACTGGACGCCCAGCAGCGGTCCCAGCCACAGCGTGCGGCTTGCCTGCAGCCAGATGTGCAGCGGAAAGCTGATGATGTCGCGCGTTGGATCGTAGAACAGCAGCGGCACATAGACGCCGGTATCGACTCGCACTGCGCCCAGGCGCAGGCGCAGCGGCACCCCGAACATCAGGCCGACGCGCGTGCCGCGCTCGATCGGCAGGTAGACTCGCCCCTCGAGCCCGAGCTGGACCATCGAGCCCTGCGCGACCGACCACGTCATGCGCAGCTCCGGGTTGGCGAGCGCGTCGTTACCTGTGCCGTAGGTTTCCGTGTCGAATGTGCGGCCGTAGCGGTCGGCCTGCGTCGCCTCGCCGTCGCTGCCGATCCGCGTGCCCGTGCGCAACCCGAGCTCTACATCGTGGGTGACGCCGAAGGCGACTTCCAGATTCATGCCGAATCCGGTCACCGAACGATTGGCGTCGATCGGCGCGTGCCCCAGACCCAGGCCCAGATCCAGCGCGACGTCGCCGCGCGGCAAGGTCAGCCGGCGAAAGATCCACTCTGGTGCGGCCTGGACGCGCGATCCGGCGGCCAGCCAGACAGTCGTTGCGAGCACGAGCGAGGCACCGGCGCGCAACGAAGATCTTGTCGGCGGCACGGCGAATCTATATCACGGTCGCGCGTGATCTTCGTGGGCCGATCGACGCGCGGCCCGATCGGTGCCGCTCCACTCGCACGGCACACGCTGTATGCTGACGGCATGTCGTGCCGTGGTGGTTTCGATCTGCTCGGACGGAAGTCGAATGGTGGTTGGGTGCGGTTCGCGGCGGCGCTGATCTTGCTCGCCCTGGCCTGGCCGGCGGCTGCGCGCGCGCAGGCGGAGCCGGCCGGGTCCCCGCCCGCGGCTGCACCGGCGCAACCGGCGCCGGCTCAGGGGGAATGGCAACCGGTGGCGCCGACGGTGACGCCCTATGCGCCGCCCGGCTCCGCGCCAACACCCGGCTCCGCGCCCGCGCCCGGCTACGCGCCACCGCCGGGCAACGCGCCGCCGCCGGGTTACCCGCCCCAAGGTTACTACCCGCCGCCCGGCGCCGGATGGGGCGCGCCGCCCGCGCCCCGCTGGGTCGCTGTCGATGTGCGCAGCGACGATCCGCGCGTGCGGATCGATCGCGTCGTCGGCGATTCGCGCGTGCCCGTCTGTTCCACGCCTTGCCGCAAGATGCTCGACACCGGCAGCATCTACGTCATCGAGGGAGACGGCGTGCGCGCCACGCGCCAGTTCGTGCTGCCCGACGATCGAAACGCGGTGACGCTCGACGTTCAGGCCGGGTCGTCGGCGCGCTTCGCCACCGGCGTCATCCTGGTCGGTGCCGGTGTCGTCGTCAGCTACGTCGGCGCCCTGGTCTGGGAGGCAGGAACGCTCTCCGACCTCGGCTCCTCTTCCCACACGAACGCCGCCAGGACCGGGGGGACGATGGTGTTGGTCGGCGTTCCCGCGGCGCTCATCGGCCTCTACCTGACGGTCACCACGCACACGTCCGTCAGCAGCAGCACCGGAGCGACCTTCACCCTGGACGCGCCGCCGCAGCCGCGCCGCCGACCCTGGATCGCGCTCACGCCGCGCGGGCTCGAATTCTGACGCGCTCGACTGCGCCGCGACGACCGCGTCTCCGCGCTGTGGCCGCGCATTTCGCGCTATAAGTCTGGCCCCATGCCGATGAGCGACCTCGTCCCACTGCGCCTCCGCGGCGCCGCTCCTGCGGCGGCGGCGCCGGACGAGGCCGTAACGCCTGCCCGCCGGCTCGCCTACGTCGAGACCTACGGTTGCCAGATGAACGTCGCCGACACCGAGATGGTGCTGGGGTTGTTGCAGGGTGCCGGCTACGCGCGCACCGAGGATCCCGCGCACGCGGACCTGATCCTGCTCAACACCTGCGCCGTGCGCGAAAAGGCCGAGGAGAAGGTCTACGCGCGCGCGAGCATGCTCGCCGTGCACAAGGCGCGGCCCGGCGTGGTGCTGGGCATCACCGGCTGCATGGCCGAGCACCTCAAGGGCGCGATCCGCCAGCAGGCGCCCTATGTCGACGTGGTCGTCGGCCCCGACGGCTACCGGCGCCTGCTCGACCACGTCGAGAGCGCGCGCGGCGGCCAGGCCATCGAAGACACGCAGCTCGATCGTTTCGAGACCTACGAAGGGCTCGACCCGGCGCGCGCGGGCACCGTGACCGGCGGCGGAGCCGCCTCGGACGCAGCCAAGGGCGGGACCGGCGGAGGCGTCACCGGACACATCACCATCCAGCGCGGCTGCGACAAGTTCTGCACCTTCTGCGTGGTCCCCTACACGCGCGGGCGCGAGCGCGGCACGTCGCCGCGCGAGGTGCTGCGCCAGGCGCGCGCCATGGCCGAGGCGGGCTACAAAGAAGTGCAGCTGCTCGGCCAGACCGTGAACTCGTACCGCCACGAGGACGTCGGCTTCGCGGAGCTGCTGCGCGCGGTGGCGACCGTCGACGGGATCGAGCGTATCCGCTTCATGTCGCCCTATCCGCTGGATTTTTCGCCCCAGGTGATCGCCGCGATAGCCGACACGCCCAAGGTCTGCCGTCACGTGCACCTGCCGTTGCAAACCGCGTCCGATGCGGTGCTCGACCGCATGCGCCGCGGCTACTCCTACGCCGATTTTCGCCGGCTGGTCGATGCGCTGCGCGCGGCGATGCCCGGCGTCGCCATCACCACCGACCTGCTCGTCGGCTTCTGCGACGAGACCGAGGAGGAATTCCAGGCCGTCCTGCGTGCGCAGGAAGAGCTGCGCTTCGACGGCGCGTTCATGTTCGTGTACTCGGAGCGCCCGGGCACCGTCGCGGCGCGCAAGATGCCCGACACCGTTCCCGACGCGGTCAAGCAGCGCCGCCTGGCCGAGGTGATCGCGCTGCAGAAGCGCATCTCGAGCGAGATCATGGCGGCGCAGGTCGGCAAGCGCGAGCGCGTGCTGGTCGAGCACGTATCGAAGCGTTCGCCCGCGGAGATGCTCGCGCGCACCGGCGGTTACCGCGCGGTCGTCGTACCGGCGGGCGCGGCGGTGGTGCCCGGCGCGCTCATCGACGTCACGATCACGCGTGCCACGCCGGCGACGCTCTTCGGTGCGCCGGTTTGACACTGGCTGCACCCGCGGGCGATCCTGACGCGACCGCGCGCTCCACCGAAAGAGAGGACCAATGAAGATGCAGCGTCTGCTCCTCGGGCTGTTGGCCGTCGCGACCGTCGCCGGCTGTTCCAACAAGAACAACAATGCGCAGGGCGGGCAGGGTGGCGGGGGCGGCGGCGCGCAGCCTGGCACTGGCGGCGCCCAGGCGGGCACCGGCGGAAGCGGTCCCACCGCGAACTCGGTCTACGAGCGCAACAATCACCCATCGCGCGACGGGCATTTCCTCCAGCCGGCGCTGACCAAGGTCGCGGCGGCGACGATGGCGCTCGACACCGGTTTCATGGCCACCTATAGCGGCAGCACCTGGGCGTCGCCGCTCTATCTCGAGAACGGGCCGGCCGGCAAAGGCGTCTTCATCGTCGTCACCAACGGCAACAACGTCTTCGCGATCGACGAGACCTCGGGCGCGACCGTCTGGACGCGCAAGATCGGGACGGCGCCCGGCAAGTCGGGCGCGGGCTGCGGCGACATCCTGCCGATCGGCATCATCAGCACGCCGGTGATCGATCCGCAGACGCGCACGATCTACGTCGCCGGCGGCATCGGCAACGCCAACATGATCACCGGGCACGAGATCCACGCGCTGTCGCCCGACGACGGCACTGAACGGCCCGGCTGGCCGATCGACGTCACCGGCATGACCTCGGGCGGTGCCACCTTCACGCCGTCGCCGCAGAATCAGCGCAGCGCGCTGTCGCTGGTCGGCGGCATCCTCTACGTCGCCTACGGCGGGCACAACGGCGATTGCGGCAACTACCGCGGGTGGGTCGTCGCGATCAACGTCGCCGATCCCACTCAGCGTGGCGCCTGGGCCACCGGCGGCACGCGCGGCGAGGGAATTTGGGCCGCGGGCGGCATGGCCTCCGACGGAAACGGCGTCATCGCGGTCACCGGCAACAACCTCGCGCGCACGCAGACTCACTTCGACAGCGAGGAGGTCGTGCGCCTCACCGGGCTCGCCACCGTCGATCGCACCAGCAACGCGAACATCTTCTACCCGATGAGCTGGATGGGCATGGACACGATGGACGCCGACTTCGGCGCCAGCAGCCCGGTCTATCTCGCGCAGCCGTCGCCGATGGTGGCCGCGGTGTCCAAGGACGGGTTCTTGTACTTGATCGACGCGCACAACTTCGGTGGCATGGCCAGCCAGCTGGCCACGCTCACGCTCGCCACCGGCGGCGCGATGGTCATTCACACCACGCCGGCCGCCTATGCGACGGCGCAGGGCATGCACGTCGTGCTCACCACCAACAGCGGCGCGCAATGCACCGGAACCGGCGCCAACGGCAAGGCCGTGATCTCGGTGTTGATCCCGGCCGGCTCGCCCCCCGTGCCCAAGGTCGCCTGGTGCATTCCGGTCATGAACGCGTCGCTCGGTTTTCCGGCGTCGCCGATGGCGACCACGACCGACGGTACGTCCAACGCGATCGTGTGGTTCATGAATGGCACGAAGTTGATGGGCGTCGACGGCGATACCGGCGACACTGTCTACGCGGGTGGCGCCGCGGCCGACGCCTGCAGCGGCGTGCACAAGTGGACCGCGCCGATCGCGGTCAAAGGCCGCATCGTGGTCGCCGGCGACAACCACTTGTGTTCGTGGTCAGCGCACTAGACTAGACCGTCGGTTTCCCCATCAGCTGCCGAGGAGCCGCTCGATGAACGTATGCATGGTCGCCGGCTTCTCGGCGATGAACGCCCGGCCGATCTGCGCCGCCAGCCGCGCCAGCGGGGCACCGCCACCGGCGATCTGATCCAGCGTCTTCCTGGCGGCGACCTTCTCCTCGGCGCTCCCCTGCTGCGCGGTGATCACCAGCGCCTCGAGCGCGACGAAGCGCCGCGGGCTGTCGGCTTCGGCGGTCGCGAGCGCCTCGCCCAGATCGGCGGCGGTGCGGCGCTTCGACCACGCGAGCGCCAGCCCGGGGATCGCGGCGGTGCGGACGTCGTACGACGGGTCGCGCACGGCGCGCTCCAGATAGGGCCGCGCGACGTCGGGCTCGCGTTCGGCCAGGTGCCCGAGCGCGCGCGCAGCCGCCGTTCGCAGCGCCTCGCTGCGCTGCGCGAGCGCTTCGCCGAGCAGGCGTGCGCCGGCCTCGCCCGCGCCGGGGAGGCTGCCGACGCCGATGACCGCGGCCTCGCGCGCGCTCTTGTCGCCGCCGCGCAACATCGATTCGAAGATCGGCAGCACCTCCGTGGCACCCGCGCCCGACACGCTCGAGAGGATCCGCGTCGCCTCGGCGCGCACGGCGTTCGATCGATCATCGACGGCGCCGCGCACGATGTCCAGCGCCGGCGGCTTCAGCGCGCCCGCGGCGCGCACGGCGTCCAGGCGCACCGTCTCGTCGCCGTCGGCCGTCGCCTGACGCAGCACCGGCGCCAGGCCGAGCTCGGCGGCGACGCTGACGATCACGCGGCGCTCGGCGGAATCGCCCTGCACCAGCGCGGCGTTCAGCGCGCGCTCCGACTCGACCCCGCGCCGCGATTCGGCGAAGCCGACGGTGCCGGCGCGTCCGCCCGCGGCGACGGCGGCCGCGCCCACGAACGCGCGCTCGGCGGCGATACGCACGCCTCGATCGGGATCGGCGACCAGCTTCGACAGCGCCGGCAGCGCGATCTCCCGCGCGTTGGCACCCAGTCGTCCCAGCGAGTCGGCGGCGGCGGTGCGCACGGTCGGTTCGACCGCCCCCGCGAGCTCGACGGCGATCTTGGCCGCGCCCTTGGGATCGCCCTCGCCCAGGTTGCCCAGGCACGATGCCGCGGCGGCGCGCACCTCGTGATGGTCGTCGCGCGCGGCGACGCGCAGATACGGTGACGCGGCAGCCGCGTTCTTCTTGCTGATGCCGCAGAACGCGACCGCGGCCGCGGCGCGCGCGCCGGCATCGGGATCTTTCAGCGTGCGCGCCAGGGGCGGCAGCACCGCCGCCGGCCGGGTCTCGCCCATCCGTCCCAGGGCCTCGATCACCGAGCGGCGCACCGCCGGCCGCACGGTCTTTGCCGCGTGGGCGAGCATCTCTGCGACCTGGTACGGGCTGACCGGCGCCAGCGCCAGCGCCGATTCGATCGCGGCGCGCTCGACCTCGGCGTTGGGGTCGTTGATCGCCTTGCCCGCCAGCGCGATCCCGTCGCGTTTGAGATAGGCGAACGATCGCGCGGCTTCGATGCGCACCTCGGGCGAGGGATCGTAGAGGAAGCTCTTGAGCGGCGTGGTGGCGACGTCGGGGCGGCTGATCGCGACGGTGCCCCAGACCGCGGCGCCGGCGGCGCGCGCGGCGGGCGGGCCCTTCATCTCGGCGCGCGCGATCTCCTCGGCCTGTTCGGGATCGATGAGCCGCACGTAGAGCGGCAGGGCGGCGGCGCGCAGGCGCGGAGAGGCTTCGGGGCGCACCGCCTTTTCCAGCATGGGACGCAACGCGGTCGCCGGCGTGCCCGCCTTGCGCAGCATCAGCATCGCGGCGACGCGCGCTTCCTCGGGCGCCTGCTCGTTCGAGACCAGGCCCGCCAGCGCGCCCGCGCACTCGGCCGGCGCGCGCGTCGCGATGCGCTCGAACAGCGCCAGCGCCGATCGTCGCACGCCGCCGTCGGAGCTGAGCACCACCTGCTGCACTGCCTCGGCGGCGACTCCGGGCGCGTGCTCGGACAAGGTCTCCGTGGCGGCCTCGGCGGTGTGGCGGAACGTCGGATCCGGATCCCGCAGCGCGACCGTGAGAATTCCCGCCGCCTCGGACAGCGGCAGCGTCGCCGTCTCCGCGAGCACCGCAGCGCGAACGTCGAGGGACTTGTCGGCGAGCGCGCTTCGCAGCGTCGCGCCGCGAGGCCCGCCGCCCTGCACGCGATCGATCGCCGCAGCGACGGCCACGCCGCGGCGCCGGATCTCGGGCGCGCTGTCGGCGAGCGCCGCCGCGAGGATCTCGTCCTCGCCGGCGCG
>CAZNCQ010000039.1:0-35479 GCA_964571275.1 uncultured Myxococcales bacterium
ACTAGCGGTCCGCACCGGTGTGGCGCGCCGCGGCCGGCAAGCCGGGCCAGCCGGTGTCGAGCGCGCGCCGGATGGTCGGCTCGTTCCCGGTCAGCCCGAGGACCGCGTTGGCCCGACAGGTTGTGAACAGCTCTCCGACGCGCGCGCCGTCGACGCCGGCGACATCCGCGCTCAGATTGAGCGCTTCCAGCGACGCGGGCTCCGTCCCCCAGGCGCGCATCAGCTGAAATGCCAGCGTGTGCGCGCTCGAGTCGATCGACGACACGCTGGCGGCATGACGCCAGCGCGCGACGTTGATCTCGCCGGCATCGAAACCGGCGCTTCCCCAGCGCTGCCACTGGCCGTGGAGCACCGCCAGGGCTCGTCCCAGCGCCTCATCGGCGACGAACGTCGATGCCAGCAAGTAAGTGGTGCCGTCGCGCAAACGCTCGTAGGTCACATTGACGCCATAGCCGTCACCTTGATCGATGCGCAACGCCGTATTGAGGCGGCTCTCGATGGCGTACTTGAGCAGCTCGTAACGGCCGCGATCGGGGGCCGCCATCGGCGGCAACAAGCACCCGAGCCGGATGTCGACCAGGTTACCGGCGCGGGCGGTGACCACCGGCAGGACCCGCTCGCCGCCGGAGGCGCGCACTGTCACTGCAGGCGGCGTCGGCAGGGCATCCACCCACGCCGGTGTCTTGAACCGCTGCGACAGGACCGTGGCCTCGCGCTGCACCTCGGCGGCGTCGAAGTCGCCGACGACGACCAGCGCCGCGCTGCGCAGGTTGTGGACTCGACCGAGCCACGCGTCGACGTCGGAGCGCGCGACGCGATCCAGATCGCCGGTGTCGACGATGCGGGCGTAGCGGTGGTCGCCGAACAGCGCGCGCCAGAACGCCCGCTCGGCCTTCTTTGCCGGCGGGTCCTCGGCCGAGGCCACGCCGGCCAGGCGCCGCTCGAGCTCGTCGTGCGCCGGCCAGTCGGTGACGCTGGCCGTGGCCTTGGCGAACAGCACGGTCAGCGCCTCGGGCAGTTGCGGCGGCAGGAACTCGACGGCGTCGAACGACAGATCGCGCGTCGTGCCCCGCGCGGGCAGGATGTGCATCGCCGCCGCGCGCCAGGCCTCTGGCCGCGCGTGCACCGCCAGCTCGACGAGCAACGGCGGATCGGCGTCGGAGTATCCGCCGTGGAAACCGAGCCAGGCAACGCCAGCAGCGCCGGGCCGGCGCGCGGTCACCACCGTGAGCCCGGTCGGCAGCTTCCTGACCGTGACGGCGGGCGCCGGTGGAAGCACGTCGCGCAGCCGCCGCGTGTCCCAGGCGGCTGCGCCCGGAATCAGCGCGGCGATCGGAGAGCCAACCGACTCGCGCACGGGAACCGGCGTGGTGCGGAGCGCATCGCCACCGCTCGCGGAGGGCGCGGGATCGAAGAACGTCGCGTGGGCGCGCGCGCGCGTCAGATGGTGATAGGCGAACTCGGCCACGGCCGCGCTCTTCACCGCTTCCACGGACGACGGCGCGTCGGCGGCTCGCGGTGGGCGTCCGCCCAGCGCCGTGGTCAGCGCGACCTTCAGCGCGCGTTCGGGCAGCCCCGGCTCGTCGAGGATGCGCTCGGTCTCGAAGGCCTGGCGAAGCGCCGCGAAGCTCGGGCGCGCTTCCGGCTCTCGGGCCCACAGACTGGAGACGCGCGCCGCCAGCGCCTGCGCGAGGCGATTCGCATCGGCGGCATCCGACAGGATCGCGCGCAAGAACAAGACGCTCGCTGATTCGCCGGCCTGCACCCAGGCGCTCACGTGGCGAATGTGGGGTTCTTCCTTCGCGAATTGATCGCTGCGGGCGTCGCTCTCGACCCAGTGGCCCAGCACTTCTTCCGTCGGGCCGAGATCGCCGAAGCCGCCGGGCAGCGTCCACGCGAGCCACAGCTCGGGGACCGACAGCGGCGAAGCCTTGCGCTCGACGGTGATCGGCGCTTCGTTCCCGGTCACCGGCTTTGGCGGCGGCGCCGCAGGCGTCGCCGGCGCAATCGCTGGTGCCGGGCCGCCCGCTGCCTGGCGCAGCGACGCCGGTAGTCGCGCGGTGATCCCCGCAAGCGTGACCGCGCCCGGCGGAGCGGTCACGAACACGGTCATGCGATCGGCGCGGAACGTCCGCGCCACGTAGTCGCGCGCGTCCGCGAGCGTGAAGTGACGGCGGCTGTCCTCGGTTCCTCCCGCCGGTCGAGCGTAGGGATGTTTCGGTGGAAACAGCCGCGGAAAGAGCGCGTTCACCGCCCACTGTCCCGCGCGCGGATCGGCGCGGACCAGATGCTCGCTGCCGATGATCTGTCGCTCCAGCTCGAAGGCCCGTTCGTCGACGCCGGCGAGCGGATCGCCGAGCCGTGCCACCGCGAGATCGAGCAAACCCTGCAGCTGCCGTGGCGCCGCGAACTCATAGAAAAAGACGCAGTCGGGTGTGGTGTGGCCGTTCATCTGTGCGGTCGCGAGCTGGATCAGCCGATCCCAGCGCGTCAGCGACGGCCCCGTGCCCGCGCCACCGTCGACATCGACCGCGCGGTAGGTCAGGTGCTCCACCATGTGAGCCAGCCCCTCGCCGCCGGCGGGGTCGGCGCCCGAACCGCCGCGAACGACGCTGACCACGCCCGCGAGCGTCGCGCTCGGATCTTCTTCGAGCAGCAGGCGCAGGCCGCTCGGCAGGATTGTCTCGCGCATCGCCCTCGGTGCAGGCGCGGACCGAGCCGGCAGCGGTTCGCGCGGCGGTCGCATCGTCGGCGGTCGCGCAGCTTCCGGCGCTGGCAAACAGGCGGAAGCCACACACAGCATCGCGAGCGGAAGTGGTCGCGCGACCGTGCGCGGAAATAGCCCCGGTCGCGCTCGCACCCTCACCGCCTGCATTGTGCCCCAGGGTGGGGGGCCGCGGCCCGCAACGTTTTGTTGCGTCAGCCGCAACGGCACCACTGTAAGGCGTATAGCAACAGGTCGAATAAAATCAGATAGTTAACTAATAAATACAAAATAATACCGTGGGCACGGTTACTGCTATTGTCATGGAATATGGAACGCTCCAAGACCTCGAAGCACACGACGCGATTCGCGACGGCGCTGGCGCTGGCCGCGGCGCTCACCGGCTGCCAGGCGCCAGGCGCCGACGATGCGGGAGCCTCCGAAAGCGAGCTGGTCGCGACGAATGGCCTGTCGATGATCAACGGTCTGTCGATGACCAACGGGCTGTCGATGACCAACGGCCTCTCTGGCAATGGTCTGTCGGGCAACGGGCTCAGCGGACAGGCGCTGGTGCTGAACCCGCTGGCGAGCACCGGCCTGACGTCGTCGGCGTATCTGATGAACTCAGCGGCGGGACGCTCCACGCTGTCGTACTTGGTTCGTTGCGCGCTGCCGGCCGGCCACAGCATCACCAAGACCGATTCGACCGGCGCCAGCTACACCTTTGCCGGCGGGATCGGCCTCTCCCCGGAATGGGAGACCGGCAGCTGCGGCGGTGATTGTCAGCGCTGGAACTCCGCCTGCATGCTCGCGCACGTCAACACCGCGGGCATTCACGTCCCGATCTGGATCGTCGGGCAGAACCCCGGGCTCGGCTGGGGCCAGTCGCCGACCTACCCGAACCAGGAAGGCACGTTCTTCGGCAACATCTTCACCGTCAACAACGTGGGCCACACCGACGCGTACTATTGCGAGGGCCCGGGCTTCGACAAGAGCGTCGTCGACGGCCGAATCGGCTCGACCCAGGTCGGCGCGCCCTATCGCGATCTGTCGACCGACGGCTACTGCGCCAGCAACTACCTCTGCCTCGCCTCGGACATCACGACCAAGGGCGTGCCCGACGGTTACAAGGCCTGCACCATGGGCGACGGATCGATGGTCGCCTGGAACCAGATGGTGACCGTGTGGCGCGAGAACAAGGCGATCGATTCGTCGGGCAACGTGATCGCCGGCAAGACCGCCGACGGCTCGACGGTCGGCTACGACTTCGAGGGCAGCACCAACAGCTGGACCTCGACGGCGACGCTGTCGTCGTCGGCCGACCGCGCCGAGACCGGCTCGAAGTCGCTGAAGGCCGTCTACAGCGGCGGTTCCGGCACGGTGCGGCTCGCGGGTCCGGCGACGCTGTCGCTCGCGGCCGGCAAGCGCGCGCACCTCTACGTCTACCTGGACGCGGCGACCAACGTGACTTCGATCGGCAGCTGGGTAAAGAAGACCAACGGCACCGAGACCAAGAACACCGACTCGGTGACCAATCACCTCAAGGGCTCGTGGAACCAGTTCTCGATCACGGTGCCGTCGAGCTCGACGGGCAGCCAGGTCGGTGTCGACCTGACCACGACCGGCGCGTTCACGGCGTACGTCGACGCGGTGACCTGGTAGTCGCGACCGCCGGCGAAGATGCAGGCGGCCTGCCTGCTGTCTCCCCGGGCAGCGTCTAATCTGGAAGATGGACGCTGTCGCCCGCGGTTCGCGCGCCCCCCGGCGCGGGTGGTTGACCCTCGTCGTCGTGACGCTGGCGGCCGGCGCGTGCACGGGGCGCATCGGCGCGAGCGGGGCCCCGCGACCGGGCGGTAGCGCTGGCGCGGGCAGCGGCGGTGCGGGCGACGGGCCTGGAAGCGGCGCGGGGACCGGCGGTGCCAGCGTGCCCTTCGAAGCGCTGCCGGTCGCGTCGTACGTCACCAAGGTCAAGACCGTGCTGACCGGCCTGGCGCCGACGCAGGCGGAGATCGACGCGGTCGCCGCGTCTCCGAGCGCGCTCGGCCCGCTGGTCGACGGCTGGATGGCGCTGCCCGCCTATCAGACCAAGATGGAGCGGTTCTTTGCCGACGCGTTTCAACAATCGCAGGCGCAGTCGCAGGACTTCAAGAGTGTGATCGACGACGGCATCTACACGCCGGCCGATCCGCTGCTGCTCGACTTTCGCCAGAGCTTCGCCAAGACCATGACCGCGCTGGTCGCCGCCGGCGAGCCGTTCACCGAGGCCGTCACGACCCGGCGCTACATGATGACCACCGCGATGATGGTGTACTACGCGTACACCGATACCAGCCTGCTCAGCGACGCGACCGAGCAGAACGGTGGCCAGCTGACCAACCGCTTCATTCGCAACGATCCGAAATGGTCGTTCACGCTGACCGCCAATCGTACCGTGCCGCTGGCCGACAGCGGGAACCCGGCCAGCCCCGACTACCTGGTCTTCACGGTGCCGAACCTGTCGGCGCAGTACGGGATGACAGAGAACGCCGCGTACTGCAGCACGGTCGATCCGGTGGTCTTCAACAATAACTCGTCGTTCGCGTTCGGCGGCAATCTCGCCGCCTGGCTCTACAGCTTCATCCTCGGCCAGAACTTCTGGTTCTTCGACCCGCCGCAGGGCCAACCCGGAGCGAAGTGGTGCGAAGGCGGCGGCACGACCACCGACGCGAAGGATCAATCGACCCATGCCGCCGCGCTGACCGACGCCGACTACGCCGACTGGCGCATGGTGACCATCCAGACCGCGGCCGGCCAGGCAGCGCAAACGCGCTTCTTCGACGTGGTCGGCATCCGCGCCGCCAACACCTTGAGCCTGTTCGCGCCGCGGGTCGGCTACTTCACGACGCCGGCGTTCTTTTCGCAGTACCCGACCAACATCAGCAATCAGGCGCGCGTGACCGTCAATCAGACCATGATCGTGGGGCTCGGCCGCTCAATCGACGGCACGGATCCGGTGCCGGCCACGCTGGCGCCCGGCGTCGACAGCGCGCACGCCGCCAACCCGGCGTGTTTGCTCTGCCACTCCAGCCTCGATCCGATGCGGCGCTTCTTCCGCGCGGCGCTCACGCTCAACTACAGCGCGCAGCTCGATCCCGCGCAGACCAGCGTTCCGGGGACGTTCGTCTTCGGCGGCGTCACCGCGCCCGGCGCGACGCTCTACGATCTCGCGGCGCAGATCGGCGCCCACCCGCGCTTCAAGATCGCCTGGACCAAGAAGCTGTGCGCGTGGGCGAACAGCCACGACTGCGACGAAGCCGACCCCGAGCTGCAGCGGATCGCGCAGGTCTTCGCCGACAGCCACTATGATTGGCGCGCGCTGGTGCACGCGCTGTTCACGTCGCCGCTGGTGACGTACGCGGGGCCAACCGAGACCGCGGCGCAGTGGGGCACGCCGGTCGCCATCGCGCGCCGCGCGCAGCTGTGCGCGACGCTGGACAACCGCCTGGGTCTGACCGACGTGTGCGGCCTGGCGGCGATCCAGACCGGCGCGGGCGGGCGCACCATCCCGGCGGTAGCGGCGCAGTTGCCCAGCGACGGCTACAGCCGCGGTCAAGCGGCCGCGCTCTACGTCAACGATCCCGATCCCTTCTTCCGCGCCGCCGTGGAGAAGATCTGCGCGCTGGCCGCGGACAGAGTCGTCGACGTCACCGCGGGCGCCGACGCCGGCGCCGGTGGAACGCTGTCGCTCTACGCCAGCGCGCAATCCGCCGCCGCGATCGCCGCCATCGTGCACGGGCTGATGGGCATGGACGCGTCTCGCGACGCGCAACCCCTGCAGATCCTGACCGACCACTATCAATCCGCGATCGCCGCCGGCAAGTCGGCGACGGTCGCGCTCAAATCGACCTTCACGCTGGCGTGCACGTCGCCGTGGGTCGTGAGTGTGGGGCTGTGAAATGAGACCCGATCGTCGCGATGCGATCTTGAAGCTGCTGTTCGGCGCGGGCGGCATCGGCCTGCGCGCGCTCGCCACCGGCGTGCCGGCGTCGATCCTGCTCGACCCGCGCCGGGCGCTGGCCGCCGGCGCGGACGGCGGCGTCACCGATGGTCCCGGCGCGGATGGCACGGGCGCGCTGACCAACCCGCAGTTCCTGATCTTCAGCACCAGCGCCAATGGCGATCCGATCAACTGCAATGCGCCCGGGACCTACGACGACCCCAATATCGGCCACCCCGCCGATCCGTCGATGGCCTCGACGCCGTTGAGCCTGGGCGGCGGCGCAACCGTGAACGCGGCCCAGATCTGGTCGACGCTGCCGGCGGCGATGCTGGCGCGTACCTGCTTCTTTCACCACGCCACGTACACCGTGATTCATCCCGACGAGGGCAAGGTGCTGCGCATGATGGGCGCGGTCGCCGGCGGCGAGATGCTGCCGTCCTGGCTGTCGCGCGAGCTGGCAGGGGCGCTGGGCACGGTGCGCGCGCAGCCGATCTCGCTCAGCGGAAGCGCCACGGAGGCGGTCTACTACCAGGGCGCGCCGCAAGCGCTGCTGACGCCGACGACGCTGTCCAGCGTCCTGTCGTCGCCGACCAACGGCCTCGGCAGCGCCGACCTGGTCAAGCTGCGCGACCAGGGGCTCGATGCGCTGCTGGCGTTCGCGCGCAGCCAGGGGCAGACCGCGCAGAAGAGCTTCATCGATCGCTACGCGACCTCGACGGCGCAGCTGCGCACGCTGCAGGACCGGTTGCTCGCCGGCCTGGCGACGATCAAGAACAACTCGGCTGACTCGCAGATCCAGGCCGCGATCATCCTGTTTCAGATGAAGGTCACGCCCGCCGTCGTGGTGAACGTCGGCTTCGGTGGCGACAACCATGGTGATCCCGGGTTGGCGGGCGAGATCGCCGGGCATCAAAGCGGCGTCGCCACCCTTGCCAAGCTGACGCCCGCGCTGGCGGCGGCCGGGATGGCGGATCAGGTCACCTTTGCGATGACCAACGTCTTCGGCCGCACCATGATCGCGTCGCAGTCGACCAACGGCCGCCAGCACAACCAGGGGCACCACGTGAGCTTGATTGTCGGCGCGCGCGTGCGCGGCAGCGTGATCGGCGGCGTGGCGCAACCGGCCGCCGGCAAGGAGTACACCGCGCTGCCGATCGACTCGGCCACCGGGCAGGGCTCGGCGTCGGGCGACGTCGGGTTCAGCTCGACGTTTGGCGCCATGGGCAAGACGCTGGGCGCGGCGGTCGGGTTGCCGCAGGAGAACCTGGACGCCAACGTGCTCGCGGGCGCCGTGATCAAGAGCGCGCTCGCGACCTGACGCCGCGGCGCGAAGCGGCGCTCACGGCGCGGGCGTTGCGGCGGGAATCCCCAGCGTGCAGGGCGTGCCTGCCAGCGCTTTCGACGACGCGTTGGCGCTGCCGCTGATGCGCGCATAGGTGTAGCTCGACAGCGGTCTGGCGACGCGCTCGACGACGTAGACCGCGCCGGCGTCGGTCGCCAGGTCGAGCGCGGCGCTGGCTGCGCTGGTCACGATCGCGCCGTCGCTGGTGCGCCGCGCCTGCACGGCCTGCATACCCCAAGGATTGGCGATGTGCGCGGCGCCGCCGCGCGTGCTCGCGATGCCGACGTACTTGATGTCGCCGGCGTCTTTTTCCGCGCTGACCTGAAAGCCACCCTTGGCCATCAACGTGAACCGCCCCACGAACGTCGCGTCCGTCGCGTTACCGGGCATCGCGGGAAACACGCGGATCGTGTCGTCATAGCTCTGCAGCAACGACTCGTTGATCGCCGACAGGTGCACGCCCAGGTACTCGAACACGCCGTTGGTGTTGTTGGTCATGCCGTTCGGATAGCTCTGGTACCTCTGGAGCATCGTGATCAATCCCTTGTACGCGTCGTCGCCCAGGCCCAGCCGCGCCGCCTGGATCGCGTCGTTCGCCCAGACGTTGCCGTACGGAAAGGGCCGCGTCTTCCAGGTGCTGAGAGCCATTGCGTAGTCGGCCGCGCCGATTCCCGTGACGCCGTATGGCCAGATCAATTCGCAGGCGACGTTCTCGCCGTTTCGGCTCGGCACCGTCGGCCCCGCATACGGCAGATAGCTGGTGCCGTCGGTGGGGTAGGGCGCCAGGTCGTCGAGGATCGCCTGCCATTGCGCGCGCGCCGGCGCGTCGAGACCAAGCGACGCCGCGGTGGCGATGGCCAGCGGAAACAGGCTGCGCACGGCGGCGAGGTCGGTGATCGCGTTCGGAACGTTCCAGTAGGTCTCGTGCGCGTTCGACGACGTCATGCCGTACTGCCCCGTGGTCGGGTCACGCGTCAGCTTGGCGGCGTAGAAGTTGGCGACGTCGCGCATGAACGGATAGACCGTCGCGCTCAGGTAGCTGGTGTCGCCGGTGTAGCGAGATGCGAGGTACATGTTGGCGGCCGCCTCGAAGCCGGTCGAATAGATGTTCTTGGTGAAGTCGCTGTTGATGGTCCCATCGGCGTTGCCGTTCCAGCCCATGGTCTCGGGAACCCAGATGCCTGCGACGCCGAACCGACTCTGCGTGAAGGCCCGTAGCGCGGGCGCGGCGCTGCTGTACATGTCGTTGAACACGCGCAGCACGTCGGCGTGATTCGACGCCAGAAACGAGTTGTAGACGTCGCGCTGGTTCCAGTACCAGTACGCGTTGCTCCACTTGGTGTTGTCGGCGGTGGCGCGAAAGACACCGTTGATGAAGTGGAACGGGTAGCGCCCGAAGGCACCCGACGCGATCATGTACGTGGCCAGGTAGTAGACGTTTTCCAGGTAGTCGGCCGCTCCACCCGTGCCCGCGTACTGAACGAAGGATCGTCCCCAGAACGCGTGCCACCAGGCGCGCTGGTCCACGATCGTCGTCGCGTAACCGGTGCCGCTCGCCGTCGCGAGCTCCGCTCGGGCGGCGGCGACGCTGTCGTCGCCGGGGGCGTTCAGGCGCGACGCGCAGGCGATCCAGATCGTGTAGCTCGCCGCCGGCGCGATGGTGAGGCGCACATGTCCCGGTGACGGCACCTGGGTCGTGAACGCCGCGCCCTCGACGGTCGCCGCCAGCGTGTAGCCGAAGTGGTTGGCGTCGGTCTGACCCCGGCTCAACCCGGCGCCGCTGCCGTCGGCAAAGGTGGTCACCGTCTTCCAGGTGTTGAGGTCGGGGACGTTGCCGGCGTTGGCCAGCGTCGAGAGGTCCCACAGGCCGAGCTCGACGACCGCGGACGCGCCGGCGCGGGCGTCGTCGACGTGAATGCCCATCACCTCCGAGGCCGGCGCACCCATGATCGTGACGCGCCGGTCGCTGCCGTAGCTGGTGGTCAACGTGCCGTCGTAGAGCGACAGGCGTTGCTCGAACGCGGTCGTTCCCGCGTCGAGCGTCGGCGTGGTCTGCAGGTTGACCAGCCCGGCCGAGAACGCGGTTTGCTGAGAGGTGTCGACGCCCGACACCTGCATGGTCAGGCCATTGGCGCTCCAGACAATCGCGCCAGCCCGGCCGTTACCGACCGTGAGCCCCTGGACGGCAGCGGTGCTCGGCTGCTTGTAGACGACGTCGTGCTTCGACAAGAAGCCGGCGTAATCGACATTCAACGCCCCGGTGATGGGATCGAATGCTTCGGCGTTGGGACCCTCGGGCCCGGCGGGCGGGTTGGCGCCACCGGCTCCGCCCGCGCCGGCGTCGCGCGCCGCGCCGTCGTTCGCGGTCGTCGCCGCATCGCTTGCGTCGTGCAGCGCGCCGGCGTCATGGGCGCTGCTCGAGCCCGAGCCGCCGGTCCCGGTGGCCGTCGCGGGTGTCCCGCCCGCCGAGCCGCGACACGCGGGCAAGAGGCAAAGCGCCGCCGCGACCAGGAGATCGACGACAGGGCGTCCAACCAAGGCCGGCAAGATCCGCATCGCTGAAAGAGACGCGCGACACCCGACGCGGCAGGCAGGCGATCAGGGCGCGGGCGGGCCGCAGGGCGTCCCCGGCGGTGACGCGGCGAGCTCGGCGCGCACGCGCGCGTCGGCGGCATCCGGCGTCAGGCCGTCGCCGTACTGCGCGTCGGCCAGCGCTCGCCAGATCGATTCCAGGCTGGCCGTGTCGCCGGCCGGGCAGATCACCTGGGCGCGCGCCGCCACGCGGTCCCAGTCGGCGCGCAGCAGCGCGCCGGCGTCGAGCCCCTGTTCGAGTCGCTGGCTGTAGAGCGCGACCTCGAACGCAAAGTAGTCGGGCATGGGACCGGCGCCGGCGTAGTCGCGATAGATCGGCCCGAGCACGTCGGGCTCGCCGAGGCAGCCATCGATCTTCTCGTCGGCGAAGGCGGGCTGCAGTGTGCCACTCGCGTGCGCGACGGTCAGCGCTGCCAGATAGGCGGCGGGCGCCGCGCACGCGTCCAGCGTCGGCACGGCGTGCCAGTCGCTGATCTGGTTGTTCTCGACGGTGCACTCGAGGCAGCCGTCGACCGCGAGCCCGTAGCGGGTCATGCCCGAGATCTGATTGTCGCGCACGGTGACGCCGCTGATCGTCGCCGACTTGCCCCACACGTGGAGACCGACGGCGATCCCGACGTGCATGTAGCGCGGCGAGTTGACCAGGATCTGGTTGTTCTCGATGACCACGCCGGTGTGGTCGGGCACGACCGCGTCGCCAACATTGATCGCCGAGTCGGCGCTGGTCGTGGTCTCGACGATGACGTTGTTGCGAATGGTCGTGCCGGGCCCGCCAAAATAGACGATGCCCGTCGCCGAGATGTCGTTGATCTGGTTGCCCTCGATCCGCGTGTGGGCGCACGAGATCGAGAATCCGTCGGCCAGCGCCGCGCCGTCGCTGTGCGGGCGGGGCGCGCTCTCGACGACGTTGCCGCTGACGACCGACGTCTCACACGGCTCGAGCAAGTGCAGATGGGTCCACCCCGGCGCGTCGGTGAAGGCGCACCCCTCGACGTCGTAGTTCTGTCCGGGACCGAGCTCGATCAAGCCGAGCGGTTCGCGCGCGCCCAGCCCGCGTCGGTTGCCGTCGAAGCGGACGGCCAGGAGACGGATGTCGCTGCCCGAGCTGACGATCGCCGCGCCCGACGGCGAGGGAAACGTCGGCGAGACCCGCACCGTCGCCATCTCGGCGGGACTCACCGGCATGCCCGCGGTCCCCAGCGTGGTGCCCTGGCGCAGGATCAGCGGGGCGTTCAGCGTCACCTCGGCGCGCGGACACAGCGTCACCGTGGCGCGCCGATCGATCGCTGCTTGCAGTTCCTGATCGGTCCCCGATGGCAGGCAGTCGGTTCCGATCGAGACGACCGGGTTGGCACAGGTCGCGAACATCAGGGACATCGGTGCCAGCGCGAGCGCCAGGGTTCGGCGCCAATCGCCGCTTTCCGGCCGCGCCATCAGAACGCCGCCGCGACGCCGAGGCCCAGGTTCTGCGACAAGCGCGACGACTGAAAGACCGGGCTGGCGTCGCCGATGACGAACACGGGGCGGTTGACGGCAATCTCCATCTTGTACTCGGCGACCAGGGCCAGGTGGCGCGTGAGATGAAACAACGAATCGAAACCGAGCCAGGCGCTGGTCACCCAGACGGTGTCGTGCGCGGTCTCGGCGGCACCGAAGCCCGTCGCCGACGTGCGGCTGGCGTCGCCGCCGGCGCAGACGTGGCCGGTCAGCCTCGCGCCGAGCCGCGATTGCGGGCAGATCCCCAGCGTCATCGACCAGAGGTTGAAGTGGCCGCCGCCGGTGCCACCGTCCGCGAGGGTTGTCGCGCCCGTGCCGCTCGACGTCAGGTACGCGCCACTGACCTCGAGGTCCAGGTAGCGCACCGTCTGCAGCGTCGCCGCCAGCCGAGCGCCGTACGTCGCCCACGGCAGGCGTCCCATGTCGGCGACGGCCAGCATCCGTACGTCATCGAGGTGCGGCAGTGCCCGCGAAGGTTCCTCCGGGCCGACCCCGACCGTCACCGGCGCCGGCAGCGCGCGATCGCGGGAAAACCAGGGCCCGCCGGCATTGGCGGACGGCGCGGGGGTCGGCGCAGCGGCGGCGGATCCCGGAGGCGCGCTCGCGTCGGCGGAGTGCTCTTCCAGCGTCACCAGCGCGGCAATCACCAGGCCCAGCGTCGCCCAACGCTCGGTGAGCTCGTCGCGTGGTTGGAACATCACGTCGCGGTGGGCGGCAGGTCCGGCGCCCGCGCCGGGAGCGCTCACCACCACGCTGGCGGCCGCGTCGTCGGCAGCCCGCGCCACCGTGGCCCGCCAGCAGGCGCTCCCGCCATTGCCGGCCGCGCTCGCGCCGTCATGCCCACCGTCGGCGGCCAGGCGGCATTCGCCCGCGCCGAGGATTCCGTCGCAGCGCTGCTGCAGCGCCAGCACGGCGTCGGGGGCGGCGGCCGTGCCCAGCAGCTGAATCGCGACGCAAGCGTGGGTCAGCATGATCCCTCTCCTCCTCCTCAGCGCCGCGCGCCCGCCACCGCCGCCAGGTTGGCGCGCGCTTGCGCCGACAGCGGCCCCTCGGGAGCGCGCGCGAGCAACTGTCGATAGAAGCGCGCCGCTTCATCCGTGTGCCCGGCGCGCTCCGCGGAGAGCGCCGCTTGAAAGAGCTCGTTCTGTGCCCGCAGATCGCTCGGCGCGACGCGGGCTGCGTCCGCGGCCAGGCCGCCGGTGCGGGTTACCGTCCGAGGATGATCGGCTCTTGCCTTCGTACCGGAGCCCGTCACGCGCGCGCCGGCGCGGCGACGAGGTTCGCCGGATTCGCTCGCCGGCCGGGCCGCCGATTCCGTCGCTGGAGCCGCGCTCGCCGAATCGCCTTCGTTCGCGGCGCCGCAGTCCCAGCTCTCTCCGCGCGCGAGCAGGCGCGTGCGCAGCCCCTTCGCCACCTGCACCAGCCCCTCGTCGACCGACACGCAGGTCGGCGCGTCGGCTCGCGGCGACAGCGCGACGTCGAAGACCGTGCCGCGCACCTCGACGTCGGCGTCGGGCGTCATCACATGAAAACGGTGCTCGCCTTGCAGCTTCCGCACTTCGAAGTGCGCGCGCCCGCGCTCGAGCGCGATGGCCAGCGACGGCGTGGCGCCCGCGGCCAGCATCGCCGGGCCCGCGCCCGCGCTCGCGGTCACCATCGGCCGCGCGCGCGATCCCGGCGCCAGCGTCATGGCCACGATATCGGCGACCCGCACGCGCGCCGGACGATCCGCGGGTGATTCGAACGCCGTCATGTCGGCGAGCGCGACTGACTCTCCCGCGCGCAACGCGTGCGCGCCGCTGTCGCCGCGCAGCCAGAGCGCGCCGTCGAGCACCGTGAGCGCGGACGCCGATGAAATCGCCGTCGCCGCCGTCGCCATGGGCCTGTGCGCCGGGAGCGCGATCCAGAGCGCCGTCGCTCCCGCGCCGCCGAGCGCCACCAGGGCCGCCGCGCGCACCAGTGCTCGGCGACGGTGCACACGCCGCCGCTCGCGCGCGACGTGCGCGCGCAGTCGGGGCAAGAGCCGCTCTCGCCGCGCCGCCCGATCGCGGATCGGGCGCCGCTCGGCCGGCAGAGATCGCAGGTAACCCCGCAGCTGTGTCTCGGTGTCGTCTCGTTCGGTCATTCGGTTCCCTCGTGTGCCCGGATCCAGGTGAGGACCTCGCGCCGCCCACGCACCAGCCGCGACTGCGCCGCCGACACCGACACGCCGGTCAGCTGAGCGATCTCCGCCAGGTCGTGACCGAGCAGATCGTGCAAGACCACCGCCTCGGCTCGCTCGCGGTTCACGCGCGCGAGCGCGCTCTGTAACAGCGCTACGCGCCGCCGCGTCTCCGTCAGGTGCTCCGGCGTCGCCGTGTGCGCCTCGACCAGCTCCAGCGTCTGGTACGTGGTTCGCCGATCGAACAGCTTTCGTTCGCGCGCCCGCGCCCGCAAGGCATCGACCGCAACGTGCTGGGAGAGCAGCGTCGCCCACGAGCGCAGGCTGCAGGCGCGCGCGAAGCGGCCCGACACCACGGAGCTGATCACCCGCTCGATCGCCTGCTGAGCCAGGTCGTCGCGCTCGGCGTCGGCGCCCAGCAGCCGGAACAGCACCGCCTCGACCACGTCGACCACGCGGTCATAGATCGCGTCGGCGGCCCAGCTCGCGCCGTCGACCAGCGCCGCGCAGATCTCGGCGTCGCTGAGGTCGGCGCCGGTCCCCGCTGGCCGGCGCGGCGGCATGTCCGGGTCCGAACCCGACCGCGCCTTGATCGAACCCATGATGCGACATTAGACGACCGAGCCCTGTCCGGCAGGCAGAAATTCCGCGCTGCCCGGCGATTGGGGGTGGATGCGTCTTTCCTGGGGTGGGATGCGTCTGTTCCGGCTATGCACGCGGCGCGCACCGATGACGCACCCGCGCACGGCGCTGCTTTCCCGGTTGTCACCACGTTCGGCGGACCGTATCCTGACCCTTTCAACCTCTCGTCGGTGAACAGGTCATGGCACGTGAATTCAAAGTCGGGGTGCTCGGCGCAACCGGGATGGTCGGGCAGCGGTTCGTCTCGCTGCTCGAGGGGCACCCGTGGTTCAAGGTCACCGCCGTCGCCGCCAGCGCGAAGTCGGCGGGACAGCCCTATCGGTCGGCGGTCGCCGGCCGCTGGGCGATGCCGGCGCCGGTCCCGGCGCGCGTCGGTGATCTGGTCGTCGGCGACGCCTCCGACGTGAAGCGCATCGCCGGGCAGGTCGACTTCGTGTTCTGCGCCGTCGACATGACCAAGGACGAGACGCGCGCGCTCGAGGACGCCTACGCGATGGCGGAGACGCCGCTGATCTCGAACAACTCGGCGCACCGCGCGACGCCCGACGTGCCGATGATGGTGCCCGAGATCAACCCCGAGCACGCCGAGCTCATCGTCAGCCAGCGCAAGCGCCTGGGGACACGGCGCGGGTTCGTCGCGGTGAAGCCGAATTGCTCGCTGCAGAGCTACGTGCCGGTGATTCACCCGCTGCGCGAGTTCGGCCCCAACAAGGTCGTGGTCGCCACCTACCAGGCGCTGTCCGGCGCGGGCAAGACCCTCGAGACCTGGCCCGAGATGGCCGACAACGTGATTCCGTACATCGGCGGCGAGGAAGAGAAGAGCCAGAACGAACCGATGAAGATCTGGGGCCGGGTCGAGAACGGCCGCGTCACGCCAGCGGCCAAGCCGGCGATCGTCGCCCACTGCATCCGCGTGCCAGTCAGCGACGGTCACCTGGCCGCGGTGAGCCTGGGCCTCGACAAGAAGCCGCCGCGCGACGAGATCATCGCGCGCTGGCGCGCCTACTCGGGCCGCCCGCAGGCGCTCAATCTACCGAGCGCGCCCAAGCCGTTCCTCATCTACTTCGACGAGGACAACCGGCCGCAGACGCGCCTCGACCGCGACGCCGGCAACGGCATGGCGGTGACCATCGGCCGCCTGCGCGACGATCCGCTGTTCGACTACCGCTTCGTCGCGCTGTCGCACAACACCGTGCGCGGCGCCGCCGGCGGCGCGATCCTGACCGCGGAATTGCTCGTCGCCGACGGCTACATCGCGACGGCGTGATTGTTCGCGCGATCGTGCGCGGCGGTTCTCGATCGAGATCAAATGACGGTTTCGTCACACCCGCGGCCCTTGCGCGCGGCCATCTCGCGGCTTAGGGAGTGAGTAGGTCACGGCCCGGCCGTGTCGGTCCCTCTTTGCGAAAGGGTTGGCGATGAAGAAGTTTCTCGTTCTCTACAAGGGCGTCACCGGCGGCGTTTCAGCAGGCGATGAAGTCGGCGACCCCCGAGCAGCAGAAGGCGGGGATGGCGGCGTGGATGGCCTGGGGCCAGAAGGCAGCGGGCTCGATCGTCGACATGGGCGCGCCGCTCGGCAAGAGCCTCAACGTCACGCCGAGCGCGGCCTCACCGTCGACGAACGATCTGGGCGGCTATTCGATCCTGCAGGCCGAGTCGAAAGAGGCGCTGGCCGCGACTCTGAAGGGGCACCCGCACTTCATGATGCCCGAGAGCTCGATCGAGATCGTCGAGCTGATGCCGATGCCGGGCACGGCCTGAGTCAGCGCCGCTGCCGGACGAGGGCGTTGCGGTCGGTGTCGATCCAGTAGACGAAGTCGGCGTCGACCGCCAGGCCGCGCGGCGGGCCGGCCGTGCGGTGCAGCGGTCGGACGGCCTCGCCGTCGCGTGCGCGGAAGATGCCTCCGTCGGCGGCGAAGAAGACGTCGTTGCCGTCGGCGGCGAAGCCCGAGAGAGCGCGCGTCGGCAGCACCAGCTGGCTGGCGCCGCCGGCCTTGGCGACGCGGTGCACGCCGCCCGCGCCCAGCCAGTAGACGTGGCGCGCGCCGAGCAGCGGGCGCCGTCCGTCGAAATCGGTCAGCACGACTCGTTCGGTCGCGCGCGGCTCGTCCTTCTTCGCGGCCATCAGGCGCGGCGGCACCGGATCGTGGCAGCGATACTCCACCACGTTCGAGTCGCCGATGGTCTCGTTGCCGCAGATCGGCTTGTGCCGGCCGCGGTCGACCCAGAAGATCTCGGTCTGGTCGACCTCGATGTTGGCCAGCGCGTGGATGCCCGCCTGGATCAGCAGCGGATCGCCCGGGTTGTCCTCGGCGGGCAGGCGTTCGATCTGACAGTTGTCCGCCTGCGCGCAGTTGCCGGCGTACAGGTACCTGGAATCGAGCGCGAGGGCATAGAGCAGGTTGCGCTCCAGCACCGTGCTGCGCTGGCGGGGTGAATCGCGCACCACCTGCCCAAGGCCCGACAGCTCGTAGATCACGTCGCTGTCGAAGCGCGGATCGTCGGGTGTGCATTCGCGCCGCCGCAAGATCGGCTCCAGCGGTTCGGCCGTGACGCGGCCGTCGTCGATCTCGGCGCGCCAGAGGGTGCAAGTGCGTTCGAGCCAGTAGAGCCTGCCGTGCGACATCGCCAGGAGGCGCGTGCCCGGCGCGACCGCCAGCACTGGCGACGGACCGCTGCGCAACCACCACGCGACACCGATGACGAAGCACAGGCCTGCGCCGACGGCGGCCAGTGCGATCGCTCGCGCCCGCGCCCGCGTCTGCTCTGTCGCGCTGCGGTCCATGCGACCAGCGCAGAATACCGGTGAGCCGGAAAAATCTCACGTCGATCGCGGGGGGCGTTTGTGTCCGTCGCCCACCAGTGTATGTTCGGGCGGATGAGGGGTAGAGGCGGGTGGGCCCAGATCTGGGTGGCGGTTCTGCTGAGCGCCGGGGCGTGCAGCACCGAGATGGCGAACGAGCCCGGGTCACCCGAAACCACGGCCACGTCGTCGAGCGACATTCCAACCGACCTGGCGTCGCTCGCCGGTCCGATGACATTGATGATCGTGGCGACCAATGCCGGCGTGCTGGTGGGGACGCCCGCGGGCGACTCGCAGTTCTACGACAACGGCGATCCCGGCAAGCTGGCGATGGCCGCGGCGACTGCCGGCATTCCGGTCTGCTCGATCGAGCTCGGCATGCTGGTGACGCCGCCGGCGCCCGCCGGTGCGGTCGCGCAGTCGGTCGCCGCCGCGATGGACCAGTGCAGTCACCAGAACCTGACGAGCGACCTGGCGGAGCTGCGCCAGCTGCAGACGCCGTCGACCGTGGTGATCGTCGGGGCGAACGCGGCCGAGACCGTCGGCAGCACCAACAACGGCGTCAATTACTTTTACGGCGCGGATGTCCTGGGGATGCTGCACGCCGCGCGCACGCTCGACGTCACCGCCTGCGTCGTCGCGCCTCAGAACATCTCGTTGCCGATGTATCCCCTCGGAGCGACGCCCGGCGTCTCGATTCCGCAGGCGCTCGCGAGCTGCGGGCTTTGACGATCCTTCGAGCTTGCTCGAAACCGGGCTTCGTTTCGCATTGGTAACAAGCGCGCTCGCCGCCGACGCGGGGCTGGTCAAGGACGTCATCGTCGCGCAAGATCGCGCCGATGAATCGACGACGGAGCGCGATCTGGATCGCCGTCGCTGGCGCGAGCGCGCTGGCCGGCGGCTGTGGCTCGGTCCCCGGATCGCACGATGCCGTGGCCGTCACGTTGCCGGATGCCAGTGACGGCGTCGGGCCGTCGGATGCCGCCGTCGAGTCGAGCCCGGATCAGTCCGTGGCCGGTGACGGCTCGGTAGCGTCCGACCGCCCCGCGGTCGACGGCGGGGCCGACGGTGCGTGTCAGCCGGAACAGTGCAACGGTCGCGACGACGATTGCGACGGCGTCATCGACAACGGTTGTCCGATCGACCAGCGCCCGCTGTCGACGCGCGTGGTGGCTTCGACCAGCGCCACCTACGGCAGCGTCTCCGAGGTCATGCACGTCAACTTCGCCGACACCTGCCCGGACGGGCAGGCCATCGTGGGCCTGACCGGCAACGCGGGCAGCGGGCTCGACTCCGTGGGCGTCAATTGCGGCACGCTCACGGTGCGAGAGGATCGCTCGACGACGCCGTACCAGTACTCGGTGGCGGTGGCGGCCGGCATGCAGTACGCGCCGCTCGGAGGCACAGGAGGCGCGCAGCACGCGCTCGACAACGCGTTGCTATGTGGAATCGACGAGGTCGTGACGTCGATCCAGGTCTCCCATGAGCCCGCGGGCGGGGCGTGCGCATCCAACGGCTGCCCGACGACGACGACGGCGGCCGCGGGATGTCCCACTCTTTACGGGCTCAACGTGTCGTGCGCCAAGCTGGCGATCCAGGGCGCGCCGGGCGCGTTCACACTGGCTTACGCGGCGACGCCGAGGCTCAGCGCGCACGTCGGCGGCACGGGCCGCAGCGGCGTGCCCGCGACCGTCGATACGTTCTCGTGCGCGCCGGCCGGCGCGGTTCGATCCGCCACTGGCGCCTACGGTCCCTGGCCCGCCAACTGCGCGGCCACCGTCGTCAATGGCCTGCAGCTCACCTGCTCGAATCCCGTCATCCCCGAGCGCTAGCTTTCGTGACGCCGCTCGGCATCCGTCGGCGAATTGCGGCCAGCCCCCGACTTGTCGTTGCAGTCCCGGGGCTGCACGCTGTCGCGCAACACGGGGCCAGAAAAGCCGGAGGGAGCGTGCAGGATGGAAAGCGGACAGCGGACCAGGGTTGCTATTGCCTGTCAGGGCGGCGGCAGCCATACGGCATTCACCGCCGGCGTGCTTCAGAAGCTGCTCGAGAGTCTCCCTGACGACGTCGATGTGGTTGCGCTCACCGGCACGTCGGGTGGCGCGATCTGCGCGGCGCTGGCGTGGGCCGGTCTCGTGCGCCAGGACCGGCCAGGGGCGGTGCGGAAGCTGCGAAGTTTCTGGCACGCGACGGCCGCGCGCGAGCCCATGGACCGGGCCGTCAACGAGGCGACGATGGCCGCGGTGGCGATGCGTGACCTCATGGTCCTGCCGGAGATCAGCCCGTACCGGCTGCCCACGTGGGGGGAAGATCGGTTTCGTGAGGTCCTCGAGGCACACTTCGAGTTCGACGAGTTACGAGCGCTGGCGCGTCGGCCCGGGGCGCCCATCCTTCAGATTGGTGCTGTCGAGGTCCTGAGCGGCCACTTCGAGCTCTTCGGCGGGCAGGACCTGTCCGCGGACTGCCTGCTGGCGTCGGCGGGACTGCCCGAGCTCTTTCGCGCGGTGAGGGTCGCCGGCCGCGGCGTGTTCTGGGACGGACTCTTCTCGCAGAACCCGCCGATCCACGATCTCATTGCGCACCAGATCGACGAGCTGTGGCTGATCCAGATCAACTCCAGCACCTGCTCCCGTGTTCCCACCGAGACGCACGAGATCATGGATCGGCGGAACGCCCTCGCCGGCAACCTCTCGATGGAGCAGGAGCTGGGGTTCATCGAGTTCATCAACCGAGCGATCCGATCGGGCAAGCTCGACGAGCTCGGCATGCGTCCGATCCGCGTCTCCCGCATCGCGCTCGATCGCGAGCTCGGCTACCGCACCAAGCTCGACAGAAGGCCCGAGCTGCTCGACGAGCTGATGGAGTACGGCGAGGCAAAGTGCCGCTGGTTCTTGAAGGAGCGCGGAGCCGCCCGTTCCGAGCTTCGCTCTCACAACGGCGCTCCGGGGGAGATGCACGCGAATGGCGGGGGATGAGGCAGACCTCCGCGTCGCGCGCAACGCCGGCTGGACGCGGATCGTCCTCGGCTTCGAGGGTGTCGTCGTCCGTTTGCTGCTTCTCCTCCTGATGCTGGTGGTCGTCGTCAGCGTCTTCGACCTGGGTTGGCTGCTCTATCGTGATTTCGTCCGGTCGCGCGAGTCCCTGCTCGACCCGGAGGAGATGTTTGGGTTGTTTGGCTCGTTCCTGCTCGTGCTGGTTGGCCTCGAGCTCATGTCCACGCTCAAGGCCTATCTGCTGCGCGGCGTGGTGCAGGTCGAGGTGGTGCTGGAGGTGGCGCTGATTGCCGTGGCCCAGAAGATCATCATCCTCGACACGTCGCGCGTGGGACCGATCGTCGTGTTCGGGGTCGCGACGTTGGTGTTGACGCTCTCCATCGCCTTCCGGCTCGCGCTGTCGACGCAAAGGTGAGTCCGGGCGGCGTGGCTCCGGTCACCCACTTGATCGCCGGCGCCAAACGCATTTAGAGTGGTCGGGTTTGGCGGCCCGCACAAAAGTCGTCCTGCTTCCTCTGCTCTTGCTTTGTGGCTGCGGCGCGGAGGTCGGCATGACGTCGGACGCCGGCGTCGATGACGGCGGCGGCACGGGAGGCAGCGTTGGACCCGGCGCGGGCGGCGCGAGAGGCGAGGGCGGCTCGAATGGTGCGGGCGGCATCGCCGGCGGTATGGGGGGCCGGACGGGGACGGGCGGCGCCGGCATCGGCGGTTCGGGCGCTGGCGGTTCGGGGGCGGGTGGTGCGGGCGCGGGAGGTTCGGGGGCGGGGGGCGCGGGCGTCGGTGGCGCGGGCGCGGGCGGAGCCGGCGGGGGGCCGGCCGCCTGTCCGGGCGCGAGCGCGACGGAGTTCAATCTCGTCTCCGGCTGGCTCACGAACACCGCCGCCATGGGCGCGCTCCCCAACTACGCGTACAACAACATCAAGACGAATTTCCCCGCCGGCGCCGCGTTCAACAAGCTTGCCTGCACCATCGCGATGAGCTGCGTGGAGTTCGCGCCCATGGAGACCGACTGGCTCCGCAAGTGCGAAGCCGTCCTGACGTCGGCGATCGTCGCGGAGAGCTCGTACGTACCGACGGAGGTCGTCAACGATTCGTACTCGACCCGCTCGGTCAACGGCGTCACCGCGAGCGATCCCACCGTCGGTCTCTTGCAGATTCGATTCAGCTCCACCGTGCACGACTTCAACTACTTCGGTTCGCTGCCCAAGATGGCGGCGATCGGTTGCAGCTGGCCCGCGGCGCTGACGACGCAAGCGGACACCGCCACCTTCTGGGCCACCGCGGGCGCCACGACGTACCTGTCATTCATGCAGGACCCCGCGTGCAACATCGCGCTCGCCAGCTGGTACTACTTCTACAACGCGACCGGCAACGGCGGGCAAAGCGCGGTCTACATCTCCAACTACTGCGCCGGAAGCGGAGTCGCCGGCACGATGGTGACCGGCTTGCTGTCGCATTTGCTGGGCGGCGCGTACCCGCGTCCCGCCGACGCCAACAACGCCTATCCATTCGGCATCGAATGTTGCGCGGGCGGCAATCCGAGCGTCACGACTTGCAATGGTTGCTCGGGGCGGTTTGCCGCGTTCATGGGCATCGGCACGACCGCGTCGCGCCCGAACCCCGATCCGTTTCAGGAGCGGCTGGTCCCCGAAGTCGCGAAGTACTGCAAGTAGGCGCCGTCGCCAGGGCGCCGGCTCGACACCGGCCGGGGCTCAGACCGTGATTTCCTTTGCCGTGATGGTGTAGCGGAAGTTGTCCGGGTCCAGGCTGTCGACCGTGCCGGCCGCGGTCTCCGCCTGCGGGTACATGAAGAACGTGCGCTTCGGCTCCTTTGCACGCGGCAGGACGATGTCGTTTGCGGTGTTGAAAGCCATCCAGTTCATCTCCCAGGCGCCGAACAGCTTGGCGCGCACGGCCTTCACCAGTGGATCGTCGACGGGGAGGGGCTGGGTCCGCTCTTCGAGGACGACCTTGCGCACGTCCGCGGGGTCGGCCGGCACCCAGCCCCAGCCGGAGAGATACACCTCGGCGCGGCAATGCTGGGAGCGCGTGATGATCTCGCTCTTTGCGCCCAAACTGCCGTATCCGAATTGCGACTTGGCGACGCGCACACCGTACACGTCGCGCGCCGCCAGCCCGGCCGCGCGGCAGAGGCAGACGTAAAGCCCGTTCAAGTCGGCACACTTGCCGCCGAGCGTGCCGCTGCGAAGCATGGTCTTCACGTCGCCCAGGCCGCAGCCGCGCACCTTGGGATCGCGGAAGGTGTTGTCCACGATCCACTCGTAGATCGCCCTGGCCTTCTCGAGGTCGGTGTGCGCACCTTTGATGGCCGCCAGCATGGTGTCGCGCACGATGCCGTCGAGGGGCATGTGCTCGGTTGCCGACGTGTAGAGCGCGCGCTCCCGCGGCGAGAGCTCCTCGACCTTGGCCGGCCGCGCCGTGAGGTCGACCGCGCGGTCACGCGTCTGCACGCGCTGGCGTAGCTCCACCGCCGGCTGGGCGATCGAGGCGGGCCACTCGGCGACGAGGATGCCGGCCCCGGACTTGTCATCGTGCACGACCTTGGCTGTGGCATTGCCCGACCAATCGTTGTCGAGCACGCGTTGGTATTCCGAATTCACCGACGGCACGGGCAACCAGGCGCGCGTCAACCCGCCACCGGCGTTCTTGATTTCGACCTTGGTCGTGATCTGGAACGTGCGCCAGCTCAACCCCTGCTTGGGGGCGAACAGCGTCTGCGCCAGAGCGGCGCGTGATGCGCCGACGGCCGGAATCAATGCGCCCACCTTCAGGAATTGACGTCGATCCATGTTTTTCTCCAGCGCGCGATGGATGGTCCTGGTTCCGTGCGTAGTATGCCCGCGGATCGGGCGTTCGCGCGGCAATTGTGCGGCGGCGCGCACGTGGTTTTGCTACGCTGGCGGCTCGACGTGAGAACTCGGTACCAGCGCGGGCTTTTCGGCTGGCTCTCGGCGGCGATCCTGATCGCGACCGGAGCGTTCGCCGCTTGTCGGCCGTCGCCCGCGCGCGCGCAGAGCTCGCCCGGGCAGGACGATCGCGCGCAGCTGCGGGACAGGTATCGCCGTCCCGACGTGCTGGTGTCGGCGCTGCACATCGCTCCCGGCGCGGTCATCGCGGACGTCGGCGCGGGCGCTGGCTACTTGACGCACCGGCTGGCCGCCGCCGCCGGGCCGAACGGACGGGTGGTCGCCACGGATGTCGATGCGGCCAGCCTGCAGCAGATCGGCGCGAGCCGTCCCGGCGAGGCGCCGATCGTCACGCGGACGGTGGCACCCGCCGATCCGGGGCTCGAGCCCGGCCGCTACGATCTGATTCTGTTGTCCGAGGTCGATCACCTGCTCGCGGATCGCGCGGAATACCTGCGCGCACTCGCGAGAGCGCTCAAGCCGGGGATCGGGCGCGTCGCCGTCAGCAATCGGCGCGTTCATCGCGCGGCGCTGCTCGCCGCCGCGGAACGCGCAGGTCTGACACCGAAGGCCGAATACGAGGGGTTGCCGGCTCACTTCCTCATCGAGGTTGCACCATGAGAATGACTGCGCAGGTCCGATCCGTCTCCGCCCTCTTTTTCGCCACGGCTTGCGTGGCCCTGGCGGCTTGCTCCTCGAAAGGCGCGGGGCCGTCCATGCCCGACGGTGCCGGCGGCGGAACGCCCGATGCGGGCGGCGATGCCCCCGACGCGGCGGGCAGCGTCACCTACTGGATGGCGGAGCGCACCTCCGAGATCGACCTGCAGCTCGTCACGACCCAGCCGACACTCGGCTTCTGAGGGCCGCTCCTGGGGGTCGGTGACTCCCTCGAAGCGCCGGGCCCGCTGAATGGCCCGATTCCCGCTGGAAACTGGCACCTGGTCGGTGACGTCGAGGTCTACAGCTCCGGCGACGTCGAGTACGACTTCATCTGGCGCCACGGCGGTACGGACACGACGCTGGCGACCTTCACGCACCACTTCGATCCCCTGCCCGGCAGCTACCGCGCAACCGAGTACGACGCCGACACCACCGGGATCGCCGGCGGCGCCGCCGGCGATCAGCTGGTCTGGCGCTGGTCGATCACCGCCGGTAGCGCGTCGGGCGTTGCGATCCCCAACGGCGACGGCACGACCTCCGGCGGCCGGTTCCCGTCGATAACCTTCCCGCAGTGACGCGCCGGGATTTCCCCCGGCGCGCGGCGAATGTCTTCTGCTCGGCTTTCCGTGTATAACGCAGAGGTTGGCGTGGGCGGCGGAGACCCTTGCTCGGGAGCTGCCTGACATGAAGCTCGTGACTTCTCTGGTCCCGTCGTCTTCGGTCGTGCGCGCGTCACGCGTTCTCACTCTCACTGCAATCAGCGCGTTCGCTGTCGGTTGCAGCGGCGGCTCGACGGGCGGCGCCACAGCGAGTGGCGGAAGCAGCGGGATCGCCGGCGGGTCCACCGGCAGCAACTCGGCCGGCGGCGCGTCGGGCGTCGGCGGCGAGCACGCGGGAAGCGCCGGAGCCGTCGGGAGCGGTGGTTCCTCGGGGACGGGCGGCGTGGATGCCGGAACCGTCGTCGATGCGTCTCGCGACGCCGGCTCCGTCGCCGACGCGGCGGGTCCGCCGCAGACCGAGGTCACCGACGGGGGCACCTGGAAGCTGGTGTGGTCCGACGAGTTCGACACCGACGGCGCGCCCAACCCCGCGAACTGGGGCTACGAGCACGGCTTCGTCCGCAACCAGGAGCTGCAGTGGTACCAGCCCGACAACGCGACGGTGAAGAACGGCATCATGACGATCGCCGCGCAGAAGGTGCACATCGCCAACCCGAACTATGTCGCCGGCAGCAGCGACTGGAAGACCAACCGCCAGTTCTACGATTACACGTCGACCTCGATGACCACGTCGGGCAAGCACGCGTTCATGTACGGCCGCTTCGAGATCCGCGCGCGCATCGACACGCGCCAGGGCAGCTGGCCCGCGTTCTGGATCCTCGGCAGCGGCACGTCGTGGCCGCAGTCGGGCGAGGTCGACATCATGGAGTACTACGCCAACAAGGTGCTGGCCAACGTGTGCACGCCCTCGGGCAGCACCTGTGGGTGGGACAGTATCGCGCAGCAGCTGTCGTCGCTGGGCACCGGCTGGTCGAGCGCGTTCCACGTCTGGGCGATGGAGTGGGACGCCCAGAAAATTTCGCTCTATCTCGATGACAAGCTGGTCAACGACTACGCCGTCTCGACCGCCAACGTCTCGGGCCAGACCAACCCGTACAACACGAAGTCGTTCTACATCCTGGTCAATCTGGCGCTGGGCGGAGCCAACGGGGGCGATCCCAGCAACACGACGTTCCCGATGACCTACGAGGTCGACTACGTCCGCGTGTACCAGCGCGCGACCACGCCGTGAGCGAGCCGCGCGTCGGGCGTGTCAGTGGCTCGAGGCTCGCCGCTTGGGACGCAGCAGCAGGCGCAGCTTTTCGAGCACGGCCTGCGCGCTGGCGCCCGCGGACGCCGCGACCACGATGGTGGCCAGGCAAGTGAGCGTCGCGCGAGGCGGGCCGCCCACGCCCAGCACCATGGCCGCCGCGGTGAACGGCAGCCGGTAGCCGCCGGCGATGCCGCCCGCCGCGCCGGCAGCGCCGGCGAGATCGTTTCCCACGTCGAGCGCCGGAGCGAAGACACGGCCAGCCAGGTCGCCGACCGCGAGGAAGGGGATGAACACGCCGCCGCAACCACCTGCGGCCATCGCGGCCGTGGTCGCCGCCGCGCGCAGCAGGCAGACCGCCAGCAGCGTCAGCGGCAGGGCGCTCGAGCTCTCGGCCCACAGGATGGCGCCACCGCCGGGGCCGACTGCCGCCGAGGGCGCCGCGATCCTCGCCAGCAACAGCGCCGTGGCGGCCGTTGCCGCTCCGCCGAGCGCAAACCGTAACGCGGGGCAGGCCCGCGACGTCTTCGCGCGATAGACCGCCATCGCGGCGACGGAGCTGATGGCGCCCGACGCCGCCCCGATGAAGAGCGCGGTCACCGCGGCCTGCACGAAGCTCGCGGGCGGCTCCCTGGGCACGACCAGGCGGATCAAGCTGAGGCCGAAGGTCCTGTCGATCCCCCACCCGATGAATCCGCCGATGAGCGCCGCCAGCACGCGCTCGACGCTGAGCGGGGCGCGCCGGCGCCGGCCGATCTCGAGCATGAACGCGGTCCCGACGAGCGCGATCCCCATCAGGGCGCCGATCCCGGCCGCGCCGCCCGCGAGCGCGGCGGGGCGCAGCAGCCGCCGCCATTTTTGGCCGCGATCGCCGAGACAGGCGCCGGCCGCTACGCCGAGATACGCGGCCGGCGCCTCGGTCCCCATCGCCGCACCGAGGCCGACGGTGGCGAGGATCGCGGCCGCCCGGATCGGCGCCAGACGCCAGGGAAAACGCTCCTCTTGCCCCGCGCTTTCGACGACGTCGCCGCTGATGTCCGCCCGCGCGGCGTCCCGTGGAAAGGTCCGCCAGGCAGGCGAAGACGACGGCTGGCCGTCGCGCGCCGGCGCCGCGCTTCGTCCGAGCCCCTGGAGCACCAGCACCGCCAGCCCCAGACCGACGAGCGGCACCACGACGACGAGCCCGGTGTCCTGCCGCGCGACGAGGTCCATCCCCGCCTTCAGCATCAGGGTCACGCCAACGACGAGGAATCCCCCGATCAATCCACCGAGCCACGCGCCCAGTCCCGTGGCGCCGAGCCTCGACCAGCGCCCGGGCGCGCGCGCGCCGTCGGCCGGGCTACGAGACGGGGTGCGCATCGGTCCTCTCCGGCCGCTCGCCGTTTCCCAGGGTGATGAGGACATCGCCGGCGGCGACCGGAGCTCCGTCCTCGGGATCGAAGGCCAGCTGCCCGTCGCGGCGTCGGATCGCGATCAGCATGACTCCGCGCCGCGCGCGCAGGCCGCTTTGCCCCACCGTCGTGCCGTCGAGCGCGCTGCCCGGCAGCACGAGCTGCTCTTCCATTTGCAAGTCGGCGTCGAGCACCGCGGGGTGCAGCACCGCCTGGGCCATGCGCCCACCCGCGATGGCGTGAGGGCGCGCGGTGCGGGTGGCGCCCGCGCGCAGCAGCTTGGGCACCGTCGCCTCCTCCTCGGCGCGCGACACGATCGTCAGCTGGGGAAGCAGCAAGCGCGCCGTCATGGTGATGAGGACGTTGTCGGGATCGGTGCCCGCGACCGCGATCAGCGCGCGCGCCCTCTCGATGCCGGCCCGCTTCAAGGTCGCGTCGGTGGTCGCATCGCCGAGCACGGGATAGGCGCCTGCGTCCTGCGCCGCCGCGAGCGACCCGAGCTGGCGATCGATCACGACCACGGCAACGCCGCCGCCGAGGAGATCGGCGCAGACGTACTGGCCGACGTGGCCGTAGCCGCAGACGATCACGTGCCGCTCGAGCGCCTGGATCCGCTTCTCCATCCGTCGCTTTCCCGCGAAGTCGCGCAAGTCACCGGTGATGATTGTGCTCAGCAGCTCGGTCGCGGCGACCGCGACCGTCGAGATCCCGCCGACCGCCAGCGCCAGCGTCAGGACGCGGCCGGGCATCGAGAAGGCGTGCTTGTCGCCATAGCCGATCGAGGTCAGGGTGACGACGGCGACGTAGAACGAGTCGAACCACGGCCAGCGCTCAGTCAATCGGTAGCCGACGGTACCGATCCCCATCAGCGCGGCCGGAACGCTCGCAAACAAGAGCACGCGCGCCGGAATCGGGAGCGCTCGCGCCGACGAGGACGCCACACACCCGATCTGGGCACGGTCGGCCGGAGATCAATCTCCCACGCCCGCCACCGCGATCCTTCGAATCGGATTCCCACGTGATTGCGCGCCCCGCGCTCACGACCCAAGGTGAGCAGTCAGGATGGGTGTTCGCCTTCGCCGCATCTCCGTGTCGGAGTGGCGCGCGATCGTCCGGCGGATGATGAAGGCCGACCGGCGGCACCAGGCGTCGATCGTTGCCGGAGGCGTCGCGTTTTACAGCTTTCTGTCGATGTTTCCGGCTCTGGTGGCGCTGGTCTCCGGGTACGGCCTGCTGGCCGATCCCGCGGATGTGCGGACCCAGGTGGACGCTCTCGCGGGCGGCCTGCCCGACGCGGTCCAGTCGGTGATCTATCGCGAGGTGAGCCGGCTCGTGAGCCGCTCGTCACGGACCCTGAGCCTGGAAGCGACCATCAGCATCGTGGCCGCAATCTGGGCGGCCACCAAGGGAACCAAGGCGCTCATCACCGCGCTCAGCCTCTCGTTTGGTCAACGAGAAACACGCGGGTATCTCCGGTTGAACGTCACGGCGTTCCTGTTCACCGCCGGGGCAATCGTGTTCGGTGCGCTGGCCGTCGGCGCGACGATCGTCCTTCCGCTCGTCCTCACGCACCTCGGTCTCTCGCGCTCGACCCAGTCCCTGATGCAGTGGCTGCGGTGGCCCGCGCTCGCGGTGGTGATGCTCTTCGGTCTGGCCGTGGTGTATCACTACGGGCCCTCGCAGGCGCCGGCGCGGTTCCGGTGGGTGACTCCTGGCGCTGTCGTGGCGACCACGCTCTGGATCGCCGGCTCGGCCCTGTTCAGCTGGTCCGTGTCGACCTTCGCTTCATCCCGCAGCGTCGACGGCACGCTGGGCGTGATGATCACGCTCCTGACGTGGTTCTTGCTCTCGGCTCACATCTTCATCATCGGCGCCGAGCTCAACGTCGAGACCGACCGGCTTTCGAGATGAGATAATGTGTCGCGACGAACCCCGTGGCGACGAAAACCAAAGTCGGCCGTGACGCGCGAGCCGAGCCGCGATTTCGCGGCTTCGATCGCGATACCATGCAGTTCTGGCACGAGCTGGCCGCGCACATGTCGAAGGAGTGGTTCGCCGCCAACAAGCAGCGCTACCAGTCGGTGTGGGTCGATCCGACGATGACGTTGCTTCGAGAGATCGCGCGCGGGCTCGCGGCCGTTTACAAGCCGTTCAAGCTCGCCGAACCCGGTGTGTTGCGCATTTACCGGGACCTGCGCTTCTCGGCTGACAAGACACCGTACAAGACGCATATCGCGGGCGTCATCCGGTTGGGGGGCGCCCGCCTCGCCGAGGCCGGGAACGCGGTGCTCTACCTGCACCTCGGCCTCGACGAGGAGTACGTCGGCGTCGGCTGCTACCAGTTCGACGCGGCCAAGGTCGCGCGCTGGCGCCGGGCCGTGGTCGGCGCGCCGGGCGCCGCCCTGCTGAGGATCATCGCCAACCTGCGCCGCAAGGGCTACGACCCGGGCGGCTACGAATCCTACGCGCGTGTCCCGAAAGGCTTTGCGCCCGAACATCCGCGCGCCGAGCTTCTCAAGTACAAGGGCCTCATCTGCGGGTTCCCGGCGATTCCCGCAGATCTTTTGTACCAGCCCAAGCTGGCGCGCTGGCTGCTGGCCCACGCCAAGGCGACCGCGCCGCTGGTGCTCTGGCTGCGCCGCAATCTGGGATAGGGATCGAACCGCGCCGGTTCGTCTCGGCGCCGAGGCGCATCGCCACCCAGTAACCAGTGCCGTCAGCGATCGGGAATCAGGCAGGCTTGGCGAAAAAGTGCGCGTTTGTGTGATGAAGGAGGTGGACACCTCGCCCTAAGCCATCTGCACAACCTGCCGGGGAGGCTCCTTCAATGATCGTGATATCCAGATACGAGCGCGCGAGAAAACAGTACGGTTGGCACACCTCTTTGTTGGCAGGCGTCCTGATGGTCGCCGTCGGATGCGGCGGCGGGAGCAAGCCCGCCACGACGGGCAGCGGAGGCGGCACCAGCGTCACCAGCAACGGAGGCAGCACCGGCGCGGCCGGCGGCAATGCCGGCACGCAGGCGTGCGGCGGCCCGGGCGAAGCTTGTTGCAGCGGGAACGTCTGCAACGGAGGCGGTTGTTGCATCAATCAGGCGACCGACGGTGGCGGGAACGCCCGCATCTGCACCGGCGCCGGTCAGGCCTGCACCGGAGCTGGCGTCAGCGGAACCTGTAGCAGTGGATCCTGTACCGGCCCCGCCGGCACGCCGTGCGGCGCCGTCGGGCAGACCTGTTGCGGTGGTGCGGCCGACGGCGGTGGCGGAGCCAACACGTTCTGCACCGCAACCGGCGCGCGCTGTACCGGCGGAACCTGCACCGCTTGCGGAACGTCCGGGACCGCTTGCTGCCAGGGCGGCACCAATCAGTGCCAGGCCTCGCTGGCCTGCCTGCCGGTCGACGGAGGAACCGCGTGCACGCCGTGCGGCGCCTCGGGCCAGGCCTGCTGCGCCAACGACGTGTGCAACAGCGGGCTCGGTTGTGACAACCCCACCGGACGCAACGGAGCCGGAACCTGCAGCAGCACCTGCGGTGCGGCGGGCCAGGTCTGCTGCGGCGGCGGCAACTGTCAGGGCACCGGTCTCGCGTGCACGGGTCAGGTCGACGGGGGCGGGGGAACCTGCCAGGGCTGCGGCGGCGCCAATCAACCGTGCTGCCCCGGCCAGACCGCGTGCGGCACGGGGCTCACCTGCGTCGTTTCGCCGACGGGCGACACGTGCTCGGCCACCTGCGGTGCGTCGGGACAGATCTGCTGCGGGAACAACAACAACGGAACCTGCAACACCGGGCTTGCCTGCGGGGGCCGGAACGCGGGACAGGGGATGCCGGGAATGTGCGCGACGTGCGGCGGCGACGGCCAGATCTGCTGCCCGACGGCGGGCGTGCCGGCAGATGGCGGTGTCGCGGCCTGCATGCTGCCGCTCTCCTGTGTCGTCGGCGCGGCCGGGAACCAGTGTGGCGCTTGCGGCGCGAGCGGACAGGCGTGCTGTGGCCTGGGCAATGGGACTTGCTCCGATGCGACGCTCGCTTGCTCGGGTCGGAACGCGGGCCAGGGACTCGCGGGGACGTGTGGTCCCTGCGGCGGAAGTGGGCAGGCGTGCTGCACTCAGGCCGTCGACGGCGGCGTCATCGCCTGCGCGGCGCCGCTGGCTTGCGTGCTCGCGACCGCGGGAAACCAGTGCGGAACCTGTGGCGCCGCGGGCCAGCCCTGCTGCGGAACGGGCAACGCCGGTACCTGCACCGCCGGCCTCGCATGCACGGGACGAAACCGCGGAATGGGAATGCCCGGCACCTGCGGGGCGATCCCCGACGCGGGCCCGCTCGACGCTCCCGTCGGGCAGTAGTACAGGAAAACCAACGAGCGACGCCAAGATCCGGCCATCGAGGGGCCGGACTTGGCGGCTCGCGTCTTGGCGGCTATCTGACCGGTGTTGTATCCAAGCCGCGCTAGCGAAGCGCTAGCGATCGGTCAGCGCCGCGACGCCCGGGAGCACCTTGCCCTCGAGAAACTCGAGCGAGGCGCCGCCGCCGGTCGATACGTGCGAGACCTTGCTGGCGACGCCGGCTTTCTTCACGGCCGAAGCGGAGTCGCCGCCGCCGATGATGGTGGTCGCGCCGGCGGCCGTGGCCTTGGCCAGCGCCTCGGCGACCGCGAGCGTCCCCTTGGCGGTGGCATCGATCTCGAACACGCCGACGGGGCCGTTCCACACGATGGTCTTGGCGCCGAGGATCGTCTGGGTGAAGGCAGCGATGGTCGCGGGACCGATGTCGACCGCCTCCCAGTCGGACGGGATCGCGTGAGTGGCCACCGTCTTGATCGCGCCAACGGTGCGTGCTTTGAAGTCGAGCTTGTCGGTGACCACGCAATCGGTTCCGAGCTGCAACTTGTCGCCCGCCTCGGCCAGCAGCGAGCGAGCCAGATCGAGCTTGTCGTTCTCGACGATCGACTTGCCGATCTCCAGGCCCTGGGCCTTGAGGAAGGTGTAGGTCATTCCGCCGCCGATCAGCAGCTTGTCGACCCGCGGCAGCAGGTTCTTGATGACGTCGATCTTGCCGGACACCTTCGAACCGCCGATGATCGCGATGAACGGCCGCTTCGGATTGCCAAGCGCATCGCCCAGGTAGTCGAGCTCCTTCTTCATCAGGTAGCCCGCCGCCGCCTTCGGCACGAACTTCGTGATGCCCTCCGTCGAGGCGTGCGCGCGGTGGGCGCTGCCGAACGCGTCGTTCACGTAGACGTCGGCCAGCGCCGCCAGCTGTTTGGCGAAGCCCGGGTCGTTCTCTTCTTCCTCGGCGTGGAAGCGCAGGTTCTCGAGAAGAAGCACGCCGCCCGGCTGCAACGCCGCCACCGCCTTCTCGGCCGCCGGTCCGACGCAGTCGTCGGCGAACGCCACCGGCGCGCCGAGCAGCGCCGCGAGCGCGTCGGCGACGGGGCGAAGGCTCATGTCCGGGACGCGCTTTCCGTCGGGGCGCCCGAGGTGCGACATCAAGATGACCTTTGCGCCCTGCTTGCGCAGGTAGGCGATGGTCGGCAGCGATTCCTTCAGGCGTTTGTCGCTCTCGACCTTGCCGTCCTTGAGAGGGACGTTGAAGTCGACGCGCACGATGACGCGCTTGCCAGCGGTATCCAGATCCTCGACGAACAGCTTCTTCCCGGTGCTCATGGACCGACGATTTACCAGACCCCGCCAGTGGCGTCCATGCCATCGAGTCGAATGGTCAGCTCCCCGGACCGCCAACGAACGCGCCGATCCAGACGACGGAGGTTCCTGAGAAGGCCGCTCACGCCCGCCGCGGCACGACCTCGAAGGGGCGCATCATCTCGTTGGCCGCGTGCTCGAGGACGTGGCAATGCCAGACATAGCGCCCGACGAAACCGTCGAAGCGGATGAGGATGCGCGTGATGAACCCGGGCTCGGCGCGCACGGTGTCTTTCCAGCCCGCCTCGTAGGCCTCGGGCGGCAGGCGCGGGCCCATCAGGTGCATGGTGCCTTTGAACTGCAGCGTGTCGGTGTCGAAGGCCTGGCGGTCCAGGATCTGGAAGCGCACGAGGTGCAAGTGGATCGGGTGCGAATCCTCGGTGGTGTTGACCAGCGACCAGATCTCGACTGACCCGAGCTCGGGGTTCTCGGTGACGGGGTCGTGCCAGCGCTTGCGATCGAGGAGCATGAGCATCTGGCGCGTGCGCGGGTCCTCGTACTCGTCGAGCGTGAGGGTGCGCGTGCGGACCGCGGCGCGCTCGAGCGGGCGCGGCACCGGGCGCAGCACGCGCGGCAACGGCGGCGAGGGACCGCCGGTGGCGCGCGCCGCCACTCGAAACTGCAGGAGCTCGAAGGACTGGCTCTGCAGCACGACGCGCGCTCCGGCGGCGCCGCTGAAGTCGACGATCAGATCCGCGCGTTCGGCGGGCGCCAGCGTGATGCGCTGGACGGGAACGGGCGCAGGAAGCAATCCCTGGTCGGTGCCGATCTGGTGAAAGGTCTGGCCGTTCGAGAGCGACAAGTAAAAAAAGCGCGCGTTGGCGGCGTTGACGACGCGCAGGCGGTAACGGCGGGGCTCGACGTCGACGTGAGGAAAGAGCCGCCCGTTGACGAGCACGGCCTCGGAGGTGAACTCCATGATCCAGGGCGCGTCCGCGATGTCCGAGACCGGGTAGCTGAGCGCGCCGTCGGCGTAGAACATGCGATCGCACAGGATGAGTGGAATCTCGTGCGGCCCACGCGGCAGCGGCAGCGCATCCTCGACGGAGTCCCGCACCAGGAACAGGCCGAGGAGCCCCGCATACTGGTTGAGCCGTTCGATCCCCATCGCGTGGTCGTGGTACCAGAGCGTCGCCGCCCCCTGCGCGTTCGGATAATGGAGCGTCTTCGATTGCCCCGGGACGTACCAGTGCTCGGGGTATCCGTCGCTCTCGGGCGGCACCTTGGCGCCGTGCACGTGCACGATGGCGCGGACGTCGGGGCGATCCCGCCCCGCGCCGCACAGCGTGTGATCGATCGGCAGGAAGTGTCGGGCCGGCAGGTCGTTGCGCCACTCGACGAGCAGCGGCTGGCCGGTGCGCGTCTCGAACGTGGGGCCCGGCATCGAACCGTCGTAGGTCCAGAAGCTGGTCGCCGGTACGTCGCGGTGGACGTGCACGCGCGCCTCGCGCATCGACACGCGATAAAACGGGATCTGCCGGCGCGCATCGAACGGATCGGGGCGCGTGCCGTCGGGCTTCTTGACGGGCGGGATCGGCAGCGGATCCACGAAGCGCGCCAGGGCTTCGACGTGCAACGGAGCACGCGGCGGCGCCGGCGGTTGCGTCGCGGGCAGCAGCGGGGCGTGCGCCTGCGCTGGTACGGGCTCTCTCCGGCAAGCCCAGGGCGCAGACGCCGCGGCGGCGGAGATCAGGAAGCGTCTGCGATGGATCGCCATGCGCGCGAAATGAAAAAACGGGCGGCCCCTCGCGGCGACCGCCCGTCTCTTCTACCGTTTCAGCTGCTGAGCGTGAATGAAAAGATCAGAAGCTGAACATGTTCTGGATCGAGTTCGCGATCGTGTCGAATGACCCGCCCGGCTGAATGCGCTGGCCGCCGAGCCAGTTGTCCTCGACGAATCGCAGCACCGACGTCTGGTCGGTCAGCGTGTGATCGACGTAGTTCTTCTTGGCGTACGGCGAGACGACCAGCAGCGGCTGGCGCGTGCCGTAACCGCAGCGGCCCTGGGCGGGAACGCCCGCGGCGCCATTGAGCGGCGTCGCCGGCGCGGCGCCACCTTGCTGCGCGCCCGACTGGCAAGCGCCCGTGCCGTTGAGCGCGTCCGCCACCGAGCTCGACGGGTTGACGATCGGCGACGCCTGGTGATCGTACCAGCCGTCCGAGTCGTCGTAGAGCGCGATGACCGCGGTGCTCGACCACTCCTGCGAGGCCTGGAGCGCGGCGTAGACCTTGGCGACGAAGTTCTGCTCGTCGATCGGGTTCGAGTTGCCGGGGTGTCCGT
>CAZNCQ010000040.1:0-35460 GCA_964571275.1 uncultured Myxococcales bacterium
CGCGCAGGTTGCGGTGCGCCAGCGCCTCCATCGCCAGGCGGCGCTGCGGGCGCCACGCCGTTCCCTCGGCGGAGAAGAGCCCGTCCACGCCCAGTTCCTCGAAGACGCGCTGCACTTTGGTCGTGCGGCGGAACGTCTCGGGGCGCGCGCGCATCACCTGGTGCGTGAGCTCGGGATCCGACACCACGAGCCCGCGGTCGAGGCCGAGGCGAAAGGTGTACATCTTGCCGTACTGCGCGGCCCAGCGCTCGAACACCGCGTGCAGTCGATCGAGGTCGAATTGCAGCGCGTTCCCCACGAACGGCATCCCGCGCGGGCCGGGAAGATCGTCGACGTTGCGCAGCTTGCCGGCCGCGGCGAGCTTCACGGCGGCGGCTTTGTCGAGCGCCGCGAGCGGCGCGAGATCGACCAGGAGCTCACCGTCCTGCTCGACGACGGGGCAGGCGATCAGGCACTGCGGGCCATCGAGGCGCTTTCCCGTCTCGGCGTCGAAACGCCAGCGATGGTTACGGCAAACCAGCGCGTGGCCGTCCAGCTCGCCCTCGCCGAGCAGCGCGCCCTGGTGCGGGCAGCGGCCCTGGTAGACGCGCGGTTGTCCCTTGGTCCGTAGCAGGATCAGATCGACACCGCCGACCGAGACCGCGTAAGGGCCGCTGTCGCGCAGCGCGGACGCGCCCGGGATCTTCGACAACGCCGGCTTCTCGGCGTTTGCCGCGTCCGCCTCTGCCCTCGCTTGCGTCGTCGTCTGCATGTTACGATCCTTCTTCGAAGCGGCCGGGCGCGCCAGCCAATTCGAGCGCCGCTCCCGGAAGGCGTCGCGCCGCGCTTCCGCGGCGGTCGCGCGCTCGGTATCATGGCGGGCTGCCATGGACGTCATCCTCGCCACCGCCTCGACGCTGCCGCGCCCCGACGAGGACGATGCCCCGCTGCGCGCGGCGCTCGCCGAGCGCGGGCTGTCGGCGCAGACCTGCGCGTGGGACGATCCCGCCGTCGACTGGGCGCAGGCGCGCGTCTGCGTGATTCGCTCGACCTGGAACTACGTGCGCAGCCACGCGCGTTTTCTGGGCTGGGTCGAAAGCTGCGCGGCGGTGACACGCCTCTGGAATCCGGCCGCGATCGTGCGCTGGAACAGCCACAAGCGCTATCTGCTGGAGTTGATGCAGGCGGGCTTGCCGGTCGTGCCGACGCGCCTCGTGCCCGCGGGCGGCGTCGCGGACCTCGTCGAGCTCGCCGGCGACTGGACCGAGGTGGTGATCAAGCCCGCGGTCTCCGCCGGATCGTTCTCCACGGTGCGCGTCGCGCGTGCCGACTTCGCGAGCGCGGGCCAGGCGCACGTCGACGGCTTGCTCGCCGGCGCGCACGACGTGCTGGTGCAGCCGTTCCTGAGATCGGTCGAGAGCTACGGCGAACGCGCGCTGGTCTGGATCGACGGCGCGCTCACGCATGCCGTGCGCAAGAGCCCGCGCTTCGCCGGCGATCCACAGCGCGTCTCCGAGGCGGTCGCGATCGCGCCCGACGAGGCGGCGCTGGCGGAATCGATCCTGGCCGCGGTCGTGCGGCAGCCGCTGCTGTACGCGCGGGTCGATCTGGCGCGCGACGAGCGCGGGCGGCCGTGCCTGATGGAGCTCGAGCTCATCGAGCCGTCGCTGTTCCTCGATCGATCGCCGGTGGCGCTGGCGCGGCTGGCGGCCGCGATCCAGCGGCTCGCCGGCTGAGCTGGACGCGCGGTTCGATCAGGACCGCTCTGGTCTTTCCGTCGGGCGGCTTCCTCTCGCGCGCCACCGTCTTACCTAATTTGAGGAAGCGAGGAGAAGCAGATGGAGATCGGCGGCGCATCGATTCGGTGGCGGTGGTTCGTGGCAACGGGGGCCGTGGCAGGGATGGTGGTGTTGGGCGGTTGTGGCAGCAGCGGTGGCGGCGGGACTGGAGGGGCCGGGGGCCACGGCGGGGCGCTCGGGGGAGCCGGTGGCCACGGCGGCACCGGCGGCGCCGGCGGAGTCACCGACGGTGGCGTCACCGACGGGGGCCTCGACGCGCGCGGCGGCACCGACGGGGGAGTCGGGGATGGTCCGGTCGATGCGCCGCCGGTTGCCATGCTCTCGTTCACCTTCGACAGCGATCTGAATGGATTCGACATCGATCCCAATCCGACGACCAACCCGGTCAACCTGGGCGCGCTCTCGGCCGATGGTGGCGCGCCCGTGACCTTGACGTTCGACGGGAGCGACGGCATGCCGGCGCCGGGCTCGGCGCGCGTCGACGCCACGTTCTCTGACTACGACCAGGTCGTCGCGTTTCGGCACGTCTACCCGCTGCCGATCAACTTGACCGGCGCGACGCTGACCGCGCGCGTGCGGCTCGACGCCGGTCCCGACGGCGGTGCGACCACCTTCAGCGGTATCGCTCGCGTCTACGCGCTGTCGACGACGACGCCGGCGTTCTACCTGGCCGAGGGCGGGACGGTGAATCTCAACGACAACGCCTGGCACACCATGACCTTCCATCTCACCAGCCCCGAGTTCATCGACCCGAGCTTCGATCCGACCAGCGTCGTGCAGCTCGGCGTGCACCTGGCGACGCCGCCGCCCGTGACCGGCGACGCCGCGGTGCCGCCGTTCGGCGCGCCGCAGGCGATCTCGGTTCACATCGATACGCTCACGACGAACTAGTGCACCAGGCACCGAACCAAAAACAATCGGCCCCGTCACTCGCCGATGCGAGCGCGGGGCCGACGTCGTTACGACCTAGGTTGATGAGCCTGCGCTACCCGCAGGTCGCGGCCGCGCCGTTGCCCGTGCAGGTGAGGCCGGTGTTGCAGGTGCGGTTCGCGCAGCAGCGATCGCCCGAGGCGCCGCAGGCCATGCAGCTCAGCGCGCCCGCGCCGCCGTCGGCGGCCGGCGTGTTGACGCAGTTGAAGCCGACGCTGCAGGTGTTGGTCGCGCCGCAGCAGGCCTGGCCCGCGCCACCACAGACGTCGCAGGTGCCGGGGTTGCCGTTACGGATGCCGACGCAGCCGAGCCCGGTCGAGCACGGCGTCGCTCCAGGGCAGCAGGCCTGTCCCGAAGAGCCGCACGCGTCGCAGCTGCTGGCGCCACCGCCGCCCGCGGGCGCGGGATTGCAGCGGAAGCCGGCGTTGCAGGCGTTGTTCGCGCAGCAGACCTGACCGGTGCCACCGCACGGGTCGCAGGTGCCCGCCGCTCCCGCGGCCGCGCCGGTGCAGATTCCGCCGGCCTGGCAGATGTTGCCCGGGCAGCACGCGCCGTTGACCGCGCCGCAGTTCATGCAGGTGCGCGCCATGCCCGCGGCCGCGGCCGCGCAGGCGAGGCCGGTGTCGCAGGTGTTGCCGGCGCAGCACGCCTCCGTGGCGCCGCCGCAGGGCGCGCACATCTGAGGCGTCGGGTTCGCGCCGCCGCCGCCGCCCTGGCAGGACAGGCCGGTATCGCACGTCGCGACGCCGCCGCCGACGGCCTGGCAGCAGGCGGCGCCGTTGGTGCCACACGCCGTGCACATGTTCGTCGCGGGCCCGCCGTCACCGGCCGGGGTCACCGTGCAGCGAGCGCCCGAAGCCGTGCAGGTGGCACCGCCACCACCGCCGCCACAGCAGATCTGCCCGATCGAGCCGCACGCCGTTCCCATCGCGTTCTCGCACGAGCCGTTGGTACAGGTGCCGGTCGTGTTGTTGCCACCGTTGCATGCCGCGCCACTGCCGATGCAGTTGCCGGCGATACAACAGCCGCCGCCGTTACAGGTGTTGGACGCGCAGCACGGCTGACCCGCGTTGCCGCACGTGGGGGCCGCGGCGCCGCCGGCGCCGGTCACCACCGTGCCTCCGCCTGCGCCACCAGAGGTTCCGGCGGTGCCGGGCGTCCCTCCTTTGCCGTTCACCGAGGCGTCGTTGCCAATCGATGACGTGCTGCTGCCGCAGGCCGCGAGCACCAACGAGAGCGATGAAGCAATCACCAGCGCCGGCAACAAGCCGATGCTGACGCTTCTCGAACGGTCGGACTGACGAGCTGGGCCAAAGTAAGTCATCGAGGTCTCCTGAGAAGGTTGCTGTCGTCCGAGGTCTGCGCCGCCGCCGGCAGTCAGTTCCGGACGATTCGTGAGTAGGGTTCGCCTCCCTTCTGTCGTCAAAAAAAATCCTTTCCAATCACGGCTCAGCGATGAACCACGCGTCTGGCCGCCAACCCCTCGTTCCGATTCGTGATGTCAAGCACGAGGGAGCGCGCGCGTACGCGGCCGCGTTTCCGTCCCTGGCCGCCCGTGGATGTTGCGGCGCGGCTCGCCGTACCGAGGTCACGGGCGGGGCTCTATAGTCGCGGCGTGGCCGCTGCCGCCGCCGACGAGATCCCACCGCCCCCCGAGCCGGCCGACGAGCTGCTCGCGTGGGCCGACGCGTTCGCGGTTGGCGAGCATCTGGACGACCTGGTGCTGGCCAGCGACGGCCCGCCGGGGACGTTCCTGCCCGCGCGCCACGGCGAGGCGCTGAGCTACCGGCAGCTCCTGCTCGAGCACGACCCTTCGAACCCGCTGCGGCGCTCCTACGGCCCCACCGTGGAGACGGCGCGCGCGCTTCTCCATCGCATGGCGGTGCTGGTGGCACGGGCGCGCGCGACGCGCGCCTTCCTCGACGAGCAGGGGCGCGATCCCGACGACGAGGCGCTGGCGGCGCTGCTCGAGCGCCTGCGCGCCGATCGCGCGCAGCTGCTCCACGCGGGCACGCCGGTCCGTTCCACGGGGACGTATGAGCCCGCGGGCGTTCGCATCGCCCGCGCGCCGGTGCCGGCGCTGCGCTACCACGAGCGAACGCTGGTCGACCGGGCCCCGGCCGCGACCGGCGGGCCCGACGACGTCGGCATCGTCCTGCTGGGGTGGGCCGACGGGCCGCTGCGCTGGATACGCTGGCAGGGCGACAAGCCGGCTGGCGGCGAGGTGGACCCGGCGCGCCGGCTGGCGGCGCTGGAGGCGATGATCGACTTCATCCGCGATCCGCGCCTGGCGAACGAGCGCGACGCGCTGGTCGATGTCGTGCGCGTGCCGGTCTGGCAGTTCACGCTGGGCGCGCTCGACGAGCGGCTGGCGCGGGTCGAGCCGGCGGGCGCGGCGGGCGCCGCCGCCGTGCGTGCCGAGGAGCGGATCGCCTTTCGCGTGACCGGGCTGCGCGAGGGCGCGCTGGGCGTGGAGCCGGTGGTGCAGAAGCGCGGGCGCAGCGGCGTATTCTCGACGGGCACACGGCTGCCCTGGTACGAGCTGCCCGACCATCCGGCGCGCACCGCCGTCGACGAGCGCGCGTTTCGCGCCTATGACGACCGCTTCGCCCGCCGCTCGGAGACCTGGGGCGGCGCGCTCACGGCGGCGCAGATCTTCGGCGTGCTGCGCGCGCTCATCGATCATCCCGCGGTCTTCTTCGACGGCCCCGGCAGCGCCGGCCGGCGCGACGCCGGCCGGCTGGACATCCGCCAGGGGCGGCTCCGGTTGCGCTTCGCGGCCGCGCGCGACGGCGGCTTGACGCCGCAGCTGGAGCTGGTCGGCGTCACGCTGCTTCCGTCCGAAGTGGCGGCGGTGCTTCGCGACGACCGACACGTCGTCATCCTGCATCGGCCCGACGACTCGGGCGGAGAGGCGGAGGCGGGCACTCCGCGCGTCCTGCTGGCCGAGGTCAGCGCACAGGCGGCCGCGGTGGTGCGCGCCCTGGCGCTGGCGCCGGTGTCGTTTCCGCCCGAGGCGCACGATGCGCTGGCCGCGCGGCTCGAGCCGCTGCAAGAGAGCGTCGACGTGGAGCTGCCGGCGCACTGGACGCGTACGATCGGCGCCGCCGACGAGCGCTCGATCGCGCGGCTCGAGCTCCTGGCCTCGGGCGCGCTCGAGGTGCGCCTCGGCGTGCGGCCGGCCAAGCTGGGCCCGGTCTTTCGACCCGGCGAGGGGCCGGCGCTGTTGCTCGAAGGGCAGGGGCGCGAACGCCACGGTGTACGCCGCGATCGCGCGCGAGAGCAGCGCGCCGGGCGGGCGCTCGCCGAGCGACTGGGGCTGGTCGCCGGCTGGGCGGGCAAAAGCCGGGTCGGCGCCGGCTGGGTCGATCGGGCCTCGCCGGCGCAGCAGGCGGCGACCGCCGGCGGCGCAGAGCCCGATGACGAGGGAGCCGGGCCCGACGTCGACGGCGCCGAGACCGCGCCCTGGTGCTGGCGCGTCGGCGCTGGCGATCCGGCGTTGCACGTCGTCGCGACGCTCAAGGATCTGTCCGACGATCCCGAGGCGGCGGTCGTCGTCGAGTGGGCCGACGACGCGCGGCTCGACGACTACGGCACGATCGGGCGGCGCGATCTGCGCATGAAGGTGTCCGATCGGCGGGATTGGTTCGCCGTCGAGGGCGGCGCGCGCGTCAAGGGCGTGCGCGGCGAGGAGGTGGTGCCGCTCGCCGACCTGCTGGCGGCGATCCGCGAGGGACGTCGCTACGTGCCGGTCGGCGCGCGCGGCTTCGTGCGCATCGAGCAGGCCTTGCGCGAGGCGCTGGCGCGCGCCGAGGCGGCGGTCTTCGACGTGCGCGAAGGGGGCGAGCCCGGCACGCCGCGGGCGTTGCACATTTCGGGGCTGGCGAGCGATCCGCTGGTGGGGCTCGTCGAGGAAGAGTCGCAGATCGACGCCGCCGCTTCGTTCCGCGCGCTCCGCCGCCGCATCGCCGCGGGCGCGGCGATCGTCCCGCGCGTCGGCGCCGAGCTCGAGGTGGCGTTGCGCCCGTATCAGCGCGCCGGCGTGCAGTGGCTCGCGCGCCTGGCGGGCTGGGGCGCGGGCGCGATCCTCGCCGACGAGATGGGGCTCGGCAAGACCCTACAAACGCTGGCGGTGCTGGTCGACCGCGCGGCGCTCGGCCCCGCGCTGGTGGTGGCGCCCACGTCGGTGGTCGGCAACTGGGTCGACGAGGCGGCGCGCTTCGCGCCATCGCTGCGCGTCCGCCTCTATCGCGGGCCCGAGCGCGCGGCCGAGCTGCGCGGCCTGCGCGCCGGCGATCTGCTGGTCACGAGCTACGCGATCGCGACGCTCGACGCCGATCGCCTCGGGGAGATCGAATTCGGGTCGCTGGTGCTCGACGAGGCGCAGGCGGTGAAGAACGCCACCACCGAGCGTTCGCGCGCGCTGCGCGGGCTGCGCGCGGCCTGGCGCGTGGGGCTGACCGGCACGCCCGTCGAGAACCACCTGGGCGAGATCTGGAGCCTCATGCGCGTGATCTGTCCCGGCCTGCTCGGCACCTGGGAGCAGTTCCGCGGCCGGTTCGCCGTGCCGATCGAGAAGTTCGGCGACGACGGCAGGCGGCGCGCGCTGGCGGCGCTGCTGCGGCCGTTCATCCTGCGGCGCACGAAGGCGGACGTCGCGCCCGAGTTGCCCGCGCGCACCGAGGTCGTGCGCAGCGTGCGCCTGTCCGACGAGGAGATGGCGCTGTACGACGAGCTGCGCCGGTCGATGCTCGAGGAGATCGCGCAGACCAAGACCACGCCCGAGCGCGACGGGCAAGATCTGCGCTTCGTGTTGCTGGCGGCGCTGACCCGGATGCGCCAGCTCTGCTGCCACCCGCGCCTGGTCTATCCACGCACGCAGGCCGGATCGTCGAAGGCGGCCTACCTGCTGCAGCTCCTCACCGACCTGCGCGAGGACGGGCACAAGGTGCTGGTGTTCAGCCAGTTCCGCAGCTTCCTCGAGCTGCTGGCGCCGCGCCTGCGCCAGCACGGGTTTCGCGCGTTGCTGCTCGACGGCACGACCCCGGCGGAGACGCGCGAGCAGCGCATCGCGGCCTTCCAGGCGGGCGAGGCCGACGTCTTTCTGATCTCGCTCAAGGCAGGCGGCTTCGGACTGAACCTCACCGCCGCCGACACCGTGATCCATCTCGATCCGTGGTGGAACCCGGCCGTCGAGGATCAAGCGACAGCGCGCGCGCATCGCATCGGCCAGCAGCGTCCGGTGACCGCGGTGCGCCTGGTCGCGCGCGGCACGATCGAGGAGGCGGTGCTCGGGTTGCACGCCACCAAACGCGCGCTCGCCGCCGGCCTGCTCGAAGGAGCGGACCTGGCTGCCACGCTGGGCACCGACGATCTGCTGGCGCTGATCCGCACGGGCGCGCGCGTCGCGCCCTAGGGGGTCCGGGACCGTCACAGGGTCCCAGATTCCTAGGGGGTCTGGGACCCTTTGGCGGTCCCAGATTCGATGATCTCCTCGATCGCGCGCAGGTCGACCGGCTTCACGAGGTGCGCGTCGAAGCCGGCCTCGCGGGCCTGCGCGCGGTCGCGCTTCTGTCCGTAGCCGGTGACCGCGACCAGCACGGTGCGCGCGAAGCGCTGGTCCTCGCGGATCCGGCGCGCCAGCTCGTAGCCGTCCATGACCGGCAGGCCGACGTCCAGGAAGGCGACGTCGGGCGTGTAGCGTTGCAAGAGGCCGAGCGCACCCGGTCCGTCGCAAGCGGTCTCGACGGTGTGCCCGAGCTCGAGCAGCGCATCGGCCATCGCCTCGAGCGCGTCCTCGTTGTCGTCGACGACCAGCACGCGGCGCGCGCGTGCCTTCGGAACGCCGAGGAGCGGCGTCGACCGGGGGTGGCTCGCGGCCGCCGTCTCCGACGAGAAGGCGCCCGGTTCGAGCGCGCGCGGCAGGCGCACCAGGATCTCGGTCCCGCGGCCGGTACCCGCGCTGCGCGCCTCGACGTTGCCGCCGTGCAGGCCGACGAGCGAGCGCACGATCGTCAGTCCCAACCCCAGGCCACCCTCGGAGCGATCCAGCGCCTGCCGCTCCTGCACGAAGAGGTCGAAGATCCGCGGCAGCATCTCCTGGCGAATGCCGATGCCGGAGTCGCGCACCACGACCAAGATCGCGGCGCCCTCGGGCCGCGCGCTGACGTCGATGTAGCCGCGCGGCGGTGTGTACTTGGCGGCGTTGGTCAGGAGGTTGGCGAACACCTGCGCGAGCCGCGCCGGATCGGCGTCGACCGCCAGCTCGGGCGCGACGTCGACCGACAGGTGGTGCTCGCGCTGCTCGATGAGCGGGCTGGTCATCTCCAGCGCGCGCGCCAGCACGTCGCCGAGGTCGACGCGCACGCGCTCGAGCGAGATCTTGCCGCGCGCGATGCGCGACACCTCGAGCAGGTCGTCGACCAGCCGCACCAGGTGCTTGACCTGGCGGTCGATCATCGTGCGCTCCTTCAACAGCACGTCGCCGGCGCGCAGCTGCATGAGCTGCAACGCCGTCGAGATCGGCGCCAGCGGGTTGCGCAGCTCGTGCCCGAGCATGGCCAGGAACTCGTCCTTGGCGCGGTTCGCCGCCTCCGCCTCGACGGTCTTGGCCTCGAGCGCGCGCTTCGCGAGCACCGCCTCGGTGACGTCCTGCGCGACGCTGATGACGCCGTAGATCGCGCCGTCCTGGTCGCGCAGCGGCCGGCGCAGAGTGGTCAGGTAACGCTGAGAGATGACGCCGCCGTCGCCGAAGAGCGCGACCGGCTCCTCGATCACGGTGTGAGGCTCGCCGGTTCGAAAGACGCGCGCCAGATGATCGGGGATGGGCGAGTCCTGTAGCTCGGGCAGCGCCTCTCGCAGCGGCTTGCCGACGATCTCGCGCTCACCAAGCTGCGCGCGCGTCAGCTCGTTGACGTAAGCGATGTTCAGGTTGGCGCCCTCGAAGACCGCGATCGACACCGGTGCCTGCGCCAGGAAGGAGTAGAAGCGCTGGCGCTCGGCCTCGACGGCGGCGCGCGCGCGCGCGAGCCGGACCTGGGCGTCGATGCGCGCGCGCAGCTCGCGCGCCGAGAACGGCTTGACCAGGTAGTCGTCGGCGCCCGCCTGCAGTCCCTCGATGCGCGCCTCCTCGCCGGCGCGCGCCGACAGCATCACGACCGGGATCGCGCGCAGACGCGGGTCGGCGCTCACGGCGCGCAGGAGCCCGAACCCGTCGAGCTCGGGCATCATGACGTCGGTGAGGATGAGGTCGGGCGGCCGCGCGCGCGCGGCTTCGAGCGCCGCGCGGCCGTTGCCCAGGGCGTCGACCGTCCAGTGCGGCTCGAGCACGCGCCGGATGTACTGGCGCATGTCGGCGTTGTCGTCGGCGACGAGGATGCGGCCGCGCGTCGGCGCCGTGCCCTCGTCCCCGTCCGTGACGCGCGGGGGCTCGTCCCCGCTGTCGGGGAGCCAGCGGAGCGCCTCCTCGACGTAGGGCGCCGCCGCCGACGATGGGGCGGCGGTGGTCGTGCCCGAGGTCCCCGGCGAGGCGCCGACGACGCGGTCGGCGGGCAGGTGCGCCGAGCCGGTCGGCAAGCGCACGACGAACGTCGAGCCTTGCCCGAGCACCGACGAGACCGAGATCGTGCCGCCGTGCAGGCGCACCAGCTCGTGCACCAGCGCGAGGCCGATCCCCGAGCCCTCGTTCGTGCGGGCGCGCTCCCCGGGCACGCGGTGAAAACGCTCGAAGACGCGGTCGAGCTCGGACTCGGGGATACCCGCGCCGGTGTCGCTCACCGCGAGCTCGACCGCGCCGGCGGTGGGACGCAGGCTCACGCGGATCGTGCCCGCGAGCGTGAACTTGAACGCGTTCGAGAGCAGGTTCAGCACGACGCGTTCCCACATCTCGCGATCGACGAAGATCGGCTCCCGCACGGGCTCGCAGATCACGTCGAACGCCAACCCGGCGCGCTCGACGGCAGCGCGGAAAGAGCTGGCGAGATCGGCGGTCAGCGCGCCCAGGTCGGTCGGCGCGTACGATGCCTGCATGCGCCCGGCCTCGATGCGCGCGAAGTCGAGCAGGTTGTTCACCATCTTCATCAGCCGCACCTGGTTGCGGTGAACGATCTTCAGGCTCTCGCCCTCGAGCGCGCCCCGATCGAGCGCGTCCTCGGTCGGGCCCAGCATCAGCGTGAGCGGTGTGCGGAACTCGTGGCTGACGTTGCTGAAGAACACGGTCTTGGCGCGATCGATGGCCGCCAGCTCCTCGGCGCGCCGGCGCTGCTGCTGAAAGGCGTCGGCGCCGGCGATGGCGGCCGCGATCTGACCCGCGATCAGGTCGACGAAGCCGCGGTAGCTCTCGTCGAAGAGACGGTGCGGGCTCAACCCGGCGATCAGGACCGCGGCGCGGCCGCGCTCGCCGGTCGGCGAGATACCGACGATCGCGATCCGGCTCGGCGCGCGATGCCAGGCGCCGGTGGGCAGGCCATCGCGCAGCTGCTGCGGCGGGGAGAAGACGATCGGCACGGAGCTGCGCAGCGCATCGGCGACCGGCCAGACGCCGGCGCCGCCGAGCGCGATCGTCGCCGGCGCCGCCGCGTGCCCATCGTCGATGCCGGCGCGCGCGACCAGCTGCGCCGCCGCGCGATCGTCGCCGATCAGATAGAGCAGCGCAAACGGGACGTCGAACGGATTGGTCGCCAGACTCTCGGCGGCCCGCGTGCAAGCGAGCTCGGCGCTGCGCGCGTCGCCGGTGCGCGACGCCAGGTCGCGCAGCAGGCGCACCTGCCGCGCGCCGACGATCTTCTCGGTGTCGTCGGTGTTGGCGCAGATGATCCCGCCGACGCCGCCTTCGTCGCCGGGCACCGGACTGTACGAGAACGTGTAGTACGTCTCCTCCTGGTATCCGTTCCGCTCCATGATCAGCAGGCGCGCCTGCTCGTACGCGCCTTCGTTGCGGCGCATCGCCGCCTCCGCCAGCGGCCCGATCTCGTCCCAGATCTCGCGCCACACCACGCGCGCCGGCTGGCCCAGCGCCTGCGGATGCTTGCCGCCGACGATGGTCTTGTAGGCGTCGTTGTAAAGGTTGATGAGCTCGTTGCCCCACCAGACGAACATCGGCTGCCGCGAGGTGAGCACGATGCGCACGCAGGTACGCAGGCTGAGAGGCCATCTCGCGACCGGGCCGAGGACCGTGCGCGACCAGTCGATCGCGCGCATCCGTTCGCCCATTTCGCCGCCGCCCTGCAGGACGGCGGCGGCGGAGTCGACTTCGAGAGCGCTCGCAACGTTCATGAACGACGGTGCAAAATAAGACCTCTCGAGATCGGGGGCCAGGGGCGATTGGCAAAGAATTCCGCAAGGAATGGTCCCGCTCGCCTCGACGGTCAGGGGCCGGGCCCGAGCCCGGGCCGCAGCGTCATTGCTCCAGGAACGTGAGCGCCGTGTCGGCGAACTCCGCGCGGACGCGATCGCCGAAGATCGGCCCGTGACCGCCCCCGGGCACGACGCGCAGCGCGGCGCGCGGGAACGCGCGGTACATCTCCAGCGCCATCTCGATCGGGTACAGCGGATCGCGGTCTCCGTAGACGATCAAGGTTCGCGAGGAGATCGTGGCCAGGTGCGGCGGCGTCAGATTCATGTCGTCATAGCTGTCGGCGAATCCAGCCGCATGGCGCCACAGCGCCCGGATCTGGTCGTCGCCGTGCGCGTGGCGCGCACGCATCATCGTCCACTGCTCGGGCGGTTGGTTCTCGGGTCCGGCCTGCCGCATGATCGCGCGCGCCTGAGCCGGGTAGTACATGGTGGCACTGACGAGGACCATCGCTTCGATACGTTCGCGCGCGGCGAACGCGGCGTGGAGCAGCGTGTTGCCGCCCAGGCTCATGCCGATGGCGCGGACGCGTGGGAGCTCGAGCGCGTCGAGGAGCGCCAGGAGATCCGCGGCGCAGGCCCGGTGGCTGAAGGTGCCGTCGGGGTTGGTGGAGCGGCCGTGCCCGCGCGCGTCGGGCAGGATCAACCGATGGCGCCGGGCCAGGGCGTCCAGATCGAAGACATGCCTCCAATCGCCGCCGCAGCCGGTGAATCCGTGTAGCAGGAGCAGCGGCTCGCCGGCGCCGCGCTCTTCCACGTACATCTCGAAGCCCCGCAGGCTCAACGTGCGCGCGATCGGTACGCTCGGCTTGATCGGTTCGCTCGGTTCGCTCGGTTCGATCGGTGATTCCGTCATGACGTCTCCTTTTCCCTTCGACAGCCGCGAACCCCGCGGCGTCGACGACGGTGACTACGCCGATCGCAAAAGCCTTGATAGCTGCCGCTTTCGCCAGTAACGTGGGATTCCCAAGCGCGGGACGAAAAATCGAGCATTGGCGACGCGCCAGGCGGCCGCGCCGGCTTTACCGCCGCCGGTTTTTCGACGGCGCCTTGGGATGGTGGGTTCCCGCGCCCGCCGGGCGGCAGATGGGAACGCTCGTCGGGTGAATCCCATCCGCCAGCTCGTGTTCGGCCCAGGCGACGACAGCGTCGACGAACGCGCGCACCGGCGGCGGAACGAACTCGCGCTCGGCGTAGACCACCGACAGGCGGCTCTCGGCGCCCAGCGCGCCCGGCAGCACCTGGACCAGCTGGCCGCGATCCAGCGCATCCTGCACCAGCAAGAGCGGCACGAACGCGATGCCCAACCCTTGCAGCGCGGCCTCGGTCAGCAAGTTCACGTCGTTCGAGAAGAACACACCGTCGACGTGGAGCTTGCCGCCGCCGGCGACCGGCCAGTGGGTCTGGGGCACCTCGCCGCGCGCGAAGCCCATCAGGCAACGGTGGTGGCGCAGGTCTCGCCGCGTGCGCGGCGTGCCGTGCGCGGCGAGATAGGCCGGCGTCGCCACGGCCAGCACCGGGTTGCGCATCAGCGTTCGCGCGACCAACCCAGGCTGCAGCTCCAGGCTGGCGCGGATGGCGACGTCGTAGTCGCCGCGCCGCAGATCGACGAGCTCGGTCGATGATTGGATCTGCATGCGTACCTCGGGATGGCGCTCGGCGAACGCGCAGATGAGCGCATAGAGGCGCGGGTCGGTCATCGGCGGCACCGACACGCGCAGGTCGCCGCGGATCGCGTCGTCCTGGCGGCGAACGCTGGTCTCGGCGTGGGTCACGGCGTCGAGCACGATGCGCGCGTGCCGGTACAGCGCGGCGCCGGGATCGGTCAGCACCAGGCTACGGGTCGTGCGGCGCAGGAGCCGCACGCCCAGACGTTCTTCCAGGCGCGCCAGCCGGCGGCTGATGGTCGCGCGCGGCACGCCCAGCTCGACGGCAGCGCGCGACAGCGACTTGGCGTCGACGGTCTTGGCGAACGCCAGCAGCTCGGAGGTCTCGAGGGGCGCGCTGGTCATATGGATCAAAACATAGCAAATCATTCCCACTGTCGAGGCATTGTCACCAATGCCCGCGCGCATCATCTTCATGTATCGGCGGGAGCAGGGCCGAGAGCTCGACTCGAACCAGACACAGGAGACCCAAACATGACCACGGAATCGCGGGCCACGGAGTCGCGGACGACAGCGTCGCGGAGCAAGACGGTTGGATACTGGGCGGCGACGGCGCTGGCCGCGCTGGCGTTCATCAGCGGCGGCGCGTTCGACCTCGCGCGCGGCGACCAGGTGCGCGCCATCATGTCGCACCTCGGCTATCCCTTGTACTTCGCGGCGCTGATCGGCGCGTGGAAGGTGCTGGGCGCGCTGGCGATCCTCGCGCCGCGCCTGCCGCGCTTGAAAGAATGGGCCTACGCGGGAATGTTCTTCGATCTCAGCGGCGCGGCGATCTCGCACGGCTCGGTCGGCGATCCTCCGGCGCGCTGGCTCACGCCGCTGGCGATCCTGGCCGTGGTCGTCGCGTCGTGGGCGCTGCGGCCGAAGAGCCGCGTCCTGCGCGGCGCCGATCCGGCGGTCGGGCCGGCGGGCCGCGTCAGCGTGCCGGTCGCCGCGTGACGGCGCGGCCGGACGCGGAGCGGCTGTGCTAGCTTCCGGCGGTGGCGTCGTCCCCATACGCGACCGCCGAAGACGCCGGCCGCATCGACAGCTTTCGCGCCTTCTGGCCCTTCTACCTCAGTCAGCATCGCCGCTGGGGCTGCCGCCTCATGCACTACTTCGGCACGTCGGCGGCGTTGCTGCTCGTGACGGCGGCGCCGCTCCTTCATCGCCCGGAGCTCGCGCTCGTCGCGGTCGTGGCCGGGTACGCGCCGGCCTGGCTCGCTCACATGCTCATCGAGAAGAACCGTCCCGCGACCTTCCGCTACCCGCTCTGGTCGCTGCTCGCCGATTTCAAGATGTTCGCTGAAGCGATTCGCCACCGTCGCGTCTAGTGCGGCGCACGAGGCCGGGACTCGTACGATTCGTCACGTTTCGGCGTCGATGGGCGCGGGATCAAAGCGAGGCGCCGCCTCGCTTTGATCCCCGCTCTCCCCTCGGCGCAGGAAATATGACGAATCTTGAGAGGCTGGGGCTACATCGTGGCGGCGCTGGTCAGGCAGACCAGCGTGCTCTGCGGGCGCAGGTCGATCGACTGCGCGTAGAACGCGCCGGTGAAGGTCAGTCCCGCGCCCGTGCCCATGAAGACCTGGGCGTTCGGCGCCACCAGCGTGCCGTTGAAGACGGTGGTGAATGACAGCGACGTGCCGGCGTAGCCGAGGAAGATCGGCTGCACCGCGGTCCCGCTCGCGGCCAAAAACGGGCTCTGCGCCGTGAAGAACGTGCGCACGAAGACGCGCGTCGTCGGCGTCGCCCGCACCGTCGCAGCCGCGTTGATCGTCAGGTTGGTGAAGAAGAAATCGCCGGCGCCCAGCACCAGCGTGCCGCCCGAGGTCACCGTCACTGTCGGGAAGGAACCCGCAGCCAGGTTGCGCCGCTGGCCGGAGTTCACGGTGATGTTCGCGCCAACCGGGGCCGGGAATGCCGGAAGGGTGGGCAGAGGCGGCAGCGCAACCTGTGCGGACGACGCGCGCGCGCCCGCGATGCTGGCGATCGGCGAGATGTCGAGCGCGCCGCCCGAGATCACGCCGCCGCTCACGACGGCGCGGTCGTTGATCTGGACCGGACCGACGCTGAGGATGCCGCCCGCGTGCGCGTCGAAGCCGACGCGCGTCTGACCTGGTCCGCCGTTGAAGACGCCGGCGCCCGCGCCCGAGGGCACGCGCACGGTGGCGCGATCCTCGACGACGAAGCCGTTGCTCGCCTGCATGCCCGCGGTGATGACCAAGGTCTGCGTGGTCGTCGATATGTTTCCGCTCGCGTCGGTGGCGATCCAGCGGATGACGTGCGTGCCCGGGCCGATCTGCGCCAGGCCGGCCGCCGTGACGGTGATCGGCGCGGTCAACGCCAGGCCGTTGCTGACGATGACCTGTCCGGTGACCGTCGGCGCGCCGCAGTTGTCGTTCGTGGCGGCGACGCCGACCGCGATCGGATCATTGGTGCAGATCGTCGCGACCACTTTCGGGGGCGGCGTGATCGTCGGCCGCGTCTGGTCGACGACGGTGACGTTGGCGGTGCACGGCGTGCTGAAGGTGCCGTCGGAGACGGTGAGGGTCACCTGCGTCGTCCCCACCGGGAACGGACCCGTGCGATCGAGCGTCAGCGTGATCGGTACGCCGTTGGGATCGAAGCTGCCGTTGTCGACCTGCGCCGTGGTGAGGCCGCTGGCCGTGCATGCGGTCGGGCCGGAGATCAGCGTGACGTCGCGGCAGCGCGCCTGCGGGGCGCTGACGAGCGGCGCGCGGCTCGGGTCGCAGATCGAATTTTGCACGACGGCGATCTGTCCGGGGCTGAGGTTGAAGCCACCGAAGTCGCTCATGAGGTTCTGCCGGTCGGGTGTGTAGGTCACGCCGTTGATGGTCACCGACGCAACCGTCGTCGGGTTGAGGCCATTGGTGGACCAGTAGACCGGCCCGGGGTCCTCGGGCGTGTCGGCGAGCAGGTCGCCGTCGAGCGCGCCCGGCCCGCGCGCGGCCTGGAGATTCGCGATCGCCTGGTTCATCTCGTCGGGCGAGCACGCCGAGCCATCGTTCTTGGGGCAGCCCTGATTGGGCGGTATCGCGGGGTAGAAGTTCCCCCAGGTGATGTGCGTGTGATAGAGGCCGAGGAAGTGGCCGAGTTCGTGCGAGAAGCTCTGCGCGTTGGCGCGCGCCACCGACTGCACGCCGTCATGCGCGACGAAGCGCGGCTGCACGCCGGCAAACGTCGTCGGGAATTGCGCATCGACCGGTACGAGCTGGCCAGTCATCGGCGGGTAGGCGAAGTTGCTGGGCGCGACCTTGCGCAGGAAGACCACGACCTGGCCGGGGAAACCGGCGGCGATGGCGTTGGCGGCGGCCCAGTTGCCGCCGGAGTTGTCGGAGAAGAGGTTGCTGTTGAGATCCGGGTTGACCATCTCCGAGAAGTCGAGCGCGGGATCGAAGATGAAGCGCACGCGCGCCGGCGCGAACGCCAGGTTCGCGAGCACGACGAAGCTGGCGATGTCGTCGGCGGTCGTGCACGGGCTGGCGGTGCTGCAGTTCGAGCGCGCGGCGTCGTCGAGCAGCAGGATCGCGTGCAGGCGAACCTCGTTGCCGGCGCGCGCGAGGCAACCGGGCGCGCCGAGCGCGGATTTCACCTCGGCGAGGCCCTCAGCGTTCGACCCCGGTCCCTCGACGGCGCCGCAGCCCGGGACGGCGACAAAGGCGGCCGCGGCCAGCGCGCAAGCCGCGGCGACGTTACCCGATCGGAATTGGCGGTCGCTCTGACTTCCGACGACTTCTCTCAGGCAAGCGGTTCGGATCATCTGGTACCCCCCGGTGAGAACGACGACGGAGAAGCCGCCGGATAATCCGTCTGCCGCCAACTCTTCTTCAAGAACAAAGTGGCGACGGCCGGGAAAAAGTCTCCGTCGGGACGGCGCTGGGAAGGCGACCGTCTGGGTACCGAGCACCGTCGAGTTATCACGGACGTGCCAATCAACGACTCTCTGCCGGCGTTGAGTGGCGGGCGTTGTGGCGACTGAGCGGCAATTGAGTTTCGGCTTGGTTGCCGGGCTGCGTTGTCAATGGGTTTACTCCGTCGGAGAACGGGAAATCCAGGTTCGCCCCAGTCGGGCGGCGTGCTCCGGTCGGGCTGCCGCCCGACGATCGGTGACGTAGAATCGGACGCCCATGTCGACGACCGTCCTGCGTCTTTATTCGGACTTCGTTTGTCCGTTCTGTTTCATTGCCGAGCACAGCACGCTCCCGCGCCTGCGCGAGGAGTTCGATCTCGCTGTCGAGTGGTGTGGCTTCGAGCTGCACCCGGGGACACCGCGCGGCGGGATGTCGCTGTCGTCGCTGTTTCCGCCCGCGCGCTTGCCGGCGGTGCGCGCGCACATGCAGCAATTTGCAGCCCGTTTCGGAGTCACGGGGATGAATCATCCGGATCACATTCCCAATACGCGGCGGGCGCTCGCCATCGCGGAGCTCGCGCGCGACCAGGCGCGCCTCGACGCCTTCCGCGAGTCGGCGATGGTCGGCTACTGGTGCGAGGGGCTCGATCTAGAAACCGATCGCGACCTGCGCGCAATTGCCGAGCGGGCCGGACTGGCGGGCGACGACGCGCTGGCGGCGGCGAACGACCCTGCGTTTCATGTTCGCGTCGACGAGCGCCAGGCCGATGCGCGCCGCCATGGTGTCACCGGAATTCCAACCTTTTTCATCGGCGGCGAGGCCGTCGTCGGGTGCCATCCGTACGACGTGCTGGCAGCCGCCGCGCGCCGCGCGGGGGCCCGGCCCCGGCTGCGTGCGGTCGCTGAAGACGGTGGCGGCGAGGGCGACGGCGCCAATCGCACCCGATGAGCGCGCTCCACAAGGACCCGATCTGCGACATGACGGTCGACCCCGCCAGCGCGGCGGGGAGCTCCGCGTATGGCGGGCGTACCTACTATTTTTGCAGCACGGGGTGTCTGAGTCGCTTCAAGGCCGACCCCGCGGCGGCGCTGTCGGGCGCCGGGCGCACCGGAATGGCCCTGCATCATGGGATGAACGCAGCGGCGCCGTCGATACCGCTGACTTCGCCGCTGACTTCGATCCGACGTCACCGGCCTGCGCCGCTGGCGGTGCGGGAGGCTCCGGTGTCGCCAGCGCAAGCGCCCGCGCAGTGGACTTGCCCGATGCACCCGGAGGTCCTGTCCGAAAAGCCGGGGAGCTGCCCGCTGTGCGGGATGGCGCTGGAACCGCGGCAGCCGTCGGCGGTCGAGGAGGCGCACCCCGAGCTCGTCGACCTGACGCGGCGGTTGCGCGTCTCCGTCGCGCTGGCCGCGCCGCTGCTGGTGATCGCGATGGCCCGCCTGCTCCCGGCTGGCGCGCGGTCGCTCGTCGAGCTCGCGCTGGCGACACCGGTCGTGCTCTGGGGCGGCTGGCCGTTCCTGGTCCGCGCCGTCGAGTCGCTTCGCGCGAGACGCCTCAACATGTTCACGCTGATCGGGCTCGGCGTGGTCATCGCCTACGCGTACAGCCTGGTCGCCGCGCTCGCGCCCGGCCTGTTTCCCTCGAGTCTGCGCGAGCCCGACGGCGCCGTCGGCGTCTACTTCGAGGCGGCGGCGGTGATCGTGACGCTGGTGCTGGTCGGGCAGGTGCTGGAGCTGCGCGCGCGCGGGCGGACCGGCGCCGCGATCCGCGCGCTGCTGAGGCTGGCGCCCAGGACCGCGCGGCGCCTGCGCGACGGTGACGGCGGCGACGAGGACGTGCCGCTGGACGCGATCCGCCCTGGCGATCGCTTGCGCGTTCGTCCCGGCGAGAAGGTCCCCGTCGACGGTGTGGTCATCGAAGGAACCAGCGCCGTCGACGAATCGATGATCACCGGCGAGGCACTGCCAATCGCCAAGGCTCCCGGCGCCGCGGTGATCGGCGCGACGGTCAACGGCACCGGCGGGTTGGTCATGCGCGCCGAGCGCGTCGGGTCGGAGACGATGCTGGCGCGCATCGTGGCGCTGGTCGCCGAGGCGCAGCGCAGCCGCGCGCCGATCCAGCGCCTGGCCGACCTGGTCGCGGGCCGCTTCGTTCCCGCGGTCATCGTGGTCGCGCTGGCGACGTTCGCGGTCTGGGCGCTCGTCGGGCCGCCGCCGCGCCTGCCGCACGCGCTGGTCAACGCCGTCGCGGTGCTGATCATCGCCTGCCCCTGCGCGCTGGGACTGGCGACGCCGATGTCGGTGATGGTGGCGATGGGGAAGGGCGCCAGCGCTGGCGTGCTGTTCAAGAACGCCGAGGCGCTGGAGCGCCTCCAGAGGGTCGACACGCTGGTGGTCGACAAGACCGGCACGCTGACCGAGGGCAAGCCGCGCGTGGTCTCGGTCGCTACCGGCGACGGCGCCCGAGCCGCGGGCGATGTCGGCGAGGACGAGCTCCTGCGGCTCTGCGCCGCGCTCGAGCGCGCGAGCGAGCATCCGCTGGGCGCCGCGATCGTCGCACGCGCGCAGGAGCGCGGTCTGACCATTCCCAATGCGCGCGACGTGCGCGCGATCCCCGGCCGCGGCGTGGCCGGCACCGTCGACGGCCAGCAGATGGCGGTGGGTAACGCGCGACTCATGAACGACGTCGACGTCGGTGTTTCGGGTGGAACGGCAGCCTGGACCGCGCGCGCCGAGGCGCTCGCCGCCCAAGGCCAGACCGTGGTGTATGTCGCGCGCGCTGGCCGCGTGCTCGGGCTCATCGGCGTCGCCGACCCGATCAAGCCGTCCGCGGCCGAGGCGCTCGCGCGCCTGCGCGAGGACGGCATCCGCATCGCGATGGTCACCGGCGACACGCGCGCCACCGCCGAAGCGGTCGGCCGTGCGCTGGGGATCACCGGGAGCACCGATATCTGGGCCGAGGTGCTGCCCGCCGAGAAGGCCGAGCAGGTGAAGCGGATGCAGGCCGCCGGGCTGGTCGTCGCCATGGCGGGCGACGGCATCAATGACGCCCCGGCGCTCGCGCAGGCCGACGTCGGCATCGCCATGGGCACCGGAACCGACGTCGCCATCGCCAGCGCCGGCGTCACGCTGGTGGGCGGCGACCTGCGTGGGCTGGCGCGCGCGCGGGCGCTGAGCCGCGCCACCATGGCCAACATCCGGCAGAACCTGTTTCTGGCCTTCTTCTACAACGCCATCGCGATCCCGATCGCCGCCGGCGTGCTCTATCCGGTGGTGGGGTGGTTGCTGTCCCCCATGGTCGCCGCGGCAGCGATGTCGTTGAGCTCGGTGTCGGTGATCGGGAACGCGTTACGCTTGCGAAACACGCGCATCTGACGCTTCCATCGCGCGCCATCTTCGATAGAGTCGTGCGCATGTTTGGTGGTCATCAGCCAGGTGAGCGGGTTTCCGATACGCACGCCAAGGCGTTGCAGATCAACCTCGATCAGCGGCGCTACGGCACCTTCGCCGAGATCGGCGCGGGACAGGAAGTCGTGCGCTGGTTCTTTCGCGCCGGCGGCGCCGCCGGCACGATCGCGAAGAGCATGTCGGCGTACGACATGGCGGTCAGCGACGCGATCTACGGCAAGGCGGAGCGTTACGTCTGCCGCCAGCGCCTCGAAGCCATGCTCGAACACGAGCACAGGCTAAACATCGGCCGCTTGAGCGAGCAGCGCGGCGCGACGACCTCCTTCTTCTCGTTCGCCGACACGGTGTCGGCGCGGTCGTTCCGCGGCGGCAACGAGTGCCACGGCTGGATGGGCGTGCGGTTCCAGTCGCGGCCGCGTGACGACGACAGCGAGATCATCATCCATGTGCGCATGCTCGACGGCGAGAACGCGCTCCAGCAAGAGGCGCTGGGGATCGTCGGCGTCAACCTGCTCTACGGCGCGTTCTTCCTTTCGTCCGAGCCCGAGCTGCTGATCGAGTCGCTGGTCGACGGCCTGACGACCAAGCGCATCGAGATCGACATGATCGAATTTTCAGGCATCGAGTTCCGCCAGGTCGACAACCGCCTGATGAGCATGAAGCTCGTGCAGGTCGGCCTGTCGGGCGCGGCGATGTTCGATCCCAGCGGCACGGTGCTGCAACCGTCGGAGGTGTTGCGCAGGAAGAACGTGCTCGTCGAGCGCGGTAGCTTCCGCCCGGTCTGCCACCCCAACATGGACATGATCCGCTGTGCACGCGAGAACTTCGCGCGCGACCTCGCGGCCGAGTCCGCGGCGGGCGGTCACCTCGACACCGACGTCGTCGAGCTCATGGAGCTCACCATGCGCAACCTGCGCGAGGAGGGCGGCCAGGTCGACCGCGCCGACTTCCTGGCGCGCGCCGACATGCTGGCGGCGTCGGGCAAGACGGTGCTCATCTCCGACTACTTCGAGTATTACCGGCTGGCGGGATACCTGGGCCAGCACACGAAGGATCGCATCGGGATCGTCATGGGCGCGTCGAGCTTGCGCGATCTCTTCGAGGAGAAGTACTACACGGCGCTGGAAGGCGGGATCCTCGAGTCGTTCGGGCGTCTGTTCAAGAACGACCTGCGCCTCTACATCTACCCGCTGCTCGACAAGGCGAGCGGCCACCTCGTCACCGTCGACAACCTGGATGTGCCGGCCAAGCTGCGCAAGCTCTATGGCTACCTGGTCGACAACGGGCTCATCAAGCAGCTGGAGAACGTCAACCGAGACTACCTGCACATCTTCTCGCGCGATGCGCTGAGCCGCATCCGCTCCGGCGATCCGAGCTGGGAGACGATGGTGCCGCCCGAAGTCGCGACGGTGATCAAGAACCGCCGGTTCCTGGGCTATCGCCCCAGGGAGCCGGACCCCGACGCGCCATAGAACCTCAACTCCGCCAGCTCGCCGGCGTAGGTGCGCTCGAAGCGCGGGCGTTCGAGCGACATCGTGATGTCCGTCGGGTCATCGGCGATCGCGCGTGCGGCGGGGCTGTCGTCGAGCACGTAGCCCAGGCGTTCGAAGAGCCGTCGCGAGGCGACGTTCTCGGGCAGGATCGACACCGAGGTGCGCGCGAGCCCGATGAGGCGAAAGGCGAGGGCGTGCGCCATCACGCCGAACGCCGTGCCGAGCCCGCGGCCCTGCAGGGCGCGCTCGCCGACCATGATCGCCAGCTCGGCGCGCCCGTCGCCGATGCCGCGCAGGTCGGCGTCGCCCACCAGGCGGCCATCCGCAAACAGCATCAGCGGGCGGCCCTGCTCGGCGCGCAGCAGGTCGTAGTGCTCGACCACGTCGTCGATCGACATCTCCTGCGTGTGCGCCATCATCGCGCGGTTGTGCGGATCGTTGTAGTAGAGCGCCAGCTGCGGCGCGAGCACCAGCACCTGGGCCGGGTCCGGCTCGAGAACGCGCAATGTCGCAGGCGCGCGCTTCCATTCGACGGACCAGCCGGGGCCCCAGGTCATGCGCGGGCAATCTACTGCGGGTACGGCCGCGGTTCCAACGTGGTTCGCGCCGCACCCGCGCGCCGCGGTATGTTTGTCGCCGATGCGGATCGTCTCATTGCTGGCCAGCGGGACCGAGCTTTGCTGCGCGCTGGGCGCGGGCGACCGGCTGGTCGGCCGCTCGCACGAGTGCGACTACCCGGAGTGGGTCAAGACCCTGCCGGCGGTGAGCGAGCCGACGTTCGACATCACCGGGACCAGCGCCGACATCGACCGCCGCGTCCGCGAGCGCCTGCGGGCGGGCCAGCCGCTCTATCGCGTCGACGAGGACCTGCTGGCGCGGCTCGCGCCCGACGTGCTCATCACCCAGACCCACTGCGAGGTCTGCGCGGTGACGCCGGGCGATCTGACCCACGCGGTGCCGCGTCTCGAGCGGCGGCAGGTGGTCGCGCTGTCGGCCGGCACGCTGGACGGCATCCTCGACGGGTTTCGGGGTGTCGCCGAGGTGCTCGAGCTCGCCCAGGCCGGCGCGCGGCTGGCCGGCGAGCGGCTCGACCGCGTGCGCGCCGTCGAGCGCGAGGTCGCAAGCTTGCCGCGTCCGTCGGTGGTCTGCCTCGAGTGGATCGACCCGACCTTCTGCATGGGCAACTGGGGCCCGGAGCTGGTGGCGCGCGCGGGCGGCGACAACCGGCTCGGGATCGCGGGCGCCCACTCGACGACCGGGACCTGGGACGAGGTGCGGCGCGCCGATCCCGAGGTTCTTGTCATCGCGCCCTGCGGCTTCCCCCTCGGGCGCACCGCACATGAGATGCCGACGCTCGAGGCGCAGCCCGGCTGGCGCGACCTGCGCGCGGTGGGCGCCGGCCGTGTCTACGTGGCCGACGGAAACCTCTACTTCAACCGCTCCGGCCCCAGCGTCTTCGACAGCGTCCGCATCCTCGCGGAGATCCTTCACGACGGCAGCCTCGAACCGACGTTCGAGGGCCGCGCCTGGAAGCGGTACCGACGGACCTAGTGCACCGCGCTAGAAGTCGAAGCGGCCGAACGAGCCCAGGTCCTTGTACGCCTGGATCAACCGCGCCGACATGCCCTTCTCGCCGACGTGGAGCCAGCCGCGCGGGTCGATGAACTTCTTGTTGGGTTTGTCGGCGCCCTCGGGGTTGCCGAGCTGGCCCTGCAGGTAGGCGCTCTTGTCGTCCATGTACTTCTTGATCGGCTGCGTGAACGCCCACTGCGTATCGGTGTCGATGTTCATCTTCACCACGCCGTAGGAGACCGCCTCGCGGATCTCGGCCTCCGTCGAGCCCGAGCCGCCGTGGAACACGAAGCTGACCGGTTCCGGGCCGGTCTTGCGCGCCTCGCGGATCGCGCGCTGCGAATCGCGCAGGATCGACGGCTTCAGCTTCACGTTGCCGGGCGCGTACACGCCGTGGGTGTTGCCGAAGGAGGCTGCGACGGTGAAGCTTCCGACCGGCTGGAGCGCGTCGTACGCCTGCAGCACGTCGGACGGCTGCGTGTAGAGCTTGTCGTGGGTGACTTCGGAGTTGTCGACGCCGTCCTCCTCGCCGCCGGTGACGCCGAGCTCGATCTCCAGCGTCATGTTCATCTTGGCGATGCGCGTGAGGTAGCGCTTGCTGATCTCGATGTTCTCGGCCAAGGACTGCTCCGACAGGTCGAGCATGTGCGAGCTGAACAGCGGCTCGCCGTTCTTGGCGAAATACTCCTCGCCGGCGGCGATCACGCCGTCGACCCAGGGCAGGAGCTTCTTGGCGCAGTGATCCGTGTGCAGCACCACCGGCACGCCGTACGCCTTGGCCAGCGTGCGCACGTGGTGGGCGCCGGCGATCGATCCGGCGATCGACGCCTGCTGCTGCGAGTTGTCCAGCGTCTTGCCGGCATAGAACTGCGAGCCGGTCTGCGAGAGCTGGACGATGATCGGCGCCTTCGCTTCCTTGGCGGCGGCCATGGCGGAGTTGGCCGTATTCGAGCCGATGACATTGACGGCCGGCAGAGCGCAGTCGACCTCTTTGCAGTAAGCGAACAGGTCCTTGAGCGCGTTGCCGGTGATCACCCCAGGAGGCAGCTTCAGATTGCTCATGTTGATTCTCTGGATCGGGTGATAAGTCCGCGGGACGTCGCTTGTCAAGCTTCCCCGACGGGAACCGCCTCTCGCGGGCCGCCGCATGCTTGACGCGCCCGAAACGTCAGTTGTTCTGGCCCATCACCAGATCGAAGCTGCGCGGCCGGATCGCGCGGCCGCCGGACGTCTGGGACAGGTCGCGCAGCTGGGCCCGGATGCCGCGCGCGGCCAGCCGTCCAATCATTTGTTGTGCCGACGCCGCGTCCTCTTTGCGGAAGTAGCGCAGCTCGGTGGTGGCCGGGGCCGGCGCGCCGCCGGCGGCCTGTGGCGCGACCACGACGCCGCTGTGGTTCAGGTCGTCGACCGCGGCGGCCGCGCTCTTGTCGCCGGCCTCCGCGGGATGCAGGTTCACGCGCGGCGGCAGCGCCGCCAGCCCTTTCTCGGCCGCCGACGCCGCCTGCTTGTCGTGGGTCTGCGCGGCCACCTTTTGCAACACCTCGCTCGCGGTGTCGGCGACATCCTCGTGCGTGTCCGAGGACGCGATCTCGACGACGGCGGGCAAGAGCTCGGCGGGGAATTGATCTTCGGAGACGAAGAACTCCAGCACGCGCACCGCCAGCTTCTTCTCGTCGGGCTTGTCGCTGGCCAGGTGACCGAGCATGCGCTCGACCCGGTCGGCCTCCAGTTGCTTGGCGCTCGCTTCCTGCTGCCGCTCCGACAACCCGTTGCCGACGACGAACAGCGCCACCGGAATGGCGATGCTGCCCAGCGCCGCCACAGCGCCGATCAGCACCTCCGCTTTGCCCCAGACGTCGCGCGCTTCTCCCATTGGAGCGACTCTATCCACAGCCCGGACGCGTGTCGATTCCCGCGCGCATCACCGAAGAGACGCGAACGGCGACGTCCGCATGGCGCCAGCGGCGCCCGTGCGCGATAGTAGGGCGCCGTGCCCGCGCCAGCGCCCCACCACACCTTTCACGCGGTCGCGTTCGTCGAGAATCTGCCGCTGAAAGATCTCGTCGGCATCTTCGAGAGCGCGCGCCGCACGCCGCACGAGCTGCGCTACACGCTGCCCGGCGGGCGCGGCCGGGTCTTTCTCTACCCGTTCGGCGCCATGGTCTTTCACGACGTCTCGCCCGCCGATCGGGAGGCGGAGCTCGCGCGCTTGCGCCGCGCGCGCCCGCCGCTGACGATGACGCCGGGGGGCGCCGAGGAGTTCTTCGTGCGCGAGGATCCAGGCAAGGTCGCCGACGTCTCCGAGGGCGTGCTCACGCTGGATCACCTCACACCCGAGCGCGCCAGCGTCGTGGCGCTGACCATCGCGCAGAGCGCGGCGATGGAGTACTACGAGGGCGCCGTCGAGCTGATGTTCGAGCAGACCGGACGCCGGGTCGAGCGGCTCGAGGATCGCGGGACGGTCTCATTCCGCACGAAGCCGTTGCACCGGTTCATCGGCGGCGCGGTCGCCACGCGCAGCGAGGTGCTCTCGGTGCTGCACTTGTTCGACAAGCCCGACGAGGCCTGGGACGACCCCGGCATGGACCGCATCTACGACGAGCTGCGCGCGGAGTTCGACCTCGTCGATCGCTACCAGGCGATGGAGACCAAGCTGCGCACCATGCAGGAGTCTCTCGAGCTGATCCTGGACGTCGCGCGCGACCGGCGCCTGGTCTCGCTCGAGGTCACGATCGTCATTCTCATCGGCTTCGAGATATTGCTCGGGTTCCTGCGTCGATGAGTGGAGCGCCCGGGTCCGAGGCCTTCATTGCCGAGCGCAGCGCGCTCGAAGCGGCGCTGCTGCGCGAGCTCGCCGAGACCTGGGACGAGATCGCGCAGAATCACTTCAAGGCGGCGTTGCGGCGGCCGGTGCTGGCCCTGTCGGATCACGAGCGCCGCCTGGGCGAGTGGATCCGCGCGCAACGGACGATAGCGATCTCGCGCCGACTGGTGGTGGCGCAGCCCTGGGGCGTGGTGCGCGAGGTGCTCAAGCACGAAATCGCGCACCAGTACGTCGATGAGGTGCTGCGCATTCACGACGAGAGCGCGCACGGCCCGGCGTTCCGGCGCGTCTGCGAGGCGCACGGTTTCGACGCGAGCGCCGCCGGTACGCCGGCCGCGGATGCCGGCGCGGCCGGTCCGATGACGGCGGTGCTGCGCCGGATCGCGCGCCTGCTCGCGCTGGCGGAGAGCCCCAACGTCCACGAAGCGGCCGCCGCGATGAACGAGGCGCGGCGCCTGATGCTGCTGCACAACATCGACGTCGGCGCCTCGCCGGAGGCGGCGGGCTACGCCTTCCGCCACGTCGGCGAGGTCAAGACGCGCACCGACGTCGCGGAGAAGGTCCTGGCCGGGATCCTGTCGGGGCATTTCTTCGTGAGCGTGATCTGGGTCCCCGCCTATCTGCCGCTCGCGGGGCGCCGCGGCCGCGTGCTCGAGCTGTGCGGTACGCCGGCCAATCTCGAGGTCGCGGTCTACGTTCACGCGTTCTTGATGGCGACCGGCGAGCGGCTCTGGCGCGCGCACAAACAGGCCGCGGGCATCCGCTCCGACCGCGAGCGGCGGCGCTTCATCGCCGGCGTGATGATGGGCTTCGATGAGAAGCTGGACGCAGGCGCGCGGCAGAGCCGGCAGCAAGGTCTGGTCGTGCACGCCGACGCCCACCGCGAAGCCTATCTCCGCCGCCGCTACCCGCGCCGGACCAGCCGCGGTGGCGGCGCCATCGAGCACACGCCGGCCTACGAGCAAGGGCGCCAGGCCGGCCGCAAGATCGTCCTCACCCGGCCGGTCGGCACCGGCACCGGCACCGGATCGGCAGGGCCTCGCCTGCTGCCTCCCGTGCGCTGAACCGCGCATCGGGCCGCAGCCGACCTGGTCTTCAAGCGTGCTACCGTAGAGGGGCGTGGGTCCCAACTACATCGCACTCGCGGTGCCGTTCTTCTTCCTGCTCATCGGCATCGAGCTGCTGGTCGCGCGCCGGCGTGGACGGGTGGTGTACCGCTCCGAGGACGCGCTCGCCGACCTCGGCTGCGGCGTGACCCAGCAGATCATCGTCCTGTTCGTGAACGGCGCGCTCTTCGGGATCTACCTGTGGCTCTACAACCACGCGCGCATCGTCGACCTCGGACGTCACCCGGCCCTTGCCTGGATCGTCGCTTTCGTCGGCGTCGACTTCATCTATTACTGGTGGCACCGCACGTCGCACCGGGTGAACCTGCTGTGGGCGGCGCACGCCGTGCATCACCAGAGCGAGGACTACAACCTGGCGGTGGCGCTGCGCCAGGCGGTGCTGACGCCGTTCACCAGCTTGCCCTTCTCGCTGCCGCTCGCGTTGATCGGCGTCCCGCCGCTGGCGTTCGTCACCGCGGATTCGTTGAGCACGCTCTACCAGTTCTGGATCCACACCGAGCTCGTGGGCCGGCTCGGCCCGCTCGAGGCCGTGCTGAACACGCCGTCGCACCACCGCGTGCACCACGCGCGCAACCCCGAGTACATCGATCGAAACTACGGCGCGATCCTCATCATCTGGGATCGGCTCTTCGGAACCTTCGCGCCCGAGCGCGCGCGGCCGGTCTACGGCATCACGAAGCCGTTTCGCAGCTTCAATTCGATCTGGGCGCAGATTCAGCCGGTGGTCGATGTCGTCGCGACGTCGTTGCGTGCGCCGCGCTTGGCCGAACGCGTCCGCGTCTGGTTGGCTCCGCCCGAGCGCACGTTCGGCTGGCAGACCAGGCCGTCCGGCGCGCGGTCGCTCGACGCCGCGAAGTTCAGCGTGCAGCTCGCGCCGCGCTTGCAACGCTATCTCTGGATCAACTTCGCCCTGGTCATCGCGGCCACGTTCGTCTTGATGATGTGGAGCGAGAGCCTGCCGTCGCTGAAGCTGGTCTCGAGCGCGGCGCTGATCTTGCTCGCGATGGTCTCGATCGGTGGCCTGGTCGACGGCCGACGCTGGGCGCGCCCCCTCGAGCTGGCGCGGGTCGCGTTGACCGCGGTCGCGCTGGTCTGGCTGGTGTAGGCAACTGTAGCGGCGGTCGAGCCTGGCCTGCGCGGTCGCTCATCGCGGAAGCGCCGTCGATCTGACGCGAGGGTACAATACGGAACATGGAGGTCCCCCCGCGTCGTTCGCGCGCGCCGTCGGTGCTGGCGCTCGTCGTGGCGCTCGCGGTGGCGGAGACCACCGGGGTCTTCGCTGCGCCGGATCGTCGCGCGTCCGCCTCGGAGGGTGACCGAACGGCGCACCCGGCGCGCGTCCTGTCGCGGCACGTCGAGGGCGGCTACGAGACGTTGGTGGTTTCGGTCGACGCCGGCACCTGCGTCGATCCGTGGAATCGCGGCTGGCACGTGCGGCTCGACGGCGCGGCCGGCGAGCCGCTGCCCTGGTCGGGTCTCGCCACACAGTCACACGCGGATCTGGGCTCGCCGGTCGCGGCCCCAGTGACGACGGCGGCCGCGTCTCCTGCGCCCGACCACCCGACGCTGACGCTGGTGGTCCGGCGCGTCGCCGCGGCGGCGGCGCCGCCCGCCACGCCGCCGCCGCTGCTTCACCTGTATGCGCCCGCGGATTGCGGATCCAGCGCGGCGCCGATGGGCCAGCATCTGCGCTTCACGTTGCCCGAGACCAGCGCGCTGCCCGACGACCCGCGCGCCTTCTCGACGTATCTCCTCGAGCTCGGCCAGAAGTTGCGGTTCGGATCGCCGTTCGGCGCGTTCGCGCAGGCGCGCCTGCACGGGCTCGCCGAGGAGCGGTTCAAGGCGACGGCGCCACCCGCGCCGCCGCGTCCGAGCCGCCAGGCGCTGCGCAAGCTGGGGGTGGTGGGCCTCGGTCATCACGACGTCGGCACCGCGCCGGTGCGCCCCGCACCGTCCGTGCCGCGCCGCACGCCGAGCGATCTCGCCCAGCTGATGTCGTCGACGGCGGACGCGATGTCGTTGCAGGAGCTGCTTCAGCAGGACGGCCGGCTCGCCGCGTACTCCGCCGACGAGCGGGCGACGATTCCGATCGACAAGCTCGACGCTCCCACGTTCGTCGCGCGCCCCTGGCGCGCCTTGCAGGACGGGCTGGCGCAGCCGGTGCCGGCCGAGCCGCTGGCTGACGCCACGCCCGCGGAGTTTTACTTCGCGCGGTTCGCGGGGCTGCCGCAGCTGCTGCTCACGCTCGACGGATGGCTCGCGCACGCGATGGTGCTGCTGGGCGACGCGCTCTCGGGCGCAGACTTCGGCAACGGGACACCCTCGCTATCGCCCACGGCGATCGATCGATCGATCGCCGCACGCTACCTGACCGAGCTCGGGTTGCCCGGGGGCTTGCGGGAGGCGGCGCTGGCATCGGGAATCTCCGCCGAGGTCGCGGGCGAGGTTGCGATTGTAGGCAGCGATCCTTACCTGCGCGAGGGGAGCGACCTGACGCTGATCTGGCGCCCGCGCCGCGAGGGCCCGCGCGTGGGGGCCGCGGCCGCAACCGCGGCTCCCGGCGCCGGCGCGGGGGCGGATCGGGCGTGGGCGGCGGCGCTTGCCGACGTCGCCGCTCGCCACGGCGGCGTCGTCTTCGATGACCGGGACGAAGGTGGGGTGGTCGTCCACGCGGCTCGGTCGGCCGACGGCGCGATCCGCCAGTACCGCGCGAGCGCCGGCGGCTTCGAGCTCTGCTCCAACAGCGCGGGCGCGGTCCGGCGCGTGCTGGCGGCGATCGCGGGCCACGCCCCGCGGCTCGGCGACATGCGCGCGTTTCGCTACCTGCTCGCTCGCGACGCGGGCACACCGGCCGATGGGTTGCTGTTCGTGTGCGAACGGTTCTTCTCGCGGGTGCTGGCCGCGCCGCTGAAAGTGCTGGAGGCGCGGCGACAGCTGGCGCTCGGTGAGCTGGAGACGCCCGGGCTGGCAGCGCTGCTCTTCGGATGGATCAACGGGCGTGCGCCCGCCTCCGTCGACGAGCTGGTGACGTCCGGGCTCCTGCACCGCGACGAGCTCGCTCACCGCGGTGGCGAAACGATCGCCTGGACGCCCGGGAGGGCGGCGCGGTCGTCATGGGGGACGCCGGCGGCGCTGACGCCGCTCATCGATCTGCCGGCGCCGACGACAGTGACGACAACCGAGCGCGATGCCTACCGGATCTTCGTCGAACGCCACGAGCGTGACTGGCGCGCGACGCTCGGATCGATCGCGGTGCGCATCGGGTCGACCGGCGGCACCGGCCGGGCCATCGATCTCGTCGATGTGCGGACGGCGCCGTTCGCGGATGGCGACGGGAGCGTCTACGGCGCGCTCGCGCGGGTCGTGGGTGAAGCGCGCCTGGCGACCGGTCGCGGCGGGGCGGGCGCGCGCATCGCGATCGGGATCGACCCGGACGGCGAGCCGCGACGGTGGCTCCGCCAGCTCGTGGCGCCGGCGTTCGCGGGTCGGCTGCCGCCCGGCGACTGGCTCGGCGACTGGGCGATGGTTGGCATCGAGGATTCCCCCGCGCCGGCGCTCGCCTCGCTCCTGCGCGGCGGGGCGCGGGTTCTCGATCTCGTCGACCTGCTGCGCCTCGGGCCGGACAGCGGCGGCTCGCCGCTCGATCTACCGGTCTACGCCGGCGTCGCCGTCCGCGACGAGGCGGCGGCCGACGTTTTCTTGCGCCACGTGCGCACCGCGCTCGACCCGACGCTCCTCGACTGGCGGGCTTTCGGCCAGCAACGCGGCGTCGCCATCACGCGCGTCCAGCGACGGGTCGCGGCCGGGGCCGGCGCCCAGGCTGCGCCGATGCGACCGGTCTACCTGGCGGTCTGCCGCAGCACGCTCGCCGTCGCGCTCGCCGAGCAGACCCTGCGCCACCGCATCGACGAGTGCCTCGACGGGCTCTTGCCGCGACTCGAAGCCAAGTCGAAGCTGAAACGCGCGGACCTGGCACCAGCGTCGACAGCCGGCGCCGAGGGCTCGGCGGACGCGCACCTGGTCGCCGACGTTGACTTGTCGCCGCGAGGATCTTTGTGGGGGGTCGTTGGCGCGCTGGTCGACAGGCTCGCCGCGCAGGACGACGGCGCAAGCGTCGCCGAGGCGATTTTTCGCGGCGTCCCCGGGCTCGACGTGGCGGGAGCCTCGGCGCTGGCGAATGCGTATCTGGGCGGTGCGCCGGTCACACGTGAAGGGTCGTCCTATTTCTGGTCCGAAGCCGGCGTCGCGAGCCCGCTGCGCGGCACCGCGTACGCGCCTCGCAGGCCGGGCGCGGCGGGAGCCGCGGGCCCACGCGCGCAGCTCGACGCGCTCGCGCACGCACGGCTGGAGATGAGCCTCGACAGCGAGCCTGCGCTCTCGGGCGGCGAGGTGCTGCGGAGCGTGCACGTCCGCCTGACCAACCGCCCCCGCGCGCGCTGATCCGCGCGCGCAGCGGCGCCGCTCGCCACTAGGCTGCGAGGATTGTCTCGCTCTCGGCGAGCGTGATCAGAAACTCGTAGAACGCCACGTTGGCGCGATCGATGACGAGCCCCACGCCGCTGCCGTGCGCGTCCTCGATCCGGCGCACGACGTGTCCCTTGGCCAGGGCGATGTTGCGGTTGGGGAGCACGAAGCCGAACGCGACGCGCGCGTTCAGCCCCAGCCCGCCCGCGTGCGACAGCGTGCGCATGCGGCAGCCGTGGAACGAAACGTCGCTGAGCTCGACCATCGTCGACATCGCCGATCCCTTCATGCGCAGGCGCACCGGAACCCCCACCGAGAAACGCCGATGCCGCCGCCTATCCGTCTGTCCCCCTGGCAGTTGCAAGCAAGCTCCTTTTTCGTCTATGCCGGATTGTGTCGCTGCAGGGCTTCGGCAGTGACTCGGGGGGACTTGAGAGAAAACCATCGGAAAGATCGATCGTTTCGCGCGTGTCAAAACCCGCGCCCGCAATCGTCGCTCGCAATCTGCTCGCGGCTGTTTTTTGTCGTTGGCTGCGTCGTCAAGGAATGTTCAAAAGACGGAAAGGGAGCTCGATCCGCGCGTGCTGCAGGCGGACGTCGGCGCGCGCCGCGGATCCTGGTTTTGTTGTTTTCTTCAAAAAAGTTTTCAAGAAAATATCGCGCATCGGCAGGCAGGAATTGCGTAAACGCCGCGTGGACGTTGAGAAAAAGCTCGCGCACCGAGGGGGGCACTGTCGTATAACTGGGGTTCTTCTGCCCCCTGACAGCGTCGCAACAAGAGGCGGGCCTATGCGCATCCGCCAGGAGGCTTCCCCTAATGAGCAACGGGTTTAGGCTAACTTCTCTATTTTTGATCTCCGTCTTCGGGATCGCAGCTTGCGTGGCCGATCTCGGTGGGGCTCCGGGTGACGGGACGAATCCACCCGACGGTTCGGGCGGCAGCATCGGCAGCGGCAGCGGCGGACAGATCACGGGCGGAAGCGGCGGCATGAGCGGCGGTGGCGGGACCGGGGGCGCACGCGTCGGCACCGGCGGCAATGGCGCAGGTGGAACCGGGGGCGCACGCGCCGGCACCGGCGGGACGGCGGGTTCCGGCGCGGGCGGCGGCGGCACGGCCGGCAATCGCGGCACCGGCGGCACGGGCGCCGGCGGCAGCGGCGTGGGCGGCAACCGCGGCGTGGGCGGCGCCGGGATGGGTGGCAGCGGGATGGGCGGCGCCAGCATGGGCGGCGCCACCGGCAACCTGGCGTGCATGACGCCTGGACCCGAGTACACCACCGGCAACGGATCGGTGACGTTCTATACGCTGAGCCAGGGCTCGAACGGCGTGGTTCATTGCAGCTATGAGGTGTCTGGGCAGAATCCCGACGTCATCGCGCACATTCCAACCGGCAACGGCCAGTACTTCGGCGCGATGAACACCGCCGACTACAACGGCGCGCACACGTGCGGCGCGTGCGTCGAGGTCACGCGCGATGGCAGCCGCAAGGTCGTCGTGACCATCGTCGACGAGTGCCCGAGCGGCAGCAACTCGAAGTGCGTGCGTGGCCACATCGACTTGAGCCAGAACGCCTTCACGCAGATCGGGACGACGACGGAAGGGTTCCTGGGCACCGGCAACACTCTGCAGCCCCAGCGCGCCGGCGTCGGATCGATCTCGTGGCGTTACGTCGCCTGCCCGGTGACCGGCGACGTCTTCGCCCGCATCAAGCAGGGCAACCAGAACGAGGTCTTCTTCGAGAACCTCGTCGTGCCGATCAAGGGCGTGACCGTGAACGGTCAGGCCTCGAACCTGCTGCAGACTTACAACGCCTGGAACTTTGGCAGCACGAACATTCCTGCCGGCGCCAGCTTCGTGGTCACCGACATCAACAACAGCGTCATCAACTTCAACCTGGCGAACGCATCGCAGAACTTCGACAACGACACCGGCAAGAAGTTCCCGACGTGCCAGTAGTGGCGTGACCCACCGACAGGACCAGTCTGGATGGGCGTCGCGGCCGCGCGCCCGGCCTTTCTCCGGCAATTGTGATCTGGTACGGTCCGACGCCAAAGGAGAGACGACCATGAAGATGACCCCCAAGAACAATCTCTCGAACCTGATCCTGGCGGCGGTGTTCTCCACGGCGATGGCCGCGCCGGCGATCGCCTCGGCGGCGGTCTCCGCGCCCGTGAGCGGTGGCTCGTCGATGCACGCGTCGGCGGCGCGCGCGACGGTCCTCGCCAAGGACGACGACGACAAGAAGGACAAGAAGAGCGACAAGAAGGACAAGGCCGCGGCCGACAAGGGCGCCAAGAAGGAGAAGGCGCCGGCTCCAGCGGGCGGCGGCTGGTAGTCGTTCCACCTCGGAACGCTCATACTGCAACGTTGCAACGGGAGGTCTTCGGACCTCCCGTTGTCATTTGAGGCCCAATCCTTCGGTCAGAGTGGCGCCCACAACGAGGGCGCTGTCGCCGAATGGGCCCGCTTCCCCGACGGAGTGTCGGCCCCGGACGCGCTCTCAAGTTTTGCCGCCGAAGCGTCGTTGTACCTCTCGTGACCGTCGCCGAGCCTCGCGCTCAACAGCGCCGCCGGGTCACCAGGAAATGAGGGAGCGATCAAGTCCATGAGCGAGAGCACCCTGGCCCACGGGCAGGATGAGGAAGTTCGCCAGGTCGTCACCGAAGCTTGCGTCGACATGCTGGGTGCGTGCGGACTCCCCGTCGGAAGGATCGCCGCCGGGCGCCTGGTCGCGCTCAGCGAGCACGATCTGGCCGGGTTCATCGGCTTCTCCGGCCGCGTGCGCGGCTCGCTGATCATTGCCGCCTCGTCCCGGATCTTCGCCGCGACGTTCCCGACGATGCCCGGTTCGCGGTCGCCGAACCCGGACGATCTGCTCGACTGGGTCGGCGAGATGACCAACCAGACGTTGGGCCGCATCAAGCGGCGCTTCTGCGCGCGCGGGCTCGACTTCGACACCAGCACGCCGACCGCGGTCAAGGGCCGCCACCTG
>CAZNCQ010000041.1:0-9472 GCA_964571275.1 uncultured Myxococcales bacterium
CTCGGCGCAGCGCTTGCCCTCGTCGTAGCAGGCGCGCGGGCCGATCGGGTTGACGTTGCCCCAGTAGCCCTCGCGCTGTGGGTGCTCGACCGGGTCGCCGTAGATCTCCGACGTCGACGCGATCATGATGCGCGCGTGCGCCTCGCGCGCGAGGTCGAGCATGTTGAGCGTCCCCTGCACCGCCGTGCGGATCGTGCGCACGGGGTTGCGCTGGTAGTGGATCGGTGACGCCGGGCAGGCGAGGTGGAAGATCCGATCGACCTCGAGTGTGAGCGGGTCGGTCACGTCGTGGCGCATCAACTCGAAACGATGGTTGTCGAGCAGGTGCTCGACGTTGACGCGCGTCCCGGTGAAGAAATTGTCGAGGCAGACGACCTCGTGGCCGTCGGTGAGCAGGCGCTCGCAAAGATGGGATCCTAGAAACCCAGAGCCTCCCGTGACCAGAATGCGCAAGCGTGCCATCGGCCGGGAGTTTTACACACGCCCACCCGTTTGCAAAACCTGTCGGCGCGCGCGTCAGATCGCGGCCGGCCTGTGTTACGATTTTTGAGGAGGCGCGTCATGTCTGGAGAGTCGGGTCCCAAAGCTCCGCGCCGCGACGGAGAGCGCCGGAGCGATCCCCGCATTCCCCTCGAGATGTGGGTGGAGGAGACCACGAACGAAGAGCGGTACTTCCGCCGCGCGGGCAATCTTTCGCGGGGCGGTCTGCGCCTGGAGCACACCATTCCGCTGCCCATCGGGACGCTGATCAACCTCACGTTCACGCTGCCCGGCGACGAGGCGCCCATCAATGTGTCGGGGCAAATCGTCTCCAGCGCCGGCCCCGACGACCTGAAAATGGGCCTGAAGTTCGTCAATACGACAGCCGAGGCGCGGCAAAGGATCGACGCCTATTTGACGCGGGTCGGTGACGAAGGTTAGCGGCCAACCTCCCAAAATAGCCGGCGGGCATGGCTCAATGACAGGCGCTCGGCTGTCGATTCAGGAGATATGGACAGCCCTACTCGCTTCGCCCGCGCCGTGGCACTGTGGGCGTTGGTGAGCGCGGCCGCGGCCAGTTCCTCGGGATGCCGGCAAGTCCGTGGCCGCAAGGCGATCCAGGACGCCAACGAGCTCTACAAGAAGGGACAGTACGTCGAAGCGGTGGCTTTGTTCGAGCGCGCGCAGGCGCTGGTGCCCGAGCTGCCGGTGCTCTGGCTCAACAAGGGCTACACGTGCCGGCAGCTGATGACGTCGGAGCCCCGGTTCGCCGCGTGCGCGCTGGAGGCGTTCGGCAAGCTCAAGCAGATCGCGCCCGCGGATGCGCGCGGCGAGCAGCTCTACATGCAGACGCTGTTCGACGCCAACGACTTCGCGGCGTTGGAGACGATCTTCCTCGCGCAGGCGCACGTGGCCGAACGGCGCGGGACCGTCGACCTCGACGCCGCGACCGGCCTGCAGCAGGTCTATTTCAAGCAGGGCAACTGGGCGCGCGCCCTCTCCTGGGCGCGCAAGGCGGCCGACGCCCGCGCCACCGACGCCGAGGCGCAGTACCGCATGGGCGCCTTCATCTGGCAGCTGCTGTCGTCGCGCGGTGGAGGCACCGAGATGACGGCATATGACCCGCGTGTGACGCCGGCTGCGGTCGCGCCCCCACCGGGGTCACGCGCCAAAGCCGCGGCGCCGCCGGCTGCGCCGCCGCCACCGCCCGTCGGTCCCGACGATATCAGCGGCGCGCTGCGGATCGACCTCGCGGACGAGGGAATTCGTTATCTGGAGAAGGCGATGGCATTGCGCCCGCGCCACGCCGAAGCGATGATCTACTCGAACCTCCTCTACCGTCAGAAATCGTTCGCCTTCTTCAGCGAGCCCGACAAATGGCAAGCCGCGGTCGACAAGGCCAACGAATGGCAGAGGAAGGGGCTGGAAGCGCGGGGGACGACGACCAAGCTGTGAGCGGCAATGGCGTTTGAAGCATTTCTCGAGGGAGGCGACCCACGCCCGCGCCGCCGGCGTCGCCTCACCTACACGGTCTCGCTGGCCGTGCACGCCGTGCTGCTGGCGGGCGGCGTGGCCTATTCGTTCTGGCACGTCGAGGAGATCACGCCGCCGACGGTGCGGGTGACGTTCATGGCCGCGGCGCCGCCGCCCGCGCCACCTCCCCCGCCGCCCGCGGGCGGGGGCAGCGAGGCGCCCAAGAAGAAGACGCCGCCGAAAGTGAAACCAACGCTGACCGCGCTGGTTCAGCCGCGGCTGGTTCCGCCGAAGAAGGAAGAGCCCAAACCGGAGCCCGATGACGACGATCCCAACCAAGCCATCGCCGGCGGCACCAAGGGCGGCACGGCCGGTGGCACGATCGGGGGCACCGTTGGCGGAACCATCGGCGGCACCGTTGGCGGAACCATCGGCGGCACCGTTGGCGGAACCGCACCACGGCCCCTGGGGCCAAAGATGCTGGCGCCGCAGATCGGCGCGCTGCAAAAGGATTCCGGCGACGATCCCGATTTCCCGGCGTTGTTACGGCGTTCGGGAATGGTTTATGTCGTGCTTGCCAAGATCTGTGTGTCGAGGACCGGCAGCGTCGACAGCGTCTCGATCCTCAAGGGCGCTGACACGCTGCTGGACGGCAACGTGCTAACGGCGGTCAAGAAATGGCACTACCGGCCGCTCATGGCCGACAACAACGCCGTGCCCTTTTGTTATTTCGGCCGGTTCGAATTCAAATCGAATTGACGGGGCAGGCCCAGGAGAAGCAAGGAGAAGCGATGGATTTCACGCTGGTTGGACTCTGGCACGAGATGGGCTCCATCGCGCGCGGCGTGGTGGTGATCCTGGTGGTCATGTCGATGTACGCGCTCGGCGTCACCGTCGAGCGCTTCTTCTCGCTGCGCAAGGGCGGGCGCCTGTCGTTGCTGTATGTCCGCTCGGTTGCGCCGCTGGTCACCGCGACCGGCCGGTTGCGCGAGGCCGTCGGGCTCGACAGCCGCTTCGGCGGCAGCCCGGTCGCGCGCGTGATTGGCGCCGGCCTGAAGGAATGGGCGCGCGCCACCGAGGCCGAGAAGACGCGGGCCACGCAAGCCGGCGACGCGCGCTTCGAGCGCGCCGACGCCGTCGGCCGCACCATGGAGCGGGTCAAGGAGCGCGAGCTGGCGGGCCTGCGGCGCGGCTTGCCGGTGCTGGCGACGGTCTCGTCGTCGGCGCCGTTCGTCGGGCTCTTCGGCACGGTCGGCGGCATCATCACCGCGTTCCAGAAGCTGGCCGATCCGTCGAAGGGCGGCGGCGGCATCGGCACCGTCTCTGCCGGCATCGCGGAGGCGCTCATTACCACCGCCGTCGGACTGGCGGTCGCGATCATCTCCGTGTGGTTCTACAACTACTTCATCGCGCGCATCGACGACGTCACCATCGACATCGACGAGACCGCGTCTGAGCTGGTCGACAGCATCCTGCGCGAGGGGCCGCCGGCTTGAGCCAAGCTGGCTCAAGCGCCGGTTTTCGCCCGCAACGATCGGGCAGCCGGCGCGTCCGCCCGGCCGCCAAACCGCACGTCAAGGGTTTGGTGAAGGCGGAAATCAACGTCACGCCGCTGGTCGACGTGGTCCTGGTATTGCTCATCATTTTCATGGTCGTGACGCCGATGATCGCCCGCGGCGTCGACGTGCAGCTGCCGGTCACCAGCCACCACTCCAAGAAGAACGACGACAATCGCGACATCGTCGTGTCGATCACACGCGAGGGCACGGTCTATGTCGGCGCTGACCGCACGCCGCTGGAGAAGCTGGGGCCGGCTGTCGCGCAAGAGAAGCGGCGCCACCCGGACAAAGGCATTTTCCTCAAGGCGGACGAGCGACTGGACTACGGGCAGGCCCGCCGGGTCATGGACGCGATCCACGCAGCCGGCGTCGAAGACGTGCAGCTCGGGACGGACGAGGCAGCGGCAGGCTCGCCGCCGGGGGCGCGCTCGCCATGAGCATGTCGGTCGGCGGCGGTGGCGGCGGTCGTTTCAGCGCGCGCGGAGAAATCAACGTCACACCGTTGATCGACATCGTGCTGGTCTTGTTGATCGTGTTCATGGTGATGACGCCGGTGATGCTCAAGGAGCTCGTCGCGAAGATTCCACAAGAACAGAGCGAAACTACGCCGCAACCACCGGGCGAAAATCCGATCGTGGTTTCGCTCGCCGGCGACGGCACCGTCACGCTGGGCAGCGAGCCGATCGCGATCGAGGGGCTCGGCACCGCTGTTCGCGAGCGGCTCGCTCACGATCGCCAGAAGGTGGTCTTTTTCCGTATCGACGACCGCGCGAGCTATGGGCGTGCCATCAAATTGATGGACCTGTGCAAAGGCGCCGGCGCAGCCACGCTTGGTATCGTGACAAACAAATAACGTAGTCAACTAAAGCCAAGTCTGCGACCTGCCGACGTTTACCCCGTGCGTTGAAAAATGGTACGATGCCGCCCCACTGGTGGTGTCTCCCGTCTCGCAACGACATGCCTAGGGTAAAGGAGCTTTCCATGAAGCGGCTGTTCTGGCGCCTGGCGCCGGAAATGGTTTTGTGCGTGGCGATCGCTGGCCTGGCAGGTTGCAGCGACCCCAACAACAGTGTCCCCGCCGGTCCCCCCGTCCTGACCAGCTGGTCAGTCGTCGACAACGCGACCGGCGCCAGCCTCGACGTGACCGCGGACGGCAGCGCGATCCAGGTCAGCGGCTTCGTTCATTTGAACGCGCTCTTCGATCGATTGCTCGACGGTTCCTCGGTGACCGCGCTCGACGGCGGTACGGATCAGGGCACCCCCGACGCGGTGTTGATTGACGTCTCGCCGCCCTTGCCGGCGGTCGCGTTGACCGTCAACTCCATCTATACGCCCAACGGGGCAGCGCCCGGCATGGTCCTGGTCTTCTCCCCCGGCCCAAGCATCGCGACCACGGTGATGCCCACGTTCCCGTCGAATTCAACGATCACCGCGACGATGAACAAGACCAAGGTCCGGTCGAAGAAGGGCGAGCCCTTCACCGCCTCGGGTGATCTGGCCAGCGGCACGCTGACGTTTCAGACGCTGCCGTTCTCGGTCGCGATCACCGCGCCGATGGGCGACGCCAATCCCGACGCGGGCGCAGACGCCGGCCCGCCGCCAGTCTCGCCGATGATGCAGGCGGTGACCCTGGCGTTCACCAACTTGCCGGGCGACATCCAGAGCTCCATCACTGTCACGGTCAACGGCACCGCCTACACCGACTTCACCGTCGCCCCCGAAAGCAACCCCACGATCCTCGACGTCACGCCGATGACGACCTGGCCCGCCAACGCGACAATCGTCGTTGCCGTCGGCGCCACCGCCGCCGACGCGCTGGGCGTCGCGATCGATGCCGCCGCGAACGCCACCTTCACCACGAGTGGAATGTAGCCGATGCGCGCCAATAAAATGCCTACCTACGTCACGCGAAGGAGAGTCTCGATGAGCCGTATTACGGCCGGCGCAGTTGCCCTGGGATTGTCGTTGGCGCTGCTCTTGGGGGGAGGAATCGCCCGCGCACAGGACGTCACCGGCAAGATCACCGGCCGGGTCTCCGACAAGGACAGCGGCCAGCCGCTCTCCGGCGTCACGGTCATCGTTCAGGGCCCGCAGGGCGACGACGCCACGCTGACCACCAACACCGGCGACTACTACTTCTCGGCGTTGCCCGTCGGCACGTACGTGATTCGCTTTTACATGGCGAATTCGTCGACCAAGACCGAGCAAGGCGGCGTGGTGGTCTCGGCCGACAAGACGGTAAAGGTCAACGCGCGCATCGCCGGCACGGCGGCGGCCGCGGCTGCCGAGGAGACCTACGTCATCACGCGCAAGGCACCCGCGGTCGATGTCGGATCCACCCGGTTGGGACCGACGTTCGATTCAGCGTTCAACACCAACGTTCCGATCGGGCGCAATTTCGGCGACGTCATCGAGAAGGCGCCGGGCGCGTTCCTCGACCGCACCGGCAGCGTCTCGATCGGCGGCGCGACGGGACTCGAGAACATCTACCTCGTCGACGGACTCAACGTGACCGGCGCCGAGTACGGCAACATCAACAGCAACTTGCCCAGCACGGGTGGCGGATCGAACTTCCCGGTCGAGTTCCTGGACCAGATGTCGGTCAACACCGGTGGGTACAACGCCGAGTTCGGCGGCGCGATGGGCGGCGTGGTCAGCGCGGTCACCAAGTCGGGCACCAACGATCTGCATGGCAGCGTGTTCGGCTACTGGTCACCCTACTTCCTGGCCGGCGATCCCAAGGTCGTCACCCGCGTCAATGGCGCGATCTCATCGGCGACCAAGCCCGACTACGACACCAACGTCGGCGCCGAGGTCGGCGGTCCCATCATCAAGAACAAGCTCTTCTTCTGGCTCGGCCTCGCGCCGCGCCTGCAGGAGGATCACGTCTTCCGCTACACCCACTCATTGTCGCCTCCGGACGCCAACGGCATCGAGGCCTTCGGCCCCGAGGTCGACCGCCGCCGCGTCAGCGAGTCGCGCCAGACCTATCACTTCGGCGGCAAGCTCGACTTCGTGCCCGCGCCCGACCACCGGCTGACGCTGTCGATCTTCGGCTCGCCGTCGAACGGCGCCGGCGTCCGTGCCGGTGTCGGCGGTGATCCGGCGATCGCCGACCCGAGCTGGATGCGGGAGAACGTCATACGTGACAGCACGGACGTCGGGCTGCACTGGATCTCGAAGCTCTTCGACCGCAAGTGGCAGATCGAGGCCAACATCGGCGTCCACCGCGAGTACTTCAACGACTACTCGCCCACCCCGGCGCTCAACAACCTCAATCAAGAGGAACACTGGGGCGCGAACCTGTGGGACCTGGAGCACACGCCGGGCTGCGAGCCGCAAACCATCAACGGCCAGGTCTTCCAGCCCTGCCCGGTCGACAACTACCACAACGGCGGCTTCGGCCTCGAGAAGACGTTCACGTCCAATCGCTTGAGCGGTGACATCAAATCGACCCACATCTTCGAAGCCGGCGGCCACCACGAGATCAAGTGGGGCTGGCATTTCGAGGGGACGCAATTCGACCAGGTCCGCTACTACAGCGGGCCGCTGGGTGAGCGGGGATTGGTCCGGCAGTTCAATCCCGGAACCCCCCAGGTCTGGACATTCTTCTCGCTGCAGGGCGACGAGCAGCCGTATCAGTTCGGCAGCCACCCGTACGATCTGCAGACGGCACCGCACTATCAGGATCAGCTCGCGGCCAACGTCAGCAACTTCATCAGCTCTTTGTTTCTGCAAGAGAGCTACTCGCCCCGCCCGAACCTGACCATCAACGCCGGCGTGCGCTACGAGATGCAGAAGATGTACGACGATCAGAATGTCGAGTTCCTGCACCTCGACAACTATCTCGCGCCCCGCGTTGGCGTCGTATGGGATCCGACCAACGACGGCCGCTCAAAGGTATTTGCGCACTTTGGCCAATACTACGAGACCATCCCGATGAGCATTGCCGCCCGTTATTTCGGCGGTGAGGGCATCCTGGTCGCGCCGATCAACCCCTCCACTTGCGGCAACCCTCCCGCCAACTGGACCGGGGGCACCGGCGAATGGCGCACTTGTACGCCCGACATGAATCCGAACGACTACGGCTACTTCAACAACGGCAAGGACTACCCGGTTCAGCCGCACTTGAAAGGCCAGTACCACAACGAGGTCGTCGCGGGCGCGCAGCATGAGGTCATGGAGGATCTGGTGCTCGGCATCGACTACACCCACCGCTGGCTGGGCAACGTGATCGAGGACGGCACCGCGGCCGACTTCAACTTCCTGCTCGCCAACCCGGGCAACGTGCCTCCCGAGGCCATCAGCGGATATCAAAACCAGATCACGCAAGACACGGCGCTGGTCGCGCAGCGCCAGACCGACCTCAACAGCGCGACGACCGACGCAGCCAAGGCGACGGCGCAGGCGGCGCTGACCCAGGCGCAGAACCAGCTCGCGACCGCGCAGTCGTTGCTGGCGAACCTCAAGGGCCTGGCTTCGGAGCCCAAGCCCGAGCGCACCTACGACGCGGTCACACTGTTCGTCGACAAGCGGTTCTCGAAGCAGTGGCTGGTTCACGCGTCGTACACCTACTCGCGCCTGATTGGTAACTACGAGGGTCTCTATCAGGATCATCAGGACTACTTCGCCCCCAACGGCGGCAACGCTTACGACACCCAGGATCTGGTCCTCAATCAGCGCGGTCCGCTGCCCAACGACCATCCGCACTCGGGCCGCATCGACGGCTACTACTCGCAGCCCGTGGGCCCCGGCAGCATCGTCTTCGGGCTCGGCTTCGCGGCGCGTTCGGGTCAGCCCATCAACTATGTGTCGAACCTGGCCGGCAACGGACAGATCGTCTTTCTGCTGCCGCGCGGCTCGGGCGGTCGAACGCCGCCCATCACCCAGTTCGACGGCAAGCTGTCGTATCGCTGTCCGCTCACCCCCAAGACCAACATCGAGGCATTCCTCGACGTCTTCAATATCTTCAACCAGCAGGCCGTCCTGCGCGTCGACGACGACTACACCTTCGATTCGGCGGCGCCGATCGTCAACGGCACCAAGGACGACCTCAAGTACGCCAAGAACGGCCAGGGCGGGCCGCTGGCCGTGAATCCCAACTATGGCCACGCGACCTCGTACCAGACGCCGGTCCACGGCCGCCTGGGCTTGCGCCTGACGTTCTAGGGGCGGCCCGATGACGGGAGGCGCCCCGTCCTCGTCGCCGTCCTCGTCCCCGCCCGTTTATAGTAGCCCCCATGGGCGGGGTCCTGGCGCGCGCGCTTCTCTCAATGGCAGCGATCGTCATGGCAGCCATCGGGGACCCCGCACCCGCCGCCCTCGCGCCCACGCCGCCGGCGGCCTGCCCGGCGCGCCATGACGTCGAGCAGGAGATCGATCGCCTGGGTGTCGCCGCGGCGCTGGCGCTCGAGGGCACGCCCGACGTCCGCGTCGACGACGGCGCCATGCAGATCGTGCTGCGCGCGCCCGACGGCAAGGTGCTCGGCCAGCGAGAGGTCGCCGCACCCGGCGCGTGCCACGAGCGCGCCGTGGTCGCGGCGGTCGTGATCGCGGCCTGGCTCGGCGAGTGGTCGGGTCGCGAGACGCCCGCACCCGCGCCATCCCCGGCGCCGCCCCCGCCACTGGTTCTGACCGGGACGCCCGCGCCGCCGACGCCGGCGCCGCGCACACCTCCGCGCATCGACATCGCCGCCTTTGGATTCGGCGTCCACGACGGCGACGTCGGCACCTGGGGCGCCGGCGGCGAGCTCGGCTATCAACTGTCGGCCCCGTTCTCGGTGATCGCCCTCGGCCAGGGCACCGGCGAGCGCAGCCAGGTGCTGGGCCCGGGCCGCGCGGCCTACAGCTCGTCGAGGTTCGGGGTCGGGATCGCCTGGCGGCGCTGGTTCGGGCGCACGCTGCTGGACTTCGGGCTGGCGCCCGAGGCCGCGCGCGTCGCACTGCGGGGCGAGCAGCTC
>CAZNCQ010000041.1:9572-34605 GCA_964571275.1 uncultured Myxococcales bacterium
GTTCACGAGGTCTTCACCATCGCGCACGAGCGCCTGCCGACGTTTCGCGGCGATTCGAGCGTCGCGACCTGGCTGTTCGGAATCACCGAACGGGTCGTGCGCCACCGCCGCCGCCGCGCGCGCTGGCGCCGCTGGCTGAGCGGCAGCGCCGACGACAGCGCCGGCCACCTGCCCGCGCCCGGCCCCGACGCCGTGCGCCTGGTCGAACGTCACGAGACCGCGCGCGCCGTCTACAGCATCCTCGACCGGCTGCCCGAGCGCGATCGGCAGGCCTTGATCCTGTTCGAGCTCGAGGACCTGAGCGCCGACGAGGTCGGCCAGCTCCTGGGCATTCAGCCGGCGAACGCGCGGCTGCGGCTGCACCGCGCCCGGGCGCGCTTTCTGCGTCTCTACGAACAGATGGAATCGAAGGACCCGAGCGACGGAAGGAGAAGACAAGACGATGTCCGCCGACGATGAGCAACCGGTCGCGGTACCGGCCGAGGCGCCAGCCGCCGCGACCGTCGATCTGAAGGAACGCTACCGCCGCGCAATCGCGTTCCTGCAGCGCACGCGCGACCTGCCCGAGCTGACGCCGGCGCAGATCGATCGCATCGAGCGGCGGCTGCACCATCCGCGCGCGGCGGCGCGGCGCCCGCTGCTGTCGCCGGCGCTGGCCGCGCTGTTCGTGCTCTTGCTCGCCGGCGGCGCGCTGGCGATGGCCGGCCGCGATCTCACGCGGCTGCCGGGCGTGGGCCGTTGGATTGGAGTGCTGCTGAGTCACGGCCGTACGAGCCAGGCGCCGGAGACGCGCGGCCGAACACAGCCGGCACAATCGGAAGCAGCCGCCGCTCCGGTCCGCGCCTCCGCGCGCTTGCCGGGGCCGGAACCGGCCGGTCACGAATCGACGCCGGCGCCGCTAGCCGAGGCTCCGCGGGCGAGCATCGGGATCGTCGCGCCCGCGAGCGGCGCGGCTTCGCCTGCGCGTGTGCGCGAAACCCGCGTCGCGCTGGCCGAGCGGCAACAGACTGCCGCGCACGCCGCCGCTCGAACCACAGCAGCGGAGATGGCGGGCCCGGGTCCAGCGTCGGAGCCCGCGCTGTCACCCGCACCACCGCCGACGCCAGCGCCGAGCGCGCCGGCACCGCAGCTGCCCGCAGCGGCCGCGCCATCAGGCGCGCCAAGGCCCGCCGTGATTGATCGCGAGATCCCGCGCTCGTCCCCGCCGGAACCCGCCGCCCCGGAAAGCACGATCGTCGCCGAGAGCCGCTCGTTCGCCTCGGCGCTCGCGCTCTGGCACCGCGACCACGACGCCGCCGGGGCGCTGGCGGCGCTGGACGCGCACGAGCGGGGCTTCCCCGCGGGCCAGATCCAGCTCGAAGCGCGGCTGCTGCGCGCCGAGATCCTGCTCGCGAGCGCGCGCGACCGCGAGGCGCTGGCACTACTCGATCAACTCGGGCTCGGTGGCGTTCCTCGCGCGCGCGAGCTGCGCACCGTGCGCGGCGAGCTGCGCATCAAGGCCGGGCGCTGCGCCGACGGCAAGGCCGATCTCGAGGCCGTGCTGGCGAACGGCGAATCGGACGCGTTCGCCCAGCGCGCGCGAAAAGCGATCGCCGCGTGCCCCTGAAACGTTTCTCCGTCGGCCGTCACTAGACGAATCATGAAGACTCATCGCTTGCGGGTTGTCTCGAGCATCGAACAGCGGAAAGGCGGCGGCGCGTTCGCCGCCATGGCGATGGCGCTGGCAATCGCGGCCTGTACGCGCACCATGTCGCTGGGCGCGGCCGGCACGCCCGACGGAGGCGACGTCCGCATGTCGAACGACGCCGGCGACGCGCAGCCGGATTTGCCGCCGGACGGCTCGCCCGACGTGGTCGTGGATGCCGCACCCGATGTCGTCGCCGATACCGCGCCGGACGTCGTCGCCGACACCGTCGTGCCCGACGTCCCCGAGGATGGGCACGTCGATCAAGCCACGGACGTCCCACCCGGGATGAGCTGCATCGACAACGGCATCACCTATCACTCGGGCGACGTCGTCCTTCGCCTCGGGTGCCAGCTGAGCTGCATCTGCACCGACGGCGTCGTCGGTGCCTGCACGGGCATCCCATGCCCCGTCGATGGATCCGCCATCGTCGATCCGATCCCGGTCGCAACCATCACCTTCGGCGATGCCTTGCCGGACGTCCAGGTCTCCATCGATAGCCGCGGGGAAGCCCAGCGCACGATCGCGAGCACAACCGCCCTGATGCCGCCACCCCTGCCTCGTTCGTTTCCGCCGGGGTCCCCCGAGGTCACGCTGTTCCTGTACCACCTGCAGAGGGTGGGCGATCTCACCAAGCTGAGCTCCGCATGCCCAGGTTCCAACGGAATCAGAGTTACTTTGCCGCCCCCGAACAGCGTCACCAGCGGCAACCTGCGATGCCTGCTCAATCCCACGGGGGATTCGCTGGCTCTCGATCACGACGCCGAGGTGCTACTGGGGCTCGACGGCAGCAACGATTCGATCAACGCACAGGCCTGCAACGCCACCGGTGGCACGGTCTCGAACAGCCTCTGCTGCAGCGGCAGCGGCAACTTTCCCAACACGTGCGCGGTCGGCGCCTGCTCCTGCGCGCCGACCGCCGTCCACGTCATCGATACCTGCCTCTGCCCGGCGGGCGGTTGTTTCCAGCCATCCGTCGGCTGCGTCGGGCCGGCGAACGTCTGCACCGTCGGCGATGACCAGACCTGCAATGACAACCCCGCGCTCGACGCGTTCCACGGCCATTGCGTGACGGGCGGCAGCTGCTCGTGCATCACCGGGTCCACGCTGGTCGCCGCCAGCGGCAAGTGCTCCTGATGCGGCAATCGACGCGCGCTCAGGGCGCGCGCGCGTCTTGCTGGGACAGGCGCGCCGGCGCCGCGGTCTCGAGCGGCATCATCGTCGCCAGGTTCCAGCGCGCCGGCTCGAACGCCTGCCGCGTCTCGACCGCGGGCGGATAGCCGCCGCCCTGCGCCTCGCTGTCGATGACGTGCCCCTTGCCGCTCAGCGCCTGGGCGATGATGCGCGCATCGATCGGATCGCGGTCCCACGGCCGCGCGCCGACTTCACGCAACATGTGAGCCTCGACGTCGGCGGCCCGCATCGGCACGAAGCCCGCCGGCCACAGCGGCCGCCGCACGATCGGGATGACGTTCTCCAGCTTGCCGAGCACGGGCGGCGCCGTGCCGCCGCGCGTGTCCAGCGCGACGTTGTCGTCCATGAAGACCTCGCACGGCCCGGCGCCGTCGACGGTGAGCAACGGCAACTCGGCGCGCGTGTCGGGGCCGTAGTGCATGACGTTGCCGACGATCGCCATCTGCCCGGTCTGATGCGGCAGCGGGCCCCACTCGTGATCGACCAGCACATAGCGGATCGCGGTGCGTCCCGGATTGGCGATGAAGTTGTTGACCACGATGCCGCGCGCGCCGCCCTTGAACATCGGGCTGCGCTCGACGTTGCTGGCGTACAGGTTGCGAATCACCGCCACGTCGGTGACGTTGTCGTGAATCAGCGTCCCCTTCGAATGCTCGCCCTTGCGGTGGGTCGCGTGCGAGAGCCCCTCGGCGATCAGGCAGTCGCTGATGGTGATCCGGTGCGACGTCGACTCGCGCCACTCTGCGGGATTCCTGCCGGCGAAGCGATCGCCCGAAGCGCTCAGGTTCTCGTCGGTGGCCCAGGTCGTCGTGCAGTGATCGATGATCACGTCGTGCGCGCCGGTCACGGTCCCGATACCGTCGCTCTCCCAGCCGCTGCGCTTGGGGGCGCCGGCCTCGCCCGGCCGCACACGCAGGTGCTGGATGATGACGTCGTGAGTGGCGATGCGGATGCCGCCGCGGATCAGCGTGATGCCTGGCGACGGCGCGGTCTGGCCGGCGACAGTCAGGTAGGGCGCCTCGACATCCATGACGCTGCGCCCGAGATCGATCACGCCGCCGACCTCGAAGACGACGAGGCGCGGGGCGTCGACCTGCAGCGCTTCGCCGAGCGAACCCGGACCGCTCGGAGCCAGCGTGGTCACGCGCAGGATCACGCCACCGCGTCCGCCCGGCGTCGTCGCCGCCCAGCCATCCGCGGTGGGAAAGGCCTTGACCGCCGGACCGGGCGCGGGCCGATGCAACGAAGGATCGGTGGACCGCGGCGCGCACCCCGCGACCGCCCACACCAGCGCCAGCCATACTTTCGACGTTCTGCGGGCGCGCCCGGACACGATCGGGGCTTCTAGCACCGGATCCCGCCCTGACCCCTGACGGCGACCGCGCGCATCCGCGGCCAGGGTCATTTCGAGAATCCGCGATTGACGGCGAACGGCGAGAGCTTGCACCAACTTTGTGAGTCCCAACCCTTGTCTTAGAGGCGGATTACGGCCGGGAGTCGCACGCAGTGATTCGCTTCGCTCGCTCCGGCAACAATACTCATCGATGTTGGGGAACCAGGAACTTCGTCGCATGAAACCGACCTTGGTGACACGAGGGCTGTGCGGAGCGGCGGTCCTGCTATGGGCCGGATGTGCCGGCAACGTAATGTCTCCTGCGGGCGGAGCAACCGGCGGCGCGCCCGGCACCGGTACGGGCGCGGGAGGCGCGGGAGGCGCGGGCGGCGGAGCGCCATCGAGCAGCGGCGGCGCGCCCGGCTCACCGACGGGCGGCGCAACCGGCGCCGCGGGCGCCACGGGTGCGGGCGGCACGACCGGTAGCGGCGGAACCACCGGCGGCAGCGCGGGCGGCTCATCCGGAGCCGCGGGCGCAACCGGCTCCGGCGGCGCGACCGGAGGCGGCGCGGGCGGTTCAACCGGCGGCCCGTGCGTCGAGTCGACCTGCGGGTCGCACAAGTGGCCGTGCTGGCGGATGCCGAACCCGGTCGCCGACGGCGCCGGCGTGCCCAATCACCAGAGCTACACCGACCTCGGCAACGGGGCCATCAAGGACAACATCACCTGCCTGGTCTGGGAGAAAGCCAACCCGGCCACCCAGGGCACCTGGCAGGCGAGCGCGGATCGCTGCGCGGCGCTGGCCACCGGCAACTACGCCGGCTTCAACGACTGGCGCATGCCGACCCGCGTGGAGATGGCGTCGATCGTCGACGTGAACAACGGCGCCAAGGGGTTCGCGTCGATCTTCACCGTGACGTCCGGCTACTACGGCACGTCGTCGTGGTGGTACGAGACGATCACGGGACAGAACACCTCCGGCTTTCAGTTCGGCTACGGCACGAACGGCTTCAGCAGCAACGCCGTCGCGATGAGCGGCACCAACAACGTCGCGCGCTGCGTGCGCGGCAACGGCCCCGGCGAGGACGCCGACGTCTTCGCGAAAGAGCCGCCCAACCACTACACGATCGCCAGCGGCGAGGTCACCGACAACTACACCGGCCTGACCTGGCAACAGGCGTACTCGCCGGCGTTGATGAACTTTGCCGACGCACCCGCGTATTGCGCCGGCTTGACCCTGAACGGCCACACCGGCTGGCGCGTGCCCACCCTCAACGAGCTGACCAGCACCGTCAATGAAGCGCTGGTCGGCCCGGCCGTGAACCGCACGGCGCTCCCCAACACGCTGTTCTGCGGCGCGACGACCTGGTACTGGGCGCTGGAGGCGTCGAAGGTCGGCGGCGTCGCCTGGGGCATCAACTACTGCGACGGCTTCACCGGCTGGAACGCCGGTTCGGGGACGGCGTGGAATACGTTCCCGACGGCGTACACGCGCTGCGTGCGCTGACGCTCGCCGATTCTCGACCCAGCGCCTGACCGGATCCGGGACGACGTGGCCGGGGACCGGCCAGCGCGTGACGTGCAGCCGCGAGGATCCGCGGCTCGGAGCTGGCATCGCTCTCGCTTAGAGCGATTGCAGCATGCTCGCTCGCGTCACGTCCGCCGCCGTCGTCGGGATCGAAGCGGCGCCGATCCACGTCGAGGTCGACGTCGCCCTCGGGCTACCCGGCTGCCACATCGTCGGGTTGCCCGACGCGGGCGTGAAAGAGGGGCGCGTGCGCATCCGCGGCGCGCTGGAGAACAGCGGCTTCAAGCTGCCGCCGCGCCGGATCACGGTGAACCTGGCGCCCGCCGATCTTCGCAAGGACGGCGCCGCGTTCGATGTGCCGATCGCGGTCGGCATGCTGTGCGCCGCCGGCGTGCTCGATCCAGCGGCGCTGGAAGCGAGCCTGTTCGTCGGCGAGCTCGCCCTCGACGGCTCGGTGCGTCCAGTGCGGGGCGTGCTGCCCATCGCGGCGTGGGCGCGGGCACAGGGCATGCGGCGGCTGTTCGTGCCGCGGGCCAACTTGCGCGAGGCAAGCGTCGTCGGCGGCGACTGCACCGTCGAGCCGGTGTCGGCGCTCAGCGAGGTCGTCGGCAACCTGCGCGGTGAGCTGGCGCTGGCGAGTCTCCCCGCGATCGACCCGATCGATCCGAGCGCACCAGTAGTGCCGCCGGATCTCGCGGACGTGCGCGGCCAGGAAGTCGCGCGCCGCGCGCTCGAGCTTGCCGCCGCCGGGGGCCACAACCTGCTCTTCGTCGGGCCACCGGGCTCGGGCAAGACCATGCTCGCGCGGCGGCTCCCCGGAATCCTGCCGACGCTGTCGTTCGACGAGGCGCTGGAGACGACCATGGTCTACTCGGTCGCCGGAATGCTGGGCGGGCGCGCCCTGGTGCGCGAGCGTCCGTTCCGCGCGCCACACCATACCGTGACCACCGCGGGCATGGTCGGCGGCGGACCAGCGGTGCGGCCCGGCGAGATCACGCTCGCGCACCACGGCGTGCTGTTCCTCGACGAGCTGCTCGAGTTCGCGCGCCCCGTGCTCGAGGCGCTGCGCCAGCCGCTGGAAGAGCGCGCGGTGTCGCTGGTACGCGCGCGCCGAAACGTCACCTACCCCGCCGACTTCATGCTGGTGGCGGCGCTCAACCCCTGCCCGTGCGGCCACCTCGGCAGCACGCTGCGCACCTGCACGTGCTCGCTGTCGGGGATCGCCCGCTATCGCTCGCGGCTGTCGGGCCCGCTGCTCGATCGGATCGACATGCACGTCGACGTGCCCGCCGTGCCCTATCGCGAGCTCGCGGCGGCGGCGCGCGGCGAGCCGAGCGCGCCCGTCCGTGTGCGCGTCGAGGAGGCGCGCGAGCGCCAGCGGCGGCGCGGCCCGCGCTCGAACGCGCGGCTCACCGCGGGCGAGCTCGAAGGGGCCGCGGTACTCGACGCCGACGGACACCGATTGCTCGAGCGCGCCGTCGAGCGGCTGGGCCTGTCGGCGCGCGCGGTCAGCCGCGTGCGGCGCATGGCGCGCACGATCGCCGACCTCGACGGCGTCGATCGAATCCGCAACGCCCACCTGGCCGAAGCGCTGCAGTACCGATTGCTCGATCGACCCATCGATCCCTGACACCCGAAACCGAAAAGGAGCGTCCCCATGTCCATGTCGTCCATCAAAGAGACCCTGAAGGAAAAGATGAAGGCGGTCTCGACCGCGATCGCCGCGATCGAGAAACAGTTCGGCAAGGGAGCGATCATGCCGCTCTCGGGCGGCGAGATCGCGGAGATCGGCGTCATCCCCACCGGCTCGGTCGGACTGGATCTCGCGCTCGGCGTGGGCGGGCTGCCGCGCGGCCGCGTCATCGAGATCTACGGTCCCGAATCGTCGGGCAAGACCACGCTGACGCTGCAAGCGATCGCGCAGGCGCAACGCACGGGCGGCGTGTGCGCGTTCATCGACGCCGAGCACGCGCTGGACGTGACCTATGCGCGCAAGCTGGGCGTGAAGATCGAAGACCTGCTGGTCTCGCAGCCCGACTACGGCGAGCAAGCGCTGGAGATCGCCGACAAGCTGGTCGCGACCGGCGCGATCGATCTGATCGTGGTCGACTCGGTCGCGGCGCTGGTGCCCAAAGCCGAGATCGAGGGCGAGATGGGCGACGCGCACATGGGCCTGCAGGCGCGCCTGATGAGCCAGGCCCTGCGCAAGCTGACCGCCGCGACCGCGCGCAACAACACCGCGGTCGCGTTCATCAACCAGCTGCGGCAGAAGATCGGCGTCGTCTACGGCAACCCCGAGACCACGACTGGCGGCAACGCGCTGAAGTTCTACGCATCGGTGCGCCTGGACATCCGCAAGATCGGCACGGTGAAGAGCGGCGACCAGATCATCGGCACGCGCGCCCGGGTCAAGGTCGTGAAGAACAAGGTCGCGCCTCCGTTCCGCGAGGCCGAGTTCGACATTCTTTACGGCTCCGGCGTCAACTGGCCGGGCGAGATCGTCGACCTGGCTTCCACCGCCGGCCTCATCGACAAGTCAGGCGCGTTCTACTCTTGGAAAGGCGAACGAATCGCGCAGGGCCGCGAGAAGGCCTGCGCCTATGTCGCCGAGCACCCCGAGATCGCCGAGGAGGTGCGGCTGACCCTGGTCGAGGCGCGCAAGGCGGAGAACAACGCCCTGTCGACGATGCCGCGGCCGAGCGCCGAAGAGGCGGCGTGATCGGGCTACCCGAGGCTCTGCACCCACGGCTCGCTGGCGATGACCTCTGCCTGACGTAAGAACACCTTTTCGAGCAGCACGCGGTTCACCTCGGGATCGGGGTCGGCGCAGAGGTCGGACAGGACGGTCAGGCGGTAGTCCTTGTCGGCGGCTTCGCGGAGCGTCGAGAGCACGACGCCGCTCGTGGAGATGCCACAGAGCACCAGGTGTTGAACGTCGCCGCTGCGGAGCACGACCTCGAGATCGCTGCCGGTGAACGCGCTCACGCGGCGCTTGGTGATGACGACGTCACCCTCCTCGGGCGAGATCGCGGGCCGCGGGTCGGTGAACAACGTCGAGCCTTGTTGCTTGTAGGCCGCGAAACCCCGGTTGCGGGCGGACGCTTCAGGCATTCCCGGCCGGAAGCCGACGACGACGAAGCGCACCGGCACTGCCTTCTGGCGCGCCATCTGGACGGTGGCGCGAACGCGAGCCAGGTAAGCGTCCTTGTCGGGTATGCGATCGAGGATTCCGTGCTGCACGTCCATCACGAGCAGCGCGCTATTGGGACTGGAGGTGGGCATGGGCGGAGCATAGAACTCTACAAGCCACTTGCGCAAGTTACTTGCGTAAACATCTCGGCCACGATAGCTTCGGGGCCATGCCCGTGAAGCCCAAGGGGCCGGCCGCTGACGCGCTGGCGATGAGACTCGCCGTCGCGATCAAGCGCCTGCGCGCGCGGCTGCGTGAAGCGGTGTGGGGCTCGGGGGTGGAGCTGCCGATCGCCCAGCTCGCCATCATCAAACGTTTACGCGACGGCGGACCCACCACGGCGGCCGTGCTCGCCGCGGCGGAGCACGTGAGCCATCAGGCGATCGCGCAGAATCTGGCGGCGCTGAAGCAGGCCGAGCTCGTGCGCACCGCTCCCGATCCGAGCGACGGGCGGAAGAGCCTGGTCCTCATCACCGCCGCCGGCGGTCGGCTGTTCGAGTCCGCCGTCGCGTCGCGCGATGCCTGGCTCGCGCACGCGATCGAGAAGCACGTGCCCGCCGGTGAACGGTCCACGCTCGAGCGAGCCATCCGGTTGCTCGAGCGCCTCGCCGACGCCGATCGCCCCGTGCCTTCCGCGAGCAAGTCGTCGAGCTAGCCATGTCCACGGATCCGCGCGTCCTCGTCCCCGGCCCCGGTGCGCCCGCTTCGAACGAGGGTCGCGTGAGGCGTGGGCTCTCGCGCACCTTCCAGTCGCTCGAGAACCGAAATTTTCGGCTCTTCTTCATCGGACAGACGATCTCGAACACCGGCAACTTCCTGACGAACGTCGCGCTCATCCTGTTCGTTCTTCGGCTCACCCACAGCGGCTTCGCGGTCGGCGCGCTCGCGGCCTGTCAATTCGGACCGCTGCTTCTGCTCTCGCCGTGGGCCGGGGTCGTCGCCGATCGGGGCGATAAGCGGAAGCTCCTGCTCGTCACCCAGAGCCTGGAGATGTTGCAGTCCGTCGGGCTCGCGATCCTCGCGTTCCATCCGAGGCCGTCGCTGGTCGCGCTCTACGGGCTCGCGGTGTTCGGCGGCGTCTTGCTCGCGTTCGACAACCCACTGCGCCGATCGTTCGTGCCCGAGATGGTGCCCAAGGAAGATCTGGCGAACTCCGTCGTGCTCTACGGCACCATCGTCAGCCTCTCCCAGGTCTTCGGGCCGGCGCTGGCCGGCCTCATCGCCACGACGCTCGGCTACGGCTGGTGCTTTGCGATCGACGCGGCGTCTTACCTCGCGGTGATCGCGGCCGTGCTCATGATGCGTACCGGCGAGCTGTTCAGGCCCCCACCGGCGCCGCGAACCGGCCGTGGCGTGCGCGAGGGGCTCCGCTATGTGCTCTCCGTGCCCGATCTCTGGATCAGCTTTGCGATGTTCGCGGCCGTCGGCACGTTCTCGTTCAATTTGCGCGTAGCCCTGGCGCTCTTCGTGACCCGCTCGCTTCATGCCACGGAGGTCGCCTACACCGCGCTCTATGCGGTTTCGAGCTCCGGCGCGGTGGTGGGCGCCCTCTTGGTCGCGCACCGGAGGTTCGTCCAGCTCCGCCACGTGGTCGCCGCCTCACTCGCGCTCGGCTTCGCGATGCTCCTCCTGTCCGCGACGCCCAACGTCTACGCGGCCGCGTGCGCGGTGTTCCTCGTGGGCGGCGCGAGCATCGTGTACTTCACGGCCACCACCTCGCTCGCGCAAGTCGACACACGCCGCGACATGGTCGGCCGCGTGCTGGCGCTGCAAACCGCGCTCATCGGCGGCACGGCGTTCCTCGGAGGGCCCATCGTCGGTCGCCTCGCCGACCTCGCTGGCGGCCGGGCTCCGATCGCTCTCGGCGGCCTCGTGTGCCTGGCGACTTCGGTGGCGGCGCGGGCGGTGCAGCCGCGCGCAAGCGCGGCACCCTAGAGCGTGTTTGCACGCGCGTCGGGCGAAGCTGGCTTCGCCCGACGCGGTCGCTGCGTGCTACTGCGGACCCGCGCCCGCCTGGACCGCGGCCTGCACCGTGGCGGGATCGTCGAGCGTGTACGTGTACGGCGCCATGGTGAAAGCCGTGCCGCCGCCGCCCGTCGACTTCGATCCGCTGGTCCCGGTGTAAAGGTTGTTGTTCGCGGTGATGAACGACGTCGTTTGATCGACGGTGCTGTTGAATTGCTGCGGGTTGGACACGCCGATGAACGCGTTGTTCTCGACCAGCAGCTGGGCGTTCATGCCGGCGCGCACGCAGTAGTCATCCCCCGAGCCGCTGAACAGGCTGTTGAAGATGTGGTTCTTGCCGTAGCGCACGCGCGGCTGGCGCTCGCTGACGCGGTCGGCCCACCAGTCGTGGTGCCAGGTGACATTGAGCTTGCCCACGTCGCCGGGCGAATTGTCGGCGCCGCCCACGAGATCGCTGAAGCGGTGGCCGGACGCGCCGGTCGAGTCGCTGCCGCCGTTGTCGGTCCGCGCGGTGTAGTGGAACTTGGTCCACGACACCGTGACCAGGTCGGATCCGAGCGTGATGTCCAGGTTGCCGTCAGTGCCGTCGGAGATGTCGCAGTGGTCGATCCAGATGCGCTGCGCGCCGCCGATGACGGTGATGGCGTCGGCCCCGGACGAGCAGCCGACGGTCGGGTCGAAGCTGGGGTCGAGCGCGCAGTTGCCGACGCCGTAGCCGACGACGGTCAAGTTGCGGAAGATGACATTGACCGAGCCGTTCATCTCGATGTGGCCGTGCAGCGAAGCGCCGCACAGACCAACGATGGTCTTGTTCGATCCGATGGTGAAGTTACCGGTGAGCGATCCCGTGACGTAGAGGACCCGCGCAGCGGTGCCGCCGGCGTTGCTGTTGAACGCCGCGGCGGTCGTCACCATCGTCGGCGCCGTCGATCCGCCGCCGGTGGTCCCGTTGGGATTCGCCGAATTCATCGCCGCCCAGCCGACGAGCGGACTGGCGGGTGGCGGGGTCGTGCAGTCACCCGTGCCCGCGTCGGTCCCGGTCGCACCGCCGGTGCCCTTGCCGCCGGTGCCGCCGCTGATTCCGGCCGCTCCCGATCCACCGACGCCGCCGCCGCTCGCCCCCGCCGCGCCTCCGGTTCCGCCGCCCGTCACACCGCCGGCCCCCGATGCGCCGGCGGCGCCGTTCGCCCCGCCCAACCCTGCCCCCGAGCCACCGACACCCCCCTGACCTTCGCCTCCGGATGTCGAACATCCAACGGTGGCCGCCGCGGCGACGCTGACGGCAAACATGAAAAGGGCGGCCGAAGATGGCCGCCCCAACCTGGCGCTCGATCGGGAACAGTGGCGTGCGTGCTGCATTCGTTCGTCCTCCGCCTGATCGATCTGCGTCAGGCCCAATGTCGATGGTCCGGCGAATGTAGTCCACGCTCGTGTCTTGCCGATCATCGATCGACGGTGAGCGTTCAATCGCTGACGCGCTCCGACGGAGAAAGGCTCGCGACGGCGCCGAGAGCGCCATCGCGATCACGCACGTGACCGATTCAGGAAGCCTACGGCGACGCGCGTCTGCGTCTTCACCACACGCTCGCCCGTGTGAGCGCGCCCACGACGCCGGCGGCAGCCGCTAGCGCGACGCGCCCGCGAACGGGATGCGAAAAATGGTGCCCCCGGCGATGCCGGGGCGCCCGATCACTGAGGCTTGTTGTCGTTGCCGAGCGCTTCGAGCAGCGTGCGCATGTCCTCGGCGTGTTCTTCCTCGACGCCCAGGATTGATTCCAGCAAGCGGCGTGACGTCGGGTCGGTGTCGCCGATGTAGCGAATCATCTCGCCGTAGGAATCGATGGCGATCCGTTCGGCGATGAGATCCTCCTGAATCATCTCGATCAACGACCCGCCTTCCTGGTACTCGGCGTGGCTGCGCGTGACCAATCCGGCTGGATTCAGGTCGGGCGCGCCGCCGAGCTGCGTGATGCGCTCGGCGATCTGATCGGCGTGCCCCTGCTCCTCGTTGGAGTGGGTCAGGAACTCCTGCGCCACCGCTTGCGCGTGGATGCCGCTGGCCATGAAATAGTGGCGGCGGTAGCGCAGCACACAGACGATCTCGGTGGCCAGCGCCTCGTTCAGCAAGCGCACCACGGTTTCGCGATCGCCGCGATAGCCCTCCGTCACCGCGCCGTTGAGAATGTGCTGGCGGGCGCGGCGCCGAAGTTCTTGAACGTCGGTCAGGAAGGGCTTCTTGGCATCGCCCTTTTGCGGTTGAGACATGCGCCGCAATCTAACCAACGAATGGCCGCCGCGCCAGGTGCGCGATGCCGAAAAAGCGCCGCGCCGAGCGCGGGGTGACGGCGCGCGGCCGCCCCTGTAAACTCCCCGGCCGTGATCGATATTCGCCTGCTGAGAGAGAAGCCCGACGAGGTGCGCGCCGGCTACCAGCGCCTGGGCACCGCCGTCGACCTGGACGCCGTCATGGCGCGCGACGCGCGCGTGCGCGACCTCAAGAACGAATCGCAGACGCTGCAAGCGGAGCAGAATCGCCTGTCGAAGGAGATCGGGCGCGCCGCGCCCGGCGAGGCGCGCGAGCAGGCCAAGCTGGCGAGCCTGGCGTTCAAGGAGAAGATCGAGAAGCTCGCCGGCGAGCTGGCGGCGGCGGAGGCGGCGCTCGACGAGCAGATGTTGGAGCTGCCCAACCTGCCCCACCCCTCGGTCCCGGTTGGCAAGGACGAGACCGAGAACCGCGTCCTGCGCGAAGAAGGTCAAAAGCGGACTTACGCTTTCGCGCCGCAGCCGCACTGGGACCTGGGCACGAAGCTGGGCATCATCGACTTCGAGCGCGGCGTGAAGATCTCCGGCTCGCGCTTCTACGTGCTCAAGAGCTGGGGCGCGCGGCTGCAGCGTGCGCTCATCACCTACATGCTCGACGTGCACACCAGCAAGCACGGCTATGTCGAGATCTACCCGCCGTACATGGTGCGGCGCGAGTGTCTGGTCGGCACCGGCAACCTGCCGAAGTTCGGCGAGAACCTGTATCGCGACGCGGAGGAGGACTTCTGGTTCATCCCCACCGCCGAGGTGCCGGTCACCAACCTTTACCGCGAAGAGATCCTCGACGGCGGCGACCTGCCGATCCGGCACGTCGCCTTCACCGCCTGCTTCCGCCGCGAGCAGATGGCGGCCGGCCGCGACACGCGCGGCATCAAGCGCGGCCACCAGTTCGACAAGGTCGAGCTGGTGAAATTCGTACGCCCCGAGACCTCGATGGACGAGCTGACCGCACTGCTCTCCGACGCCGAGGACATCTTGAAGGGCCTCGAGCTCCCTTACCGCGTCGTGCAGATGTGCACCGGTGATCTCTCATTTTCGGCGATGGCGAAGTTCGATCTCGAGCTGTGGGCGCCGGGCTGCAACGAGTGGCTCGAGGTCAGCAGTTGCTCGAACTTCGGTGATTTTCAGGCGCGGCGCGCGCGCATCCGATTCAAGGAGAAGGACGGCAAGGAGAAGTCGCGCTTCGTGCACACGCTCAACGGCTCGGGCCTGGCGCTGCCGCGCACCTTGATCGGGATCATCGAAACCTATCAGCGGGCCGATGGGAGGATCGACGTCCCGGCGGCGCTGCAACCGTACTTCGGCGGCGCCACCGTCCTCGGTTAGCGGGTGGAATCCCGGACCCTCGCGCTGGTGGTCGCCCTCGCCGGGCTGTTCGTCATCGCGATTGGTCTCGGGCTCATGTACGCCGGCGGACCGCCGCCTGCGCCGCCGCGCCCGAAGATCCCGGCGCCCGCCGTGACCGCCGCCGCGATCAAGTACTCGGGGACGATCTATCGCGCGGCGCTGGAGCAGGACGCGCACAGCTATGGAGTCGCGCCTTCGCCCTACGAAGAGATGGCCGCCCTCTTCCCCTACTTCGACGAGTGGTCGGGCGACCGCAGCCTCAAAGTCGGCGGCACGATGGAGACGCCGCACCTGCACTTGCAGCTGGTCGTGCGCAGGGAAGCCGGCTCGATGGCGGGACAGCTCTACCGCGCGGATCACCTGGTGCTGACGATCCAGAACCGCGGCGACCGCTACCTCGCGTATCGCGTCCAGACGCGCGTCCCTGACGAACCGCGCTGCGAAACCAAGGGTGACGCCCCCCACAACGCGATCGTCCTGGCGCCGCACCAGACGATCCGGCGCACCGAGTGCCTTTATCGATCCGACGAACGGATCAGCGTGCGCCGCATCGAAGTGATGGAGATCCCGCGCCTCGGCGCCTATTACGTCTCGCGCATGCCGCCGGGGCTGATCCTCTACGGGCGCCGAACCTCGGCCGGGCACATTCCCCTCGCTGGCAGCCTCTGTCCCCAGACCTTTTCCTGGCGCGACATTCGCGACGGTGCCGACCGCGGCGAGCTGGGCTGGCGCGACGTCATCGACTTCTACGCTCGCCACAACTGTGAGGAATATTCATTCTTTCGGAGCTATCGGCACCGCACCGATCCCGACGAGCCGCTACCCGCTAGACCGCCCGAAATCGAGGCTGCGGGCATCATTCAAATGCCCGCGCCGTAACTTACGGTAACTGTTGATTTCTTGGGTGAGTCTCTCTAGACTGTGTCCTGTCCGTCCCCATGACTAAGGCCGACCTCATCGACATTGTCGCGGACAGGCTCAAGCTTCCGCGGGGGCGGGCGGAGCTTCTGGTCGGCCACATCTTCGATGCGATGGTCGACGCGCTCCGCCGCGACGAGGGCATCGAGATCCGCGGCTTCGGTAGCTTCTCGATCCGCACCTATCGGGAGTACGAGGGGCGCAACCCGCGCACCGGCGAGGCGGTGCACGTGAAGCCGAAACGGCTGGCTTTCTTCAAGGTCGGCAAGGAGCTGCGCGAGCGCGTCAACAACGGCCGCAATGGCGGCAACAGCGGCAACAGCCGATCGACGGCGGACGCGCCGTCGCCCGCGGCTTCGCCCACGCCGGCCCGCCCCTCTTCGGACCCGAGCCCGCAGGACTGAGCTGAGCTAGAACAGACTCTGCTGAGCCGGCTTCGGCGGCTCCGGATCGGGCGGCGCCAGCACGGCCGGGTCGTCGTTCTTGACCGACCCGACACGCTTCGAGACCGGCGTCGCGATGAGCGTGTCATCGGGAGCCGACCGTATGAGCGCCGCAGCCTGGGCCGGCGGCGCCGTGAGCCAGGTGTCGATCCCCGCCGGCGCGACCACGACCGGCATGCGATCGTGGACCGGGGCGATGACCCGATTCGGCTGCGTGGTCAGGATCGTGAACCGCGGTCGCGACGGCTGCGACGGCGCGCCGGCATCGTTGCCCGCCGGTTGAAAGAGCCCGGCGAGCAGCACCAGCTTCTTGTCGGCGCGGTGAAACCAGAAGGGCGCCTTCGTCGCGTCCCACTCGAAAAAGCCGTCGGTCACCACCAGGCAGCGCCGCGCCTGGAACGCGTCGCGAAAGCCGCGTCCCGACCCGACCTGCTCACCGCGCACGTTGATGAGCGGCCTGCCCCCCGATGCGCGGTAACCCCAGACTGCCGGGAGCAGCACGCGGCGATCCGCGCCGTGCTCGACGATCCAGTGCAGGTCCGACGGCGCGATGTTGTAGCGCGGGCGGTAGAGCGCGGCGTCCGCGGCGGAGAACTCGGCGTCGAGCTCGGCCGCGATGCCCTCGAAGTCCTCGTTGGTCAGCGTCGCTCGCCCGCACATGCCGGAAGCTTAGCGCAGCCTCACCGCGGCGCGGATCAGGTCACGCGCCAGGTCGTGCCGCTCGACGAATCCATGAGCTCGATGCCGGTCGCCTGCAGCGATTTGCGGATCTCGTCGGCGCGAGCGAAGTCCTTGGCGGCGCGCGCGGCGGCGCGCTCGGCAATGCGCACCTCGACCGCGCCCGGGTCGATGTTGCGGCGCACGCAGATGCGCTCGCGCCGCGCCAGCAGGAACTCCGACGGCGTACGCTGGAAGATGCCCAGCGTCGCGCCGCACGCCAGCAGATCCGCGCGCAGCCGCGCCAGCGTCCGCCGCCGCACGTCCTTGGCCGCGGCCTTGGGATCGTCGAGCACCTTGTTGGCGAGCACGAACGATTCGTACAGATGCCCGAGCGCCGCCGCCGTGTTGAAGTCGTCATCCATGGCCGTGCGGAACGACGCCAGGGTCGTGTCGGCCGGCGGCAGCACGGCGCCCGCCTCGTCGGGCGCCGGCAGCGCCGACTCCGCGAGCCGCTCGAGCGTGCGGTAGAAGTACTCGAGGCGCACCTCGGCCTCGTCGAGATCCGGGAAGGTTGCCCGTCCATCACTGTCGCGCGCGATCTCGAACGCCACCGGACTGCGGTAGTGGACGCTGAGCATCAGCAGGCGCAGCGATTCCAGGTCGTGCGTCTCGGCGACACCGCGGATCGTGACCACGTTGCCGAGCGACTTCGACATCTTCTCGCCGCCGAAGTTCACCATGCCGGAGTGCAGCCAGTGGCGCGCGAAGTGCCCGTTGCCGAACGCGCCCTCGGACTGCGCGATCTCGTTCTCGTGGTGCGGAAAGATCAGGTCCGAGCCGCCTCCGTGAAGATCGAACGTCTCGCCGAGGTACCGATAGGCCATCGCGGAGCACTCGATGTGCCACCCGGGCCGGCCCGGCCCCCACGGGCTCGGCCACTGCGGCTCGCCGGGCTTCGCACCCTTCCAGAGCGCAAAGTCGAGCGGGCTGCGCTTGTGCTCGCCGACCTCGATGCGCGCGCCCACCTTGAGATCGTCGGTGCTCTGGCCCGACAACTGGCCGTAGCCCGCGAAGCTTCCGACGGCGTAGTAAACGTCGCCGTCGGCGGGGTAGGCGAGACCGCGATCGACCAGGCGCTGCACGACCTCGATCACCTCGGCGATGTGCTCGGTGGCGCGAGGCTCGACGTCGGCCGGCGCGATGCCGAGCGCGCGCATGTCGGCGTCCATCGCCGCGGTGTACTCGAGCGCGACGGCCGCCGCCGAGCGCCCCTCGGTATGGCCGCGGCGAATGATCTTGTCGTCGATGTCGGTGACGTTGCGGACAAACCGCACGGCGAGGCCGCTGGCGCGCAGATGCCGGATGATCACGTCGAACGCCACCAACATGCGCGCGTGGCCGACGTGGCAGAGATCGTATGGCGTGATGCCGCACGCATAGACGCCGACGACCTGGCCCGGGTTGAGCGGCGCCCAATCAATCTTGCGCTTGGCGCGCGTGTCGTAGATGCGCAGGCTCATGAGCGTTTCAAACCCCTTGCGAGGCCGAGCAGGTTGATGACGGCGAAAGCGAGCAACACGCCGGCGAAGATCACCGTCTGCACGTGGTCGCGCGGGTGGTCCATCTCGATCAGCATCCAGGCGTCGGCCGGGATCTGCACCGCCGCCAGCGTACGAATCGCGGGGATGTCGGCGATCGGCAAGCGCTCGGGCGCGGCGCTACCCTCCACGGACTGCACGAGCAACGCATCGCCGCCGTCGCGCAGGTCGCTGAGGCGCACCTTGAGCGTGCGGCGCGCGTCGCGGATCTCGATCTTGGGATCCAGGTCTCCAAGCTCGCCCAGCGCCGCGTCTCGCTTTTCGGGTGAGAAGCTCACCAGCAGCACGACGTGGTCGGGGCGCGCCGCCGCGATCGCTGGCTTCGCCGTCGGATTGAACGGACCCGGCTCTTCGACGACCTTCAGCACCGTGCCGCCGCGCTTCTCGATCTCGCCGCTGGCCTCGAGCGCATGCCGAAACTTGTCGGCCGGGAACGAGATGCGGAGCTGCTCGGGGACGGTCACGTCGATCGCCAGCAGATCGTTGGGGCCGAGCAGCACGGGATCGCCCGCGAGATCGGTGACCGTCACCGTGGCCGCGCCCGGCGCCTGCGCGACCGCGCGCCGCAGCCCGTCGGGCGCGAAGAAGTGCGTCGCGCTGACGTGGGTCGCCGAGTACTCGCGGATCGAAGCCTCGAACGAGAGATCCGCGAAGCGGATGAGCCGCCCCTCGAACACGTCCTCCTCGGCGCGCACCGCGGGCAGCGGATTTTCGCGACGGTGGACGAAGAGCCGGCTGCCGGTGCCCAGGATGCGGAAGAACTGCGTGAAGACCCACGAGCCCTTGGTGTCGAGCTCGAGCGCGCTCTCGCGATCGGGCGTGCCGCGCACGCGCACGTAGTGGTTCGCGGCCTGCGCCAGCGCTTCGGGCGAGACGCCGTGACCGCGCGGCCGCGCCTCCGCGGGCGCGGCGGCGAAGGTCGCCGCCGCATCCCCCAGATCGATGGGCACGCTCGACGAGAGCGCGTAGCCGATGTCCGCGCGCACGTGGAAAATGATGAATAGCGCGAGCGCCGCCGCGCCCAGCGCCAGCGCCGGGTGCCGCCCAGCGCGCGCGCGCACCCCGGCAAACTCGTCTTCGGGCAACTCGGGGCGCGCAGCGGGGGGTGTCAGGGGATCGCTCATGAAATCGGCCAATTGCGGCCCCGAGACTAGCACGCCTCGCGGCCGTGAATCTCGCACGTCAGGGGCGGTGCGGCCACTCAATCCGTCGCGGAGGGTGAGGGAACTTCCCCGGGGTTCCCCTGTTCAACGCTTGCTCAACCGCGCCATTTCCGCTATCTGCGGAGGGTGCGCGGCGTCGACCGTTTCCGAGCGATGCGTTCCCGAACGATCCTGGTCTGGATGCTGTTGTCGGCGGGTCTGGCCGCGGCGGGCTGCTCGTCCAAGGCGAAGACACCCGAGGAAGCCTACGCGCGCTTCTCGAGGGCGGTCGCGGCGAAGGACGGTGGCGCCCTCTTCGACGCGTGCGATCAGACGACGCGCTGGGACTGGATGACGGTGCAGAAGTGGCACCGCGAGGCCTACGACATCGTCATCAGCAACTACCCGCAGGGGCCGGAGCGCGAGCGCGAGCTGCACCGCTTCGAGAAGGGCGCGACCGCGCCCTCCGCGCGCGAGCTGTTCAAGGCCGATGTCGCCGACGCGATGCTGCCCCAGCTGGCGAAGCTGGTCGTGCTGGAGAAGCCGACGATCGAGGTCGAGGCGCCGGGCGACGTCGCCGAAGTCGTCCTGCCCGACGGCGGGCGCGTGCGTTTCGCGCGCGGCGACAAGGGTGGCTGGGGCTTCGCCGGATTCACACCCGACGCCGAGGCGCGCAAGACGCGCGCTTACCACGACCTCGAGCAGGTGCGCACCAACGCTGCCGACTACGAGCGCGCGGCGGCGCGCGGAGCCCGCTGATGGCGGCGCGGGCCAGGGAGGATCCCGAGAAGAGCGCGCCGGTCCAGCTTTCGCTCGAGGAGCGGCTCGCGCGCCTCGGCGCCAAGATCGACGTCGCGATCCCGCCGCCGCCGGCGGTGACGCCCGCGAACAGCGTCGCGACCGAGGACGCCGAGGAAATCGAGCTGGCGCCGCTGTCGGAGCGCATGTCGCCGGCGCCGGTGGTTTCCACGGTGGCCGCGCCGAGCCCCGCCACGGTGATGGGGCCGGCGGCCGCGCTGGTGCCCTCGTCGATGCCGTTGCCGGCGCCTCCGCCGGCCCCGCGCATCTTCGCGGTGTCGGAGCTGATCCGCGCGGCGCGCCTGACGCTCGAGAGCCGCTTCGCCGACGTGCGCGTCGAGGGCGAGGTCTCGGGGCTCAAGCGCTCGGGACCGGGCCACCTGTATTTCTCGCTGAAGGACGATGAGGGCTCGCTCGATTGCGTGATGTTCTCGCGCGAGGCGGGCCGCCTGAAGTTCCGCGTCGACGAGGGGATGGCGGTGCGCTGCCGCGGGCGCCTCACGATCTACGAGGGGCGCGGCAAGTTCCAGATGACGGTCGCCGAGGTCGAGCCGACCGGCGCCGGCGCGCTGGCGCTGGCGTTCGAGCAGCTGAAGAAGAAGCTGCAGGCCGAGGGGCTGTTCGACCTGGCTCGCAAGCGGCCGCTGCCGTTCCTGCCGCGGCGGCTGGGCGTGGTCTCGTCCGCGAGCAGCGCGGTCCTGCACGACATCATCCGCGTCGCGCACCGGCGCTACCCGATCGCGATCCTGCTCGCGCCGACGCCGGTGCAGGGCGACGGCGCGTCGATCGCGATCGCCAGCGCGCTCCGCCGCCTGGCCGAGGTCCCGGACGTCGACGTCATCATCCTGGCGCGCGGCGGCGGCTCGCTGGAAGATCTCTGGGCGTTCAACGAGGAGAACGTCGCGCGCGCGATCGTCGACTCGCGCGTGCCGGTGATCTCGGCGGTCGGGCACGAGACGGATTTCACGATCGCCGACTTCGCGGCCGACGTGCGCGCGCCGACGCCGTCGGCGGCGGCCGAGCTGGCGGTGCCGGTCGCAGCGGATCTGCGCACCGAACTGACGTTGCTGTGCCGGCGGGCGGCGCGCGGCGTGGAGCGGGAGCTGCGCACGCAACACCTGGCGCTGGAGCGCGCGCGCACGCGGCTCGGTGATCCGCGGCGGCTGATCGACATGCGCCGGCAGCGCATCGACGAACTGTCGCAGCGCGCCCTCGCCCGGGTGCGCCGGCAGCTGGGCGCGAGGCAGGCAGAGCTGCGGGCGGCCGAGATGCGCCTGAATCGCGCGCACCCGCGCCGGCGGATCGACGCCCAGCGCGCGCTGCTGGTCGGGTTGGGGCAGACGCTGGCGGCGTCGATGAAGCGCGCGGCCGATCGGCGGCAGCGGGCGCTCGAGGCCTGCACGCACAAGCTGGGCGCGCTGTCGCCGCTCAAGGTGCTCGACCGCGGGTTCAGCCTGACCCAGGATGCCGGCGGACACCTGGTGACACGCGCCGATCAGGTGCGGCCCGGCGACGCGATCACGGTGCGCCTGCGCGAGGGCGCGATCGCCGCCGAGGTCACCGAGGCCAAATCGGGCGCGAAGGGGGACGGACAAAAATGAGCGCCGCCGTCGCGCCGGCGCCGGTACGAGCGGCGGTGCTGGGCGGCGACGTCAGCCGCAGCCGCTCGCCGGACATTCACCAGGCGGCGTTCCGCGCGCTGGGAATCGACGGCCGCTACGAAGCGCGCAGCGTGACCGCGCGTGGGTTTCGCGGTCTCGTGAGGTCGCTGGCGCGCGACGGCTACCGCTACGTCAACGTCACGATCCCGCACAAGAACGCCGCGGCGGCCATGGCGACGTCGCGTTCGGCGGCGGTGCGCGCATCGGGCGCGGCAAACACGCTGATCTTCGGCGGCAGAGGACGCGCGCGCGGCGCCCTCGAGATCCGCGCCGAGAACACCGACGGGCCGGGGCTGCTCGCGGCGCTGCGCGATCTCGGCGCCGAGGCCGCCGGAGCGACGGCGGTCGTCGTCGGTGCGGGCGGCGCGGCCGCGGGCGCGGTCGAAGCGCTGAGCGCGGCGGGCGCGAACGTACGCGTCGTCGCGCGACGACCCGCGGTTGGGCGCGCGATGAAGGCGCGGTTACCAGCGCGACGACGCGCGCGCATCAGCGTGGTCGCCTGGAATGAAGCCGCGCTCGCGGGCGCGCTCGCCGGCGCCCACATCCTGGTCTCCGCGGTGCCGGCCGCGGCCTGGCATTCGGCCGAGGCGCAGGCCGGCCTCGACGCGATCGAGCCGAGCACCGCCGTGCTCGAGATGGCGTACGGGGCGGAGACCCCGCTCGCGCGCGCCGTCCGTGGTCGCGCGCGGCGCTACGCCGACGGCCTCGGCATGCTCGTGCACCAGGCGGCGGTAGCGATCGCGCTGGCGATTGGCCAGAAGCCGCCTCTGCCGCCGCTGTTTCGCTCGGTGAAGGTCTAGCCTCACCAGTACTGATGCACCAGCGGGCGAACCCGGTGGTCGTAGATCTCGTACACCTTGGCCATGGTCGCCTCGGGCAGCGGCGGCAGGTCGGCCGCGGTGACGTTCTCGTCGACCTGGTCGGGGCGCTTCGCGCCCGGGATCGCGCACGTCACCGCGTCGTTCATCAGGATCCAGCGCAGCGCCCAGGTCGCCATCGGCAGATCGCCGGGCACGAGCGGGCGCAGCTCCTCGACCAGCGACAGGCCGGTGGTATACGGGATACCGGAGAAGGTCTCGCCGCGATCGAAGGCCTCGCCGTTGCGATTGAAGTGGCGGTGATCGTCGCCGGTGAAGATGCTGCGCGCGTTGAGCTTGCCGGCGAGCAGCCCCGACGACAGCGGCAGCCGCGCGAGGACGCCGACGCGCCGGCGCTTCGCCTCGGGGAAGAACAGCTCGGCCGGGCGCTGGCGGAACATGTTGTAGACGATCTGCACCGACTGCACGCCGGGATACTCGATGGCCTTGAGCGCCTCCTCGACGCGCTCGACGCTGACGCCGTAGAACAGCACCTTGCCGGCCTGCACCAGGTCGTCGAGGATCCCGAAGACCTCGGGCTGGTAATAGACGTCGGACGGCGGGCAGTGGAGCTGCAACAAATCCAGCGCGTGCGTCTCCAGATTTTTCAAGCTGTGCTCGACGAAGGTGGTCAGGTTGTCGCGGTTGAAGCCCGCGGCGACGAACGGCTTCAGGCGCTTGCCGGCTTTCGTCGCGACATAGAAAGGATCGCGCCGCTCGCGCCGGAGCCGGGCGAGCAGCTTCTCGCTGTGGCCGTCCCCGTAGACGTCGGCGGTGTCGAAGAAGTTCACGCCGCGATCGAGCGCGCGGTTCAGCGCCGCGAGCGATTCGCGATCGTCGACCGCGCCCCAGGTTCCGCCGATGGCCCAGGCGCCGAAGCTGATCGTGGAGATGTTCCAACCGGTCCTGCCGAGTGGTCGATATTCCATGGCGTGTTCACGCTACCATGAAGCGACGCGAGCTACTCGGCCGGGGTGATGCGGTCGCGGCCGTCTCGCTTGGAGCGGTACAGAGCGCGGTCGGTGCGCTCGACCCACGAGGTTGATTCTTCGCCGGGCTTCAGCGCCGCGGCACCGATCGACAGCGTCAGCTGGAAGCGCACGCCCTCGCGGTCCATCGCGACCGAGCGGACCGCGCGCAGCAGTCGTTCGCCGAGCGCGATGCCTTCCTTGAGCGACGTCTCGCGCAGCACCACCGCCAGCTCATCGCCGCCGCAGCGAGCGACGAAGTCGCTCTTGCGCAGGAAGATGCGGGTCATCGTGTCGGAGACCCGCCGCAAGACCGCGTCGCCCTCCGGATGCCCGAAGGTGTCGTTGATGGTCTTGAACTTGTCGACGTCGATCAGCAGCAGGCAGGTCTCCTGGCCGAAGGCGCGCGCCAGCTCCACGCTGCGCGCCAGGTACTCGTCGAACGCCTTGCGGTTGAAGAGCCGCGTCAGCGGGTCGACCTCGCTCTCCTTGCGCGCGGTCTCGAGCTCGTTGCCCAGGATGCGCACCTGCGCGCCCAGCGACTCGACGCGCTCGTAGTGGCTCTTGCGCCGCTGCTCGACGATCTCGCCGAGCTTGACGATCGTGGCCAGGACCTCGCGCTTGAGCTCGCCGGTCGCCGTCCCCTGCGCCAGCTGTTCGAGGCGCCCGAGGTGCTCCTTGATGCGGCTGTCCGAATCCTGCTCCGTCGCCAAGGAATGACTGAGGTTCTGGATGAAGACCCAGATCACCTGGCGCAGATCGGTGAGCACGGTGCGCGTGTGGGTCGTGCTGTTCTTGGCGTAGTCGCGCACGAACTCGCGCACGCCGGTCCAGTCGCGGCGCGCCGTCTCGGGCGACTTCGGCGGCCCACCGACGGCGACCGGACCCGAGCCCGGGCCGCTGGTCGGCTCGTTCGAACCCGGCGGCGGGGTAGCGATGGTCACGTGCTGGGCCCAGGCCTCGCACACGCGCACGAACGCCTCGGGCTCCTGGTGCTCCTGGTCGGCGGCGTATTCGCCGAGGATCCGCAGGATCGCGCCGAGCGTATCGAGCGCCATCTCGACCTGACTCATCGGGACGACCCGCTCGGCCGAGTCCGGCGGCAGTTTCTTGAAGGGGAAGTTGGCCAAGAGTGTTTGTCCCACACCATCGGCACTTTGCGGCGGCGGTTTAGCCGCCTGACCAAGGCCTGGGTGATTCGCGCGGATCTACGCGGACAGCAGCCGGCCCAGCGCTGACTCGACCGACCCGCCGTAGCCGCCGCCGAACAGGTTCACGTGCACCATCAGCGGGTAGAGCTGGTAGAGGTCGACGCGCGCCTCGTGCTCGTCGGCCAGCGGCCAGGCTTCGTCGTAAGCGTCGAACACGCCCGCGCCGAAGCCGCCGAAGAGCCGCATCATCGCGAGATCGATCTCGCGGTGGCCG
>CAZNCQ010000042.1:0-24404 GCA_964571275.1 uncultured Myxococcales bacterium
GCGCGGCCAACTGGGCGCGCTACTGGCGCGCGGAGATCCAGGGCTACATCCACGCCTATCGCGTCGCCACCAGCGTCGACCTGACGGCCGACATCACCGACACGCGCCAGGCGGAGACGCGGTTCCTGCCGCCGTCGGTGCACCTGCGCAACCGGCTGCTCACGCAGGCCACCACGCGGTGAGCGAGCGGCGGCAACCAGGCCCGGCGCTGGTGGCGGACTTCACGTCCGCGCTGGTGCTGGGCCTGGCCCACCCGAGCGGAGCTCTGTCATGGAAATCGCTTTCGACGGGAACCCCGGCGGCGCTGCGCCCGTCTCCGACGGCGCGGCGAGTGGCGCGCGCCTTCGCGGCCCTGGTCGGCTGCGAGCACGCGGTGGCGATGACGTCGACGCTGCACGCGTTCGCGGATCTGTTCGGCTGCACGTGGCGGGCGCCGGCGGCGATCTTCTACGACGACGCCGTCTACCCGATCGCGCGCTGGGGCATGGAGCGCGCCGAGCGGCGTGGGGCGCGGCCGGCGGCATTTCGACACCTGGATCCAGATTCGTTGCGGCGCGCGCTCGAACGGACGCAGCGGCATCGGGCGCCGCCGTGGGTGGTGACCGATGGCCTGTGCGCGGGCTGCGGGCGCGCGGCGCCGCTCGACGCGTATGCGGCGCTGGCGCGCCGCTTCGGAGGCACCGTGTTCGTGGATGACGCGCAGGCGATCGGGCTTCACGGCCGCGGCGCCGGGCCGGCGGCGCCGTACGGCCGCGGCGGTGGCGGCTCGCTCGCACGGCTCGGTATCGAGCGCGATCCGGCCGTCGTCGTCGTCGCGTCGCTGGCCAAGGCGTTCGGCGCGCCGCTGGCGCTGGTGGCGGGGACGCGCGCGTTCGTCGGGGAATTCGCCGCCGACAGCGAGACGCTCGTGCATTGCAGCCCACCCGCCGAGCCGGTGCTGGTGGCGGCGCGCCGCGCGCTGTCGCTGGAGAGCGCGGCCGCCGATGCTCGCCGCGCCCGGCTCGCCGATCGCGTTCGGCGGTTGCGCGCGGCGCTGCGCGCGCGCGGCTTCGTCGTGCGCGGCGGATCGTTTCCCATGCAGCGCGTTCCCATGCCCGATGCGGCGACGGCGCGCGCGCTGCACGCGGGGCTGCTGCGGCGGGGCGTGCACGCGGTCGTGCGGCGCGCGCGCTGCAACGGCGAGCTCTCGCTGACCTTCGTCGTCACCGCGGCGCACGACGACGGGCAGATCGCCGCCGCCGCCGATGCGCTGGCCGACGCCGCGCGCGAGCTCCCTCGATTCCCGTCGCTCGACGAATCCTCTTCGTCTCACGCTTTCCCCTTTCATTCGCCCGACTTCAACCTGGAGGCCTGACATGATTGTTCGAACCGGATTTGGTCCCCGCGCGGTCTTCCGCGGGCCCGTGGGTTTTCGACCCCGGGTCTTCGGCGGCACGCGCCCATTTGGAGCGTTTGGTGTGCGGCGCGGCGTCTTCGGCGGCGCGCGGCGTTTCTACGGCGGCCCGCGCCTCGCATCGTGGGTACACCGTCCCGTCGTCGGTGGCTGGCGCGGCGGCTGGCACGGTGGCTACCGCCGTCCTGGTCTCTGGGGCGCGCGCGGCGCGTACGGCGCGCGGCTGGCGCCCTGGGTGCATGGTCGCTATCCCTCCGGCTATCGCGCGGGATACCGGGCCGGCGCGCCCTGGTACTCGGGGGTGCGTCAGCGTCCCTGGGTCTTCCGCAACGCCCAGCCGTCGTGGTTGTGGCGTTTCTTGCCGCCGCCGCCGCCGGTCGACATGGCGCCTCCGGCGGTGATCGGACCGCCGCTGCCGCCGGTCTTCCCGCCGCCGCCGCCGGCGATCCTGGCGCCGCCGCCCGACGCGGGACCGCCGCCGCCCGATGGTCCGCCGCCGCCCGATGCGAGCGCCGCGCCCGATGCCGGCGCCGCACCACCCGACGGAGGAGCGCCTCCTCCGGGCGCTGGTGGCGCGTCCCCGCCGGGTGGCGATGCCGGCGCCGGTCCTGGTGCCGGCGGCGCCCCGGACGGCGGCGCGCCACCGTCCGGCGAGCTTCCGGACAGCATCAGCGCCAACGGCCGGCAGGTGCGCATCCGCTGGGAAGGCCGCGCGCGCCAGCTCTCCGACGCTCCGCCGCCCGGTGGCGGAGTTTACGTCGTGTTCCGCGACGGCCGCCCCGAGGCGATTCACCTGACACACGACTTCCGCGATCACTTCGTCAAGCGTTACGGCGCAGCGGCCGACCCGGATCACGAGGGCCAGTACGAGGGTGAAGGCCAGGGTGAAGGCGAATCGGAGTTCTGGCGCGGCCGCGGGCGGCGATTCGGTCGGCGCCGCCGCTTTGCGCGCTTCGGGCGGATCGGCGGCATGCGGCGCTTCGGGCGCTTCGGGCGCATCCGCATGCTGCGCTCGCTGCGCCAGACGATGCAGCAGCCGCAGCAGGATCAGGACGACTCCGACGACAGCGGCGGCGGCGACGATCAGAACGCGCAGAACGCGCCGGGTTGAGTGAGGCGCGACGGCGGACGCGCGGCTGGCGGAGCCGCCGCGCGCCCGCCGCGCCGTGCCCGGGTTCCGTGAGCCGACAGATTGCGCGAGGAGCCGCACAGATGATCATCGACTGTCACTGTCACGCGGGTGAGGGCGACGGCTTCACCGGTCCCTGGGACACCAGCGCGCCGCTCGACAAGTACCTCGTGCGCGCGCGGCGCGCGGGCATCGATCGCACGGTCGTGTTCTCGGCGTTCCACTCCGACTACGCGGCTGCCAACCGCCGTGTCGCCGAGCTGGTCGCCGCGAACCCGGATCGGCTGATCGGCTTCGCGTTCGTCAATCCGCGCCAGGATCAGGGCCAGGTGGACGCGCTGATCGAGACCGCCGTGCGGCGGTATCGCTTTCGCGGCATCAAGGTCCACCAGCACGACGGCCGGATCACCCGCGAGATCTGCGAGGCGGCGCGTCGTTTTCGGCTGCCGATCCTCTACGACGTGATGGGCGAGACCGCGACCGTCGACCTCGTGGCCGGCGCCTACCCCGACGTGTCGTTCATCGTCCCGCACCTCGGCAGCTTCGGCGACGACTATCGCGCGCAGGTGGCGACGATCGATCTCCTGGTGCGCTTCCCCAATGTTTACACCGACACCTCGGGCGTGCGGCGCTTCGACCTGCTCGAGCAGGCGGTCCGGCGCGCGGGCGCGGCGAAGATCCTGTTCGGCACCGACGGTCCGTGGTTGCACCCGGCGGTCGAGATCGCGAAGATCCACGCGCTCGGCCTGCGTCCCGAGGCAGCGCAGAAGGTGCTGGCCGGCAACATCCTGCGTCTGCTCGGGTCCGAGCGCGCGGGTGCAGAGCCGGTGTCAGTCAGCCCGTTGCGCGCGGCGCATTTGCAACGCTCGGTCGGTGACGCCCAGCCGCTTCGCCGCGCGCTGTAGGTTGCCGTTCTCGCTCGCGAGCGCGAGGCGGATCGCGGTCTCCGTGGCCTGGCGCGCGATCTCGCGCAGGTTGCAACCGCTCTGCAGGGCTTGCACGATCGCTTCGTCGAACGTGACCAGGCTGGAGCCGGCGCCGTTCACCTGCGTATGACAGGAATCGTCCGAGGCGTCGCTCTCGATCGACGCGCCGGCCAGCGGGATCCACTCGTCCTCGGGCACGTCGCCGGGCGAGATGCGCCCCGGTCCGACGTGCCGATCGCCGATGCGATCGACCAGCTGCCGCAGCTCGCGCACGTTGCCGGGATAGCCGCGGTTGATGAGGAAGCGCGCGACCGCGCGATCGAAGCCGGGGCAACCGGTGCCAGCCTTGCCAGCGCGTAGAAAGTGCTCGGCCAGGGGCAGGATATCCTCGCCGCGCGTGCGCAGCGGCGGCAGGTGACAGATGCGGCTGGCGATGCGGTGGTAGAAGTCGGCGCGGAATCGCCCGGCGGCCACGTCCTGGCGCAGGTCGCGGTGCGTGGCGCAGATCAACCGGAAGCTTGTCCGCTGCCAGGCGTTCGAGCCCACGCGCTTGTAGGTGCGTTCCTGCACAACGCGTAGAAGCTGGGCCTGCAACGTGAGAGGCAGCTCACCGACCTCGTCGAGGAAGAGGGTGCCACCGTCGGCGAGCGCGAACGCACCGTCGCGCGCGGTGGCCGCGCCCGTGAACGCGCCGCGGTCGTGACCAAAGAACTCGCTGCCCGACAGCTCGGGCACGACTGTCGTGCAGTCGAGCACGACCAGATCGCGCCGGTCGGGCCGCGGGTCCAGCGCGTGCACCAGGCGCGCCAGAAGCTCCTTGCCCGTGCCGCTCTCGCCCAGCAACAGCACCGGACCATCGGAGAACGCCGACAGCTCGACGATCTGTCGTAGGCAAGCCAACCAAGCCGGGCTGGTGCCGATCAGCTGGTTTCGCACGGTGGGCGTTTCAATGAGCGCGTCGATGCGGCCCCAGCGTTCCAGGCGCGCCGCGACCTGCGCGATCGGATCGTCGATGTCGTCCCAGGCAAAGGCGTCGGAGGCGCCGCGGCGCAGGAGACTCCAGACGCCTGTGTCACCCAGGGCTCGCCGGCTGGTGGCCACGGCCAACGTGCGGTCGCGCCCCTGGCGGCTGGTTTCGCCGACGGCGTCCAATACCGACGGCGAGAGATCGTCGAAGAGCAGCAAGGTTGCCGGGCGCGACGCCGGGGGCACGTGATCCGCGCCGTCGCCGTCCGTTTGGGCGGCAAGCAGACCATGCGCGCGCAGCCCCGCGTTGAGGCGAGGTAGCCAAACGCCGGGCTCGTCGCACATCAGCTGCACTCGCAAGCCAAACTCCATCGCGCTCCCCGGGGATTTCGTAGAGGGCTGCACCGCCCTCGCACCGTCGATCTCGAGTGACCCGTGCGTCCTGAACGGCGGGCGCTGATGCAAATTCCCGGCGCGCAATTTATTCACGCACGTGGCGGCGGGCGGCCTCGCGAGGGCGCCCGCCGCCGAAGCGAGCTTCGTCGCGCGAGACGCGACGACGGTCACCTCCGAAGACCGTTTCGCCTGCGCCTCGCCCACGATGCGGCGATCGTGCGGCACGCTTCTCGCAGTCGGGATCGAGATTGAAGCGCATGGCCTCTCCCAGCTCGCAAACGTTTCGTTGGTCCAACGAGGAGTCATACACACCACCGACGGAGGCGGCGCTGATCCGAAGTCAGATCTCTGCCGGCGTCCGCGACGAGAACTCGCTCACCGACGGCGTGTTCTTCGCACGCCACCCCGAGCGAGCTCATCGGCCGATCGCCGCGCGCGAGCGGCGGCTGGCCGCCGAATGGTTGAGGATCCGCGACCGGCTGGTCCGTCCAACGTTGTCGGCGGCGCACGCCGGCTCGGGCGCACCGTCACCGTCGACGCCGGCGGCCACGCCGACACCCGGCCCGGGCGTGGCGCTGGGCACGCTGACCTGCCGGCTCCCGGGGCGGCGGCCGTTTCAATATCGCTTCACCGGCGACGACCTGGTGACGACGGCCCGTTTTCTCGTCGGCGAAGCCGGCGGACGCGACAACGCGGAGAACCGCGGCACGCTGTGGGCGATGCTCAACCGCTATGCGTTCTTTCGTGACCAGGTGCCGGGATGGGGCAGCTTCGGCGGCTTCCTGGCGCAGTATTCGCAAACGTTGCAGCCGTACTTGCGGTACTGGGCGTCGGCGAAGGACTTCGTCGCGAAGTGCAATTCGACCTTCGACAATTCCGGTTGCCAGTTTCAACCCACGCAGTCGCAGACCTACCCCGGCACCAAGGTGCCGATGGGACAGCTCAAGAGCTTTCTCAAACTGCAGGCGACGCCGTGGACTCGATTGCCCGAGGCGGCGCGCCAGCTGGCGCTGCAGGCGCTGACTGGCCAGATCCCCAATCCGGTCGGCAACGCGACCGAGGTCGCGGACACCAGGGTTTACTTCCAGCGCGCCAACGGGCGCGCACCGACGCGCGCGGAGTGGGAGGACTACACGCGCCGCTTCGCCGCGAGCAAGAAGTGGGACTGGCGGCCGCAGCAGGTGCCGTACGATCAATTTGGCCACAACGCGCTCTTCGTCACGACCCAGGCCAAGAGTTTCCCGGAAGGCGCGACGCGCATCGTTGCGCCGGCGTCGGCTCCGGCGCAGCCGTCATTGCCATCGCCATTGCCGTCGCCGTCGCCGGCACCCGCTCCGCCGTCGACGCAGCCACCGCGCGCGACCGGACCCTACGACGGCAACACGCCGGCGCCCGGCACCGTGGAGACGCGGCGTTCGTTCCCGACCAACCCGCCGCTGCACAGCGACCCGGGCCAGCGCAGCCCTGCGCTGTACGACAATGTGATCAATCAATTCGCCGCCGGCAACAACCCGCGCTACGCCCACCAGAACGGCAGCACCTATTGCAACATCTTCGCGTGGGACGTGACGCGCGCGATGGGCGCAGAGATCCCCCACTGGGTCGACGCCAGCGGGAACCCGACCGTGCTCAAGGGCAACGAGCTGAACGCCAACGCGGTGAACGATTGGCTGCACACGCATGGCGCGCGCTTTGGCTGGCGCATGACCACGCTGTCCGACGCCGTCGATCAGGCCAACCAGGGCTGTCCGGTCGTCGCGTCGTGGAACAACGGCGGCGGCATCGGTCACATCGCCGTGATCCGCCCCGGCATCGCCACCGCCGCCGAGGGCCCGTGGATGGCGCAAGCCGGAGCGACCAACGCGAACTACATCCGCATGTACAAGGTCTTCCGCAAGTCGGCGGCGGTCGAGCCGTGGGTCCACGCGTGAGCACTGGGGCGCGACCTCGTTCTATTAGTGAAAATCGTGCGAGATGTCGACGCTGCGCACGGCGCCGTCGCCGGCGGACGTGGTCAAGGGCTCGAAGCGATCGGCCTTGAGTGACACCACGCCCTGCTGGTTCTGCACGACACCTTCGATGATCATCGCGTTGGCGCTGACCAGCATCGCGCGGTGCCGCTGAAAACGTTGCGGCGTGATGATCGCGTTGGCGAAGCCGGTCTCGTCCTCGAGCGTGATGAAGACGAAGCCCTTGGCCGTGCCCGGGCGCTGGCGCACGATCACCACGCCGCCGACGCGCGCGCGCCGGCCGTCGGCGACGCGCGCGAGATCGCGCGCGCGCAGGATGCCCCGCTGGTCGAGCTCGGCGCGCACCAGCGACATCGGGTGCGGTCCGGTCGATACGCCGGTGCCGCGGAAGTCGGCGATGGTCTCCTCGCCCTCGGTCATCTCGGGTAGCGGCGCGCTCCTCGCCGACGCCGCGGCTTCGGCGCGGCGGAAGAGCGCGCCCGAGCGATCGAGCGCCTCGACCTGCCACAACGCCTGGCGGCGGGTCTGCGTGCGCGGGTCGAGCGCCGCCAGCGCGCCGATCTCGGCCAGCGTCACCATCTCGGCGGCGGCCGGCATCACGCGCGTCTGGAAGTCGACCAGCGACGCGAACGGTTGGCGCGCGCGCTCGGCCTCGATGCGACGCCCGACGTCTTCGTGCAGCCCCGAGACGTAGTTGAGGCCGAGGCGGATCGCGAATGCGTCGCCGGGCGCCGGCTCGAGATCGCATAGCCAGCGCGAGCGCGTGGCGTCGACGGGGCGGGTCTCGACGCCGTGGCGGGCGGCGTCGGTGATGAGCGTCGCCGGGTGATAGAAGCCCATCGGGTAGTTGTTGAGCAGCGCGCAGGCGAACGCCGCCGGGTGGTGTGCCTTCAGATACGCCGACGCGTAGGCGAGCAGCGCGAACGACGCCGCGTGCGATTCGGGAAAGCCGTAGAGCGCGAACGACTTGATCCCTTGCACGATCTCTTCTTGCGCCGGCCCGACGATGCCGTTACGGACCATGCCGGCGCGCAGATCCGTCTCGATGTTGTTCATGCGCTGCACCGAACGCTTGAACCCCATGGCGCGCCGCAACTCTTCGGCCTGGCCGCCCGAGAAACCGGCCGCGACCATGGCGATGCGGATCAGCTGCTCTTGAAACAGCGGCACGCCGAGCGTGCGTTTCAGGATCGGCTCCAGCGACGGGTGCGGGTAGACGACCGGTTCGAAGCCGGCGCGCCGCATGAGATAGGGATTCAGCATCTTGCCGACGATCGGCCCGGGGCGGATGATCGCGACCTCGACGACCAGATCATAGAAGCGTTCGGGGCGCATGCGCGGCAGCGTCGCCATCTGCGCGCGTGACTCGACCTGGAACACGCCGACGGTGTCGGCGGCGCGCAGCATGTCGTAGGTCAGCGGATCGTCGGGCGGCAGGCGGCCGTAGTCGACGTCGACGCCTTCGTGGTGCTGGATCAGCGGCACCGCTTCTTCGAGCACCGCCATCATGCCCAGGCCCAGCAGGTCGACCTTGACGATGCCGAGGTCGGCGCAGTCGTCCTTGTCCCACTGCACGATCACCCGACCCGGCATGCTCGCCGGCTCCAGCGGCACGACCTCGTCCAGGTGAGTGGCGGCGATGACCATGCCGCCCGAGTGCTGGCCCAGGTGGCGCGGCAGGTTGAGCATCGACGTCGCGATCTCGGCCAGCAACTGCGTGCGGCGATCGGTCGCGGGAAAGCCAGCCTCGGCGATGAAGGTCGCGAGCGGCGTGCCGTCGTCGAGGACCCAGCCGGGCAGGTGCTTCGAGATGCGCGCGAGCTGCTCCTCGGAGAAGCCGAGCGCGCGGCCGGTGTCGCGCACCGCCATGCGCGGGCGGTAGGTGATCACGTTCGCGGTCATGGCGGCGCCGCGCGCGCCGTACTTCGCGTAGACGTGCTGAATGACCTGCTCGCGGCGGTCGCCCGACGGCAGGTCGAGATCGATGTCGGGCATGCGGTCGGCGACGTTGCTGGCGCTCTGCACGCGCTCCTCGGACAGGAAGCGCTCGAAGAGCAGATCCATCGCCACTGGATCGACCGCGGTGATGCCGAGGACGTAGCAGGTCGCCGAGTTCGCCGCCGAGCCGCGGCCCTGGATCATGATGCCGCTGCCGCGCGCGTACTCGACGATGTCCCAGACCACGAGGAAATAGCCGGCGAGCTCCAGCTTGCCGATGATCGCCAGCTCGCGCGAAACTTGCTGGCGCACCTTGGGCAGCAGGCGCGCAGTCTTTGGATCGTCGTCGGGATAGCGGCGCGCGACGCCGAGCCAGGTCATCTTCTCGAGAAAGCTCTGCTGCGTTTCGCCGGGCGGCACCGGATAGCTGGGGAACGTGTAACCGAGATCGGCGAGCGTGAACGCGCAGCGCTCGGCGATCGCGCGCGACGCGCGCAGCGCCGCCGGGCGATCCGCGAACAGCGCCGCCATCTCGGCCGGCGACTTCAGCCAGCGCTCGCCGTTGGGCGGCAGGCGGCGGCCGATCTCGTCGATGGTGGCGTGGGCGCGCGCGCAGGTGAGCACATCGTAGACCCGCTCTTGCGCCGGTGTGGCGTAGCGGACGTCGTTGGTGGCGACGACGCCGATCCGGTGCGCGGCCGCCTGCGCCTCGGCGGCGCGCGCGCGGTGCGCCTCGGCCGCTTCCAGGTGGCGTTGCGTTTCGAGGAAGATGTTGCGCGCGTCGAACGCGTCGATCAGCGCCGGTAGATCGGCGCGCGGCGCCGCGCCCGCGAGCGCGATCAACCCGGCGGCGTGCTCGGCGAGCAGCGCTGGTGTCGCGGTTGGAGCGGCGTCCTTGGCGACGCCTTCCTTCATGCGGGTGATCAAACGGCAGAGGTTGCGGTAACCGGCGCGATCCTCGACGAGCAGAAGGAGCGGTGGCGCGCCGGCGAGCGTGACCTCGGCGCCGACGATCGGCCGCAGGCCGGCCTGCTTGGCGGCGGCGAAGAAGCGCGGCGCGCCCGAGAGCCCGTTGCGATCGGCGAGCGCAAGCGCGCCGTATTCATGGCGCGCCGCCGCCGCCGCCAGATCCTCCGGTAGCGAAGCGCCGTCGAGAAAACTGAACGCCGACCGGCACCGCAGCTCGACGTAGTCGGCGTCAGTCATAATACCCATCCAGGAACCAGCGCCCGCTGCGCGAATCCTGGTGCAGCCGATACACCGCGCCGTCGGAGGCGTGGACGTCCCAGTAATCGCGCGCGAAGTCGCCGTCTTCTTCGGGCGGGCGCCACCATTCGCCGCGCAGCCGGTAGGGGCCGGCGGCGATGAGCACGCGCGCCGTGGTCTCGGTCCCGCGCAGCGCCGTCGGTCCGTCGCGGCCCATCAAGACCTCGATCTCTTGCGCCGGCCGGAACCGGCGCACCGCCAGCGCGCTGCGGGCTGCCGATTCAGGTGTACGCGGCGCACCGGTGACGGAGTAGGGCGCGACGGCGATCGCCTCTTCGCGCCAGGTGTCGGGCGCCTGCGGCGCGCCGACGTTCTCGGGGCCCACCAGCGCCGCCAGCCGCGCCAGCGTCGCCGCCAGTCGATCCGGCGCCGGTCCCGCCGGGCGCAGGAAATCCAGCTGCGTCGAGCGCACGCGCGCCGGCAGCGCAATCAACGTCGCGCCGACGACGCCGGCGTCGGGCGGCCGGCGCGCGAGATCCAGCCGCACCAGCTCGAGCAGCGTCGCCGCTTCGCGCGTGGGCGCGGCGATCAGGATCTCGCGCACGTCGAGCCCACGCGGATCCAGCTTGAGCCGCAGCGTGATCCCGGCGCACGCCAGGCTCCGGCAGGCGAGCCGCGCCAGCGCGCGATCAATCAGGCCGCGCAGCACGAACGACAGCGGCTCGATCTCGTAGATCGCATAGTCGAGCTCGGTCTCCTCTTCCAGCGCGTCGGCCGGCAGCTGCGGCACGAACGGCTCGTCGTCGATGCCGGTCGACAGCCGGTGCACGCGGGCGCCCGCGGTGCCCAGGCGTAGCGCCACCTCGGCCGCGGGCAGCATCGCCAGTGCGCCCACGGTGGCGATGCCCCAGCGCTTGAGCGCGGTGCCGACGTCGCTCGGTTGCTCCTCGAGCACGGCGACCGGTAGGTGGGCCAGGAAAGCGCGCGCGCGCGCGCCGCCGTGCGGGACCACCGCCAACTCGCGCGCGCGCGTCGCCACGCGCGCGAGCCCCTTCGACGAAGCGATGGCGACGCGCACGCCCAGCCCCAGCCGCGCGGCGCGCGCCTGGATCGCCTGCGCGATCGCCGCCTCGCCCTGGGGATAGAGGCGCTCGAGATCGCCGATCTCGAAGAAGATCCGCCCCTGCGCGATGCCGCCGGTGTCGATGCGCGGCGCGAACGCGAACCCCAGGTCGCCGAGCGCCGCCTGCGCCGTCGCGACGTCGGCCGGCGTGGCGCACACCTTGCGCAGCGTGGGGCAGGCAGCGCCTGCCTGCGCGCCGGTCATGCCGATGCGCACGCCACCGCGGCGCGCCTCCTCGGTGGCGGCGATCACCCGCGCGCGCGGGCTCTGCGGCGCGGCGTGCCGCGCCGACGAGTCGGCGTTATCGAAGAGCGCGACGGCGAAGCCGCGCGACTCGGGCTCGCGCCGCAGCACCGATTGCAAAGCCAGTTGCGGAACGAATACGCAGGCGAGGCGCAAAGTCGATGCTCCATAGAAAGCGGAGGTTCGGACCCTTCGAGGGTTCCGAGCTAGATCGCCTCCCAGGGCCGCCCGCGATCCGCCTTGACGATCAGGTTGGTGCGCGCCGGCGCGACGTCGTTGGTGCGCCGATGGCGCCGCACCAGGGCCGCGGTCTGGATCGCCGCCAGCAGCGGCGGCCCGGCGCCGTCGAACAGCGGCCGGCCCGCGAGCAGATCGATCGCGCTCGCCGCGAACGCGCCCACGATCCGCCGCGGCGCCGCGATGATCACCGCCGTCCGTTGCCGCTCGGCCGCGTGCTTCAGCCGCACCCAGGCGGCGCTGGGGATGCGCGCGATGTCCTCGCCGAGATCCAGCGCGACCAGCCCGAAGCCTCCCGCTGCGATCAGCAGATCGGTGGCGCGCAACGCCTGCCGTCCGCCGGCGCGCACCCAGAGCAGCCGATCCAGCGGCACGCCCGCCGCCGCGGCGCCGCGCGGGTCGAGCATGCCGTCGGCGTCGACGAGCGCAGTCGCGTGCCCCGCGCCCAGCGACGCCGCCAGCGACGCCAGCAGCACCGAGGTACGGCCCGACGAGCGCCGCCCGCAGAGCTCGCTCAGCGCGCCCCGCGGCCACCCGCCGCCGAGCAGTCGATCAATCGCGTCGATGCCGGTCGGGCAACACCCCTGCCGATCGGCGAGCCGTTCGGCGGTGACGAGCTGCGCCACCAGCTCCGGTTCGAATTTGTGCGCCGCCCGTGACACGCCCTCATGGTGTAACTAAACACTTGTTCAGGTCAATAGGGCGCGGCGTCCAATGCCGCCTTGCTGACGCGGGCCAGCAGCCTGGGCCCTATTCGTAGGCGCCGACGCTGGGTTTCGTCGGGCTGCGGGCCTTGCCATCGAAGTCCGTCGCGGGCGCGCCGACCGGTGTGCCCGCGCCGATGCAAGCTGAGCCGGTGCCGAGGCGAAGATCGGTCGGGGGGGAAGCGAACATCGGGCTCGCGCTGATGTTGCCGCTCGTGGTGATGTCGGTGAGGCCATTCACCATATCCGCCGAGGTTCGGGCCGTTGTCCCCTCGTCCCAGTACAGCGTCGGAAGCGGCGTGCCCGACGGATCGAGATCGTTGTTCTGGAACAGGCGCGGGTCGGTCGTCGCGCGCGCCTCCGAGAAGTCGGCGCGGATGGGGCCAGTGGTCGTGAGGGCCAGGCTGCACGCACCGCCGCTGAGGATGTTGTTGCGAACCATCCCCTTCGGCGCCGCCGGCGCGGTATTGGTCCCGATGCCGAGCTCGATCGCGGCGCTGGTGCAGATCGTGAGGGCGGCGTTGCCGCCGCCGTCGATGGTGTTCGAGTCGACGTCGATCTCGTTCTGATCGTTGGCGCCGAAGACGCGCAAGCCGATGTTCGTCGGTGAAGCGCTGAGGGTGTTCTGGCAGGCGCCGGCGCTGATCAGGTTGTTCTGGATGCGCGCGAAGGAGTCGTCGGCCAGCAGCCCCACCGCCGACTGCCCGCCGCACCCGCCGGTGATCCGATTGCGCTCGACCATCGTGCCGTCCTTCAGCAGCCAGACCCCACGGACGTCGCTGGCCGAGCCGCCGGACACGATGTTGTCGGCGACGCGGACACACGCCCCGTTCTTGCACGCGACGCCGGCCCACACCGTCGGTCGTCCGCTGGTCGCGCTCTGGATCTTCTCGTTGCCCAGCACTGCGCACCGGCTCGCCTCATTCGAGGCATTGGTCTCACACGAGATGCCGTCGGACTCGGTGGTGGTCGTGTCGCCCCCGCCGGCGATCAGTGTGTTGCCGTCGATCACCGGATCGCAGGTGCCGCGGGCCAGGATGCCGGCGGCGCGGCCCGTGCCCTGTCCCTGAACGAGCTCGTTGCCGACGATCCAGGGCGCGGCATTGTTGCAGTCTTCGGCCAGGATGCCCAACGAGCTGGTGGTACCGCCGGCCGCCGAGATCGAGGAACCACGAATCAACGTGCCGGTGGCGTCGCCGACGATACGGACGCCGATCGCTTGCGTCCCCTGCGCGCCGCAGAGTGTGCTGGTCTCGATCGACGCGCCTGGCGACGTGTTGAGGAGGACGGCGGCGCTGATACCGGCGTTCGCCGTGTTGCTGCCAGCGATGCCGAACGATGGCGTCATGCTGCAATCGGTGGTGCAGTGGCCCGTGGTCGGGTTGATGGTCAGGCAGTTGTCACGAATCACCGGCGTCGAGTTGAAAGAGCCCACGCCATAGGACGCAGTCGTTCCCGCGCCACCGTAGATCAGGCTGTGGGTGATCAACGCCTGGCCGCCGGCCACCAGGCGCACGCCAAAGGTCTGGTCGGCGCTGGGCGCGTCGTTGATGACCAGGTTCGAGAGCTGCACGTGCTTGGCGCCGTTGACGGTGACCGCCGCAATCAAGGCCGGGGCGCTGCCGCTGTTGTTGCGCGCGAGCACGAACCCGTCGAGCGCGGTCGGCAAATTGATCGTGTTCGGGAACCGGACGCCGCCGTTCTCCCCCAGCTGCAGGGTCACCGTCGGATTGGGCGCCGTCGCGCTGGGCTGGCACTGAGTCCAGTTCGTGGCCTCGTAGCTCCCGTACACCGAGACACCGTTCTCCATCTGGAAGAGCGTCACCGGCGTGGTCGAGCCGTCGCCCACCTTGTACGTCGTGCGGTCCTGACAAGTCCGACCGCCGGCGACGCACACCGGCCGCGACGTCCCCGTCGGGTTGAAGGCGATCGAGATCGCCATCGGGATGGTCTGGTAGGGGGCGGTCGTGCTGCCGTCGCCGGTGCCGTCGTCCCCATCGGGCGAGACGTGAACGCAGGCGGCGATCACGGCCGGGCAATCCTCGTCGACCTGCCCGTCGCAGTCATCGTCGAGACCGTTGCAGGTGTCGCTCGTGGCCACGCTGGTGTGGGGGACGCAAGCGGCGAGCACGCCCGCGCCGCATGACGGAACCATGTTCAGGCACGCGCCCAGCCCGCAGGTGAACTCGGGCAAGGCGTCGTCGGTCATGCCGTTGCAGTCGTCGTCCTCGCCATTGCAGGCCTCGCCGCTGGGCAGCACCTGGCCACTGCAGGTCGACCACACGCCCGCCGTGCAGGCCTGCGTGCCGGCGCGGCAGGTGCCCATGAGCACGGTGCCCGCGGGGCCCACGGGGCAGCTGCGCGAAGCGACCGTGTCGTGGATCGCGGGGTCGGTGTCGTCGCAATCCGGGCCGAGGCAGCCGGTTCCGATGCCGTATCCGTCGCCGTCGGCGTCGGTGCAATTGGGACAGTTGAGGACGCAAGCACCAGCGGGGCACGTCCAGCTGCCGCAAGGGGCGTTGCCGAAGTGGGCCATGCAGTCGGCGAGGCTGGAGCAAACGAAGCCGCCGTCACCGGCGTCGGACTTTGTGTCGGTCCTGGTGTCGCCCACCGTGTCCGGCGGTCGATCGGTGGTTGTGTCGATGCTCGAGTCGGTCTTCGAATCGGTCGCCGTGTCGGGCTTCGTGTCGATCCCGCTGTCGCCGGACGCGCCGCCGGCCGCGTCCGGCGCCGCGCCGTCGAACGAGCCTCGATAAGCCGGGTTCGGTTTCGTGCAGCCGAGGCCCAGCACGAGCGCGACCAACGCGAGCGAAGCCGGACAGCGCGAAGCCCAAACTCGCGAAGCCCAATCTCGCGAGAGCGGATGAGGCCGACAACGATGAATGCGCACGATGGTGGCCGTAAGCAAAGTCGGTTTCATCGTACCAGACAACTGCGCGGCCGCGCAGTCATTGAACTCGGACGCGATCGCCTTCGCAAAGTCGTGTACTATCGCGGGCACAATGCGATTGAGCTCGCCCGACACCGACGAGGGTAGCGTCGGTGTCGTGTCGGCGTCGGTTGCCCGGTCGTTCGCGGTCTCGATTGGCGCGGTTCTGTCGTTGGCGCTGCTGCTCGCAACCGCGGGCGCGCCTTTGGCGCATGCTGCGCCCGTCGTCCGGCAGCGCGTCGCGGTGGTTCATGTCGATTTCGAGGGTAGCGTCGCCGAGGCCGCGCGCGAGCTCTTCGCGAGCCGCGTCGTCGAAGGGCTGGCGGCCGCGCAGTTCGAGGTATTCTCGAGTGCTGCGGTGTCGCAGAAGCTGACCGCGGACGGCCGGCGGCTGGCCAATTGCCGTGACGGCGGCTGCTATCCGGAGGTCGCGCGGGTGCTGGGCGTCAACTACCTGGTGGCGGCGCGCGTCTCCGAGAGCAACAAGAACTACGAGATCAGCCTGGAGATCATCAACGGGCGTACGGGCGGCGTGATCGGGACCAACCGCGAGCGCTGCGAGATCTGCGGCGTCGACGAGGCCGGCGAGAAGATGGCGCTCGCCGCCGGTTCGCTGCGCGCGCGGCTCGAAGCGCTGGTCACGGCGCCGGCGCGTTTCATCATCCGCTCGCGCCCGGCAGGCGTCGCGATCGCGATCGACGGCGTGCCGGCGGGGCGGACGCCGCTCGATCGCGAGCTCGGCGGCGGCTCGCACAAGCTCGAGCTGTCCGCGCCCGGTTACGACCGGCTCGACCGTACGGTCGCGGTCGTGGCGGGCGTCGACGAGACCATCGATCTCGAGCTCGTGCCGATCCCGATGAGGTTCCCGTTCCGCAAGGCAGGCTGGGCCGCGCTCGTGGTCGGCGTGGCGGCGGTGGCGGCCGGGATCTGGGCGGTGACCGTCGATGGTCACGATGTCTCGTGCGTCGGAACGGCACACGACCAGCTGGGCAACTGTCCCACGGTCCACGACACACGCACGCTGGGAGCGGTGTTGATCGGCTCGGGCGCGGCGACGGCGACGCTGGGCGGCGCGTGGCTCTACATCGCCGGCGGCGCGTCCGGCGTCGGGGCGCCGTCGGAGCGCGCCGATCTGCGCAACCCGCGCGGCGGCACGCTGCTGGTCGGCGGCAGGTTCTGAGCCACTTCTTCTAGCGTCCGTGCGCGTGCGCCGCGAAGTGCTGCCACAGGAGATAGAAGAGCCCGACCTGGGTCAGGATCGGAACGAAGGCGACGAGCGCGATGTAGCGCCCGAGGTGCAGAGCGCGCCGCCATCGCGTCGGCGGATGCAGCCGCTCCGCGAGGCCCGACACGACCACGCGCCCGGGATCGTCCAGGTCGGCGCGCAGCGCCGCCGCGCTGGAATAGCGTTCGTCCGGGTTGCGCCGCAGGGCGCGCAGCACGATCTCCTCGACCTCGGGTGAGATGCGTGGGTTCAGGCTGCGCGGCCGCGGCGGATCGCCGATCACGCGCGCGCTGGCGACGCGAAACGGATCATCGCCGGGAAACGGCTGGCGTCCGGTGAGCATCTCGTACAGCACCGCGCCGATCCCATAGATGTCGACGCTCTTGCGGCCGCGCTTGTGGCGAATCTGCTCGGGCGCGACGTAGCCCGACGAGCCGATCGCGGGAAAGCTGCCGGACAGCGTGAAGCGGCGCTTCACCGCCGCGTGCGCCAATCCGAAGTCGATGAGCCGGATGGTGCCGTCCGGGCACAGCATCACGTTGGTCGGCTTGAGGTCGTAGTGCACGAACTGGTGCCCGTGCACGTGATCGATCGCGGTCGAGAGCTGGCTCGCGATCGCCAGCGCCTCCGATTCGGGAAGCTGGCCGCGTGCCGTGATGTGGTCGGCGAGTGTCGGTCCGGGCACGAACTCCGTCGCCACGTACGACGGCCGCGCGTCTCCCGCGTGCGACAAGTACCGGAGCACGAACGGGTGGTCGAGTCGGCGCCCGATCTCCACCTCGCGCTGGAACATCGACCAGGTTCCGACGCCGCTCGCGAAGACCGGCAGGGGGATCTTCACGACGACCGGCGCATGGTCGTTGTCGAGATCGCGCGCCTTGAAGACCGTCGACATTCCGCCGCGCGCCAGCTCCTCGGTCAGGTAAAAGCGGCCGTCCAGCGTATGGCCGGGCGCGACCCTCGATGTATTCATGGCGACCACTGGCCATCGCAATAACGGTACCAGCGGCAAACGCGCGCCGACGCGCGATCGGCGCGCGTCGCGTCCTGCAAGTTGCACGATCGCAGGCGCCGCGACCGCGCAATGTTCCTACGGTGCGCGGTCGCCGGGCAGCGGTGGCAGCGGATCCAGGGAGCGGTCGTTGGGATCGAACCTGAAGCCGTGGCTGGGTCCGCCCAGGCCGGCGCCGAGTTGCTTGATGCGCGGCACGGCCAGCGCCGCGGCGATGCCGGCGACGACGACCAGGATCAAGATGGCCGACTGCGGTCCGCCCGACGCGAAGCCGAAGAGGGGAGCCAGGGGATACGACAGCGGGTTGCGCGCGACGCGCTCCAACGTCCCCTGTCCTTGCCAGGCACGCAGCGCCGCCACGCGCTTGGACAGGAACGGGCGGCTCGCGTTGAGCTCGTAAACCGCCATCCAGAAGCGCCCGGTGTCGCGGCGTTGATCGACGTACGCATCCAGGTCCATCCGGCGCGCGGCGCGCGGACCGGCCGCCAGGATCGCCAGCGCGCGCGACGACACCGCGAGGTCACCGGTGACCGCATGCCCGCAGCGATCGCAGGTGTACTCGCAGGCGCGCGAATAGGCAGGACCGAGCCAGGGCATGATGCGCGCCGGCAGCAGGAACAGCCGGGTCGCCAGGTGTCCGGCCGCCAGATGGCCCATCTCATGGCCGATCGTGAAGTCGAGCTCGTTGGGCTTGTCGGGTGCGCCGTCGTTGTCGCCCGCCTCGAGCAGATCGGAATAGATGATGATGAAGCGACGGCTGAAGATCTTCGTCGCGAACGCGCTCCGCAGCCCGCCCGCCTGCAACACGTACGTTTCGGGCACGCGGTCCATCCCCAGCTTGTGCGCGGCTCCCTCGATCCGGCGCATCAGATCGGGTAGCTGCCGCGGTCCGACGCGCACGCCGTTGCCGATGATGTGCGCCATGAACCGGCGGTGGGCGAACAGGGCGAACAGGGCGAGGATCAGAGCGAAGACCAACCCGGCGATCGAGATCAGGATCGCCAGCCAGACGATCGATGAGAAGACCGCCGCGACGGCGAACAGCGTCCGTTCGCGGGGTGTCTGTAGCTCGCGCGCCAACATGCGGGTTCCTTTCGTCCGGGCGGGCTCGCTAGCGCCGCACTACTGGCCGCCGAGCTTGGCCTGCACGCGCTCGAGCCGACTCTTGATGCCGTCGTCCTTCGGCGCCAGGGCGCGCGCCTTCTGATAGGTCGCCTGCGCCTCATCGTACCGGAGGAGCTTGAAGTAGGCGTCGCCGAGCACGACCAGGTACTTCGGCGACTGCGGCGCCAGGCGCGACGCGCGGCGCGCGTAGTCGAGCGCCTCGGCGTAGCGCGCGTGCTCGAACGCGACCTCGGCCAGGCCACCGACGGCGATCGGGTTGGTCGAGTCGGCGCGGATGGCGCGGTTGAATGCCTCCTCGGCCTCGCTGAGGCGGCCGCGCACCAGCGCCGCCTGCCCGGCCGCCGCCGCTTTCTGCGACGCCGCAGGATCGCGCGGAGCCGCGTCGTTGTCGGCGGTCTCGCGCTTCTTCGGCCTCGGCGGCGCGGCCGCCACCGGCGGCGTCGGTGGGGGCGCCGGCGTGGGTGCAACCTCGACGGGCGGAGCAGGCGCCACCGGCGCGGGCGGCTTCGCGCGGTCACGCGCCTCGAGGTCGAGCGGGTCGAGCTCGGAGATCAGTTGATAAAGTGGCCGCGCGCGATCGAGATCGTTCTTCGACCAATCGTTGCCGGCCAGGTTGCGGAGGCCGTCGGCCAGCGTCGCTGCCTGCACGCCGCCCTGGTCACGTTCGGCCAGCGTGCGCAGCGCCAGGCGCGCCTCGGAGACGCGGCCATCCATCGCGGCCACGAAGACGCGCGTCGCCGCGTCCTTCGCAGGGTCGGCGTGCGGCGGTGGCGGTGGCGGCGTCCCCGGCGCGACGCGCGTGCGGTTCTTGCGCTCCTCGGGCGTGAGCTCGGCCTTGGCGGCCAGGTCGGCGTCGTCGGGCTCGAAGAGCAGGGCCTCTTTGAACTTCACCACCGCGAGATCGCGCAGCTGGGCCTTGAGGAGCTCGTTGCCGATCACCGCGAGCGCCGACGCGTACGCGCGACGCAGCGCCGCCGCTCCGGCCGACGGCCGCGACAGATCGATCTTCGATGCCTCGAGCTCGGCGGTTTGAATGAAGTGCAGCGCCGACGAATCCGCGGGATCGACGTACATCTGGCGGCGCGCTGCCTTGTCGGCCTCGACCAGCGCGGCGGCGACCGGCGCCGCCTCCTGGGTGTTGGTGATCTCGACCCGCACTTCCTTGACCACGATCTTGGGCTTGCGGACGCCGAGAAGGATCGCGATGGTCGCCGCGGCCACGGCGACGAACGTCGCGGCGGCGAGCATCAACTTGCGGCCGCGCGCACCCGGCGCCGGCATCCGCTTCGCGAGCTTGAGCCGCCACGCCTCGTCGACGGCGGGTAGCTCCAGGTCGTCCCACGGCGTGGTCAGCCCGGCGGCGATCTGCGCCTCGCACAGCAGCGCCTCGACCGCGGCCATGGTCTGGGGCCGCGACGCCGGGTCCTTCTCGAGCATGTTCATGACCACCGCCTCGAGCTCGGCGGGTACGGCGGCCGCGCGCCGGCGCAGCGGCTCGGGCTGCTCCTTGACTTGCATGGTCAGCGTCGTCAGGTGGTTCTTGCCGTGGAACGGCACCGAGCCCGAGAGCATCTCGTACGCGGTCACGCCCAGGCCGTAGATGTCGCAGCGGTTGTCGTAGCCGTGGCCCGACGCGCGCTCGGGCGCGACGTACTCGGGCGTGCCGGCGATCTCCTGCTCCTCGCCGGACAGGTGCATCAGGCCCGCGATGCCAAAGTCGACGACCTTGACCGCGTCGCCGCGCTTGCCGCGGTGGACCAGCATCACGTTGTCGGGCTTGACGTCCAGATGGACGATCCCTTTTTCGTGCGCGGCGCCCAGCGCCTTGGCCACCTGGCGCAGGATCGCGATCGCGCGTCCGGCCTCCAGGGTGGGCGTCTCGCGCAGCACGCGGGCGAGCGAGACGCCGTCGAGGTACTCCATCACGAAGAAGACGCGCCCGTCGGAGATCTCGCCGAAATCGGTGACGTCGCAGATGTAGATGTTGGCGATGCCCGAGGCGGCGCGCGCCTCTTGCCGGAACTGCTGCAGGGTCTCGGCGTCGGGGGCCAGGTCGGCGCGCAGCACCTTGATCGCGACCTTCTTCTCGAGATCGACGTGCTCGGCCGCGTAGACCGAGCCCATGCCGCCCTCGCCGATCTTCGACAGGATGCGATAGCGCGTCCCCGGGATCACCGTCCCCGGTCCCAGATCGACCGGCGCCGTGGTGGCGCGCGAGTCACCGGTGGGGCCGGCGGGGATCGCGCCCGATGGGCCGCGCACGACCGCGGCCGAGACCGAACCGGGCGCGGCCGCCGAGATACGGCCCGAGTCGTCCATGTGCGTGAGCGTGATGACCTTGCCGCCGGCGTCGCCAGCCGGGCCGGCCGCGGGAAGCTTGTCGGCGCGCTTGGCCAGCTCGCCCAGTTGCGCGCGATCACCGCCGCGCGCGGCGCCGAGCGTGCTTCGAACCCACTCGCCGATCGCAGGCGGCCCGCTCGGCGATAGATCGCGCAGCACGGCCGCCAGCGACGATCGCAGCTCCTCGCAGTCGCGTGGCCGCGCCGCCGGATCCTTCGCGAGCGCCGAGCGCACCAGCTGGTCCAGCGCCTCGGGCAGCTTGGGCATGCGCGCGGGCGGCGGCGTGTTGCCCATGGGCGACGCCGTGAGGCGCCCGGTCAGCATCTGGCCCAGCAGCACCGCGACCGCTTGCGCGTCGGCGGCCGGTGACGTCGCGCGAATCAGGCCCAGCGCCACGCTGCCGCTCTCGCGGAGGGGCGACGGCGACACCGCCGCCAGCGCCTGATCCAGCGCGGCTCCGTAGAAGATCAGCTTGACGTCGCCGTCGACGGACAGCATCACCGACCGCGGCACCAGGCGGAGCGGCGCGCGCGCCGTCTCGGGCGTTCGCCCGAGCGTGCGGCGCAGGTAGGCCGCGGCGGCCGCGACCTCCATGGCGATGAACACCGCCTGCGTGGGTGGACAGGTCTCGCGGCGCGCCGCCAGCGCGCGCAGCAGCGCGTCCAGGCTGCCGCCCTCCGTGAGCTCGCTGACGAAGACCTGGCGATCGCCGACCGTCGCGACGTCGAAGATCGGCACCACGTTCGGGTGCCCGTACTTCACCACGCGCGGCGCTTCGGCGCGCAGCGGTCCGACGACCTCTTTTCGCCCTGAGGTCCACGGCGGCAAGATCTTGAGCGAGCAGAATCGATCGACCTCGACGGGACGCAACGCCGCGTAGACGTCACCACGCCTCCCCTCCGCGATGCGCGAGAGCAGGGTGAAGCCGCCGAATCGGCGCGGGAGCTCCGCCTCCGCTTCGGGCTGTCGCAGGCCGTTAGTGGTCGAATCGCTCATTCGGCGTCAAACGAGACGGTAACACGGCTGCCCAACCGCCGCGAACGCCGCGCGAGGGTGGTTGGCTCAGCCGTCGCGGGGTTGCGAGGCGCGCATGAGCCACGACACCAGCGACGAGACGACGGCGACGACCAGCGCGCCCAGCACCGCCGAGCCGAGCGACGCGACCGAGAAGCCCGGTACGATCGCCGCCGCGATACCAAAGGCGATGCCGTTCACCACCAGGTAGAACAGACCCAGGGTCAGGATCGTCAGCGGCAACGTGAGGACGACCAAGATCGGGCGAACGATCGCGTTCACGAACCCCAGCACCAGCGCGGCGCCCACCAGCACGCCGCCCGACGCGATCTGCACCCCAGGAACGATGCGCGCCGCGATCCCCAGCGCCACGGCGATGATCAGCCAATGCAGAAGGAAACGAGCCATGGGCTCGAGCTTAGCCGATAGGGCTTCGGCCGTCCCCTTCCCGCGCTAGGACACTACAGACAAACGCCGTAGACGGTGTCGTTGGTCAGCGCGGTGCAGCTCTGGCCCGGGGCGCAGTCGGTGCCGCCCTCGGTGCGCTTGCAGACCTTCTGGCACTTGGTGGTCGAGCGATCGCACAGGAGGCCGGGAGCACAGTCGGAGCCCAGCGTGCACGGCTGTCCTTCGGTCTGCGTGCGCGATGCCTCTGTGCAGGAACAGTCGACCTGGTCCATGGTGTCGACGACGAAACAGTGGAGCCCCGAGGGGCAACCTGTGGTCGCGGTGCCGCGCGGGTCACAGGCGAACGTGCAGGTATGATAGGCCGTGGCCACGACGCCGCCGTCGGCAGGGCAAGAGACGTTGCCTTGACAGATGCTGCCGCTGCCCGCGGTGACGCAATCGTCGTTGGTCTTGCAGAACTTCAGGCAGACCGGGACGCTACACAGCGGCCCGGAATAGGTGAAGCACTGGGTGCCCGGTGTGCAATCGCCGTTGCCGTGCTGGCTGCAGAGGCCGCCCGGCGCGGCCGTGCCGGCGGTGACGCACTGTCCCTGCATGGCCGCGCAGTTCACGGCGCAGGTCAGCTGGGCGCCGCACGTGAGCGTGGCCGGATCGCAGCCGGGGAACACGACGCCACCGGCGCTGTCGACGCCGCCGTCGCTGGGGCACGGCCCGCTGGCGTGCGTGAGCATGACGGCGATGGCGGCCACGCCGCCGCGGGCGATCGTCTGGTGATTCGCGCCGAGGCCGATCGTGCAGTGGGCCGCGTCGCGCGCCGTGACCTGAAACGTCGCATCGCCGTTGTGGCCGATGGTGAAGCTGACCGAGAACGTCTTGCCGACGACGCCGGTCTTCGGATCGACGGTGTTGGTGATCGTCAGCGGGCTTTGATCCGCGGGCACGGCATACGTGAGCTGGGTGGTCTCGGTGCCGTCGCCGACGATGACCAGGAAGTCGACGACGCCGGTGATAGGCGTGTCCTCGGCCGATACCACCGTGACGACCACGAACGACTGCTGATCGCGGCAGGCGCCCGCGCCGGCGGCGACCACCAGGGCGGCCAGCACGGTGGCGATTCCGCCGAACGCGCGCCGCCTGGCGCAGCGGGTTCGAGCTGGGCGTGCGCGGCCTGGAGCGTTGTCGATGGCTGCCATCTCAGAAGGCCCGCATGTTCCCGAGGTCGGTGCCCGGGGTCGCCGGTCCCTGCGTGCCCAGGCCGTAGGCGATCATCGCCGCGGTCAAGCCGACGACCGCCACCACCGCCCAGAACCAGGTCTGCTTGTAGATCGGCGGCCGCTCTTCCGGCGGTGGTAGCGGCGGCAGCGCGCCCGGGTCGGTCGCGGGCGCGGGCGCGGCGAGCGATGGCGGCGGCGCCGCGGTTGGAAGCGGCGCCGTCGAGGGCGCCGCGGGGGGAGCGGGCGCGGGCGCGGGCGGCGCCGGCGCGGATGCCGCTGCCGGTGTCTCGGGGTCCACCGGCGGAGGCTCGCTCTGCGCCTGGGCCGGACGGACCGACAACGACGCGAGGAGCAGGGCGACGATCAGGGACGCGGACGGCGGAGTCGGGACGCCCAATCGGACCATCACTCTATCTTGCGCGCAGCTCTGGACGGTCGTCCAGTCTTGCGCTCAGCGAGGGGCGACCCGCCCGGCTGAGGTCGCCGCCTAGGCGACACGCTCCGCGCGAGCGACGGTCGTGTGCTCCGTGGTCTGCTCCGTGGTCTGCTCCGTCGTCTCGACCGCCGCCGCGAGCTCCGCGAGGAAGCGCCCGTAGAGCGCCTCTTCTTCGGCGAGCACGCCGGCGAGGCCGCGCGGTGCCGGGCCCAGCAGGGCCTGCAGGCGCTCCGACATCTCTTGCAGGTGGCGATCCTCGTCCTTCGTGATGGCAGCCACCGAGAACGGCGCGCCATGTGCACGCAGGCGCTGCTCGTAGACCGGGTAGAACGCCTGCGCGCGAACCTCGATCGCGGCGCTGGTGAGCAGGTAGTTCGCCTCCGCGCGCGCGCCGTCACTGGACTCGGCTTCGCGTGACTCGGCTTCGCTGGACTTGGCTTCGCTGGACTTGGCTTCGCTGGACTTGGCTT
>CAZNCQ010000042.1:24504-34195 GCA_964571275.1 uncultured Myxococcales bacterium
GACTCGGCTTCGCTGGACTTGGCTTCGCTGGACTTGGCTTCGCTGGACTTGGCTTCGCTGGACTTGGCTTCGCAGGACTTGGCTTCGCGCAGGCCACCGTCGGTGTCGGCCGCGAGCGCCATCTCGGCGCGGCGATCGAGCGCCTGAAAATAAGCCTCGCCGGCGTCCCCCGCGAGGGTGTCGGCGTCGGAGAACGTGGTCACCGCGGCCCCACCCGCCGCCGCGAGCGCCGCCGCCGCCTTCTTCAGGCGCAACGCGTGCACCGCCTCATCGAGCAGGTGCTGGAGCCCGTCGAGGTCCAGTCGGTCGGCGCGCCGGCTCTTCAGCATCTTGCGCACGCCCACGTATTCGAGCCGCGCCAGCGTGTTGACGAAGCGCGCGTGCAGCGCGGGGTGGGGGATGATGCGATCGAGCAGCGTCTCCAGCCGGCGCGCGTCCGCGTGGTGCGCGCGCGCGTCGACGTGGCGTTTCAAGAGCAGAGCGTCCATCGGGGCGGCAGCCTACGCGGGCCACCCGCATCGATCAAGGCGCGTGCGGTTGCCGTTCGGCCCAGGCGATGCGCTCGATCATGTCGCGCGCGCTCGCGCGCTCCGCCTCGCGATCGGTAGACGCGATCAGCGCCTGCGCCGCCGCCCGCGCGCGCGGAAAATCCCCGACGCGGTAGGCGGCGTCGGCGGTCATGCGGCGGCACTCGCGCACGAAGTCGGCCGGCAGGGCTTCGTCGGCCGCCGGCGCCGTCGCGCCCGCGCCGTCACCGCAGGCGCGCTGCAGATAGGGCAGCGCGCGCGCGGCGTCGCGCAGCAGGAGCTGGCGCCCGATCAGATACGGACCCAGCCGTTCGCGCGGGTAGAGGCGCGCGAACTCGTTGATCAGGAAGAAGACCAGCACCGGATCGCCGGCGACGCCGGCGCGATCGCCGTACAACGCTCGCCCCAGCGTCTGACGTGCGTTCGGCTGCGCGAGCGCGCGCAGCCGCGAATAGCCGAGGCGCCTCTCCCCCTCGTCGGGCGCGAGCTTCAGCACGCGCTGCTCGGCCGCCTCGGCGTTGGCGTAGTCGCCCGACAGGAAGTAGAGCGTGCCCGCGAGGCTGGCCACGCGCGCGCGCATCGGCACCGTCAGGTCGCCGTCGGCGGAGAGCTGGGTGGTGATCTCGAGCGCGCGCGGGAGCTGCCCGGTCGCCGCCCACGCTTCGCCGAGCGCCAGCCGATAGGTCGGCTCGTGCGGATCGTCGGCGCAGGTCTGTTCCAGCAGCGCCACCGCGCGCTCGGGCGCGGTCGGCATCAGCAGGCGCGCTTGCGAGGCGCGCGCCGCCAGCTCACGCGCGCACACCTTCTTGAAGATCGCCGGGCGGCGGAACTGCTCGCTCGCACGCGCGCGGTCCTGCGCGTCGAGCGGCTGGTGGGCGAGGTAGTCGCGCCACTGCGCCTCCAGCGTCGCCAGCGGCGTCCCGTACGCGGCGATGAAATCACCCGCCGATCGATAGAGCCGCTGCATCGCGGCCGCGCCGCGCATCTCGAGCAGAAAGCGACAGAACGAGCCGGCGATGGTGTAGGCGCGCGCGCCCGACTGAGCGGAGAACCCCGCGCCCATGACCGACTCCAGCGGCGGCGCGTTGCCGGCGGCGATCATCGCCGCCGCTTCTTGGTGGATCGTCGATTCCTCGCCATCGGCGCCGGCGTCGGCGGCCTCGGCGATCCCCTCGACCAGGCCGCTCGCCAGGGTCGGCAGCGGCACCGGCCCGTGCCAGCGCCAGGCCAGCGAAACGCCGAACAGCGGATCGCCGAACGCGCCCGCGAAGACGTGCGCCATCTCGTGGCGCAGCCGCACCGACGGGAAGCGATCGCCCTGCACGAAGATCTCGCGCGTCCACGGGCGCGCGAACAGCGTGTTGCCCGCGCCGACCAGCGCCTTCTTCGATTCGGCGCTCGGAAACTCCCAGACGGTGATCGCGCCCCTCGGCTCGGCGCCGAGGCGCTGGTGCAGCTGATCGTAGCGGAACTCGAGATCCTCGAGCATGAGCGCGAGGTCGATCGGCGCATAGCCTTCCGCGGGATCATAGTGCAGCACGAAGTGCGTCGTCTGCCGCTCGCCGGGCAGCGCCCGCGCCAGGTCCGAGCGCTGGATGTGAAAGCCGAGCCGGCCGCCCGATGCGAAGAGCGCGATCCCGGCAGCGAGCAACGCGGTCGCGATGCCCAGCTGCGGCCGCCGCCACGCGCGCGGATCGCGGCCGCGCCCGAGCGCCGCCGCGGCGAAGGTGAGCGCGCTGGCGATCCAGACCAGGTTCGCCACCCGGTAGAGAAGCAGGCGCAGAGGTGGGCGCAACGCTTCGTCGTAGATCGGGCCGGGGAAGTAGCCGCCGAAGGGATCGAAGGCGAAGACCGCCGGGTCCTCATAGAGGCGCGCAAGTGTCCATAGCACCGACACCGCCGGCAGCAGGAACGCCACCAGCCGCCCCCGGCGCGTGAAGCAGAGGCCCGCCAGCACGCCGGCCGGCGCGGCGAAGAGCGCCGTCCCGACAGGCAAGAGCGCGTAGAAGCCAAGCCCCGCGGGCACGTTACAGTTGCGTACGCGGACCATGTCGAGCCCCGACAGCAGCAACGGCGCGATGAGCACGCCGAGGCCGCCCGCGAGCGCGCGCCCGGTCAGGCGCCAGAGATCTGGCGCGGGTTCGCCTTCGCGCTCCTGGCTGGCGCGCGCCGCCGCGACGGCTCCCTGTCCGATGTCGACTGCCGCCAGCGCCGTGCAAAGCCCGACCGCGAAGGAAAAGTCGTACCCGAGGAGATCGAAGAGCGGAACGAAATCGAGCAACAGCGCAAGCGCAGCCAGGATCGCGCCCCAGATCACGGCTCTGCACCCGAAGCGTTGATTGACGGTGGAGATCGCGCGCCCTAACATGGTGATTCGTTGTTTCCTTCGCGTGAGGATACGTCAACGTCGGCGCCGGGAGCCAAATCGTGGTGGAGCTCGGGCGACCGATGACCGTCGAAGAGAGCGAGCGCCGGCGCGAGCTGCGTGCCCCGATCGAGCTGCGCGTCGAGTACAAACGCCTGAACACGTTCTTCTACGACTACACGAAGAACATCTCGAAGGGCGGCACGTTCATCAAGACCGACAAGCCGCTCGACATCGGCACGGTCTTCCTGTTCAAGCTGCAGCTGCCGGCGCAGGCGGCGCCGCTCGCGTTTCGCGGCGAGGTGCGCTGGATCGTGCGCGAAGGTGAGCCGCTGCCGCCCGGAATCGCCGCCGGTCACGAGCTGGGCATGGGCATCCGCTTCGTCTACGAGAACGCCGAGCAACGGCTGACCATCGAGCGCGTCGTCGAGAAGATGATGGTCGACAGCCTGGGCCAGCTCATCTATTCGCGTCTGGTCAAGGATCGCATCGGCGACGGCAACGACGGCCGCTGAGCGACCGGCGACCGCGCGGACAGGAAGTCGCCCCTGCCGCGCTGGTGAACGAACACGATGCACTCGACCTTGCCCTTGCAGAGGTCGTCGTGGTTCTGCTTGCCGGGCTGGAACACGAACGCGCCCGGCACGAGGTCGCGGTTCGACGTCGGATCGCCGTCGACGGTGTGAACCCAGGTCCCTTGCACCAGCACCGCCTCGGAGTCGGCGCTGTGGCTGTGCATGCCGGCGACGTACCCCGCCGGGAGCTTGAGCAGGATGCCGTAGTCGCCGCCTTTGGCCCGATCGCCCCAGAGCTTCGCGACCTGGAGCGCGGCGCCGGGCGCGTAGGGCTCCCACGCGAGCTCGTTCATCTCCCAGATCAGCGCCGGCTTACCCCTCGCCACGCCGGCCGCGTAGCCGAGGCCGCCGGCCGCCGCGAGGATCAGCGCGCCGATCGCGCCCGCGCCGACGCGCGTCTTGAATCTGCCATTCATGTTCGTCTCCTTGCGGTCACAGCGACGGCGCGACCATCATATCGGGCGCCACGCTCGTTGAGGAGCCCCAGAGCGACGACCTGGCGACGACGGCGATATGACGACGGCGATATGATGCAGGCGATGTCTCCCGCGGCGATCCTCTTCGACAACGACGGCGTGCTCGTCGACACGGAGGCGCTCTATTTCCGCGCCAACCGCGAGATCCTGGCGACGATCGGCGTGACGCTGGACGAGACCGCGTACCTCGAGCTGTTCCTGCGCACGGGGCGCGGCGCCTGGCATCTGGCCCAAGAGCTCGGTCACGGCGCCGCCGCGATCCGCGCGCTGCGCCTCGCGCGCGACCGCCGCTACGTCGAGCTGGTCGCCGCGGCGGGCGCTTCGGTGCGGATGCCGCGCGCGCTCGAGATCGTCGCGGCGCTGGCGCGGCGGTATCGGCTGGCGATCGTCACCAGCGCCGAGCCCGAGCCGTTCGCGCGCACGCACGCGGGCACGGGGCTCTTGCCGTACTTCGACGTCGTGCTCACGCGCGACTGCTATCGCAACAGCAAGCCCGACCCCGAGCCATACCTGTGCGCGCTCGAGCGCCTCGGCCTGACGGCGGCGCAGTGCCTGGTGATTGAAGACTCACGCCGCGGCCTGCAGGCGGCGCGCGCGGCCGGCATCGCCTGCTGGGTGATCCCGTCGGGGCTGACCGCGGGCGAATCCTTCGAAGGCGCCGACGCGATCCTGCCGGATCTCGACGCCGCGGCGGCGCGGTTGCTGCCGCCCTGCTAGTGCACCCCTTTGGCGCGCACCACGGCGCGGCCGTCGATGAAGACGATCTGGAACATGACCTCGCTGGCGGAATGAGTCTCGAGCATCTCCTTGCGCCGCTTGTGCAAGAGCTTGAAGAACTCGTCGTACGACGGAGCCTTGCTCCGGTCACCGCAACGCTTGCGCAGGTCCATGAACTCACGGAACAGCGCCGGGTAGTCGGCCTTCGACGCCGGGATCGCCTCGGTGTGCGGCACGCCGACCGCGACCGGGCCTGAGACGATCTCGACCACGGGCGCGACCGCGGCGCCGTTGACGCCGTTGGCGTGGTTCGCGTGGAAGCCGTTCGACGATGCGTTGATGTTGCGCTCGGCGATCACCAGATCCAGCACCGGCGTGGTGTCGGGCAGCAGGTTTCCGGGCCCGACGCCGTTCTTGATCCGCAGCGGCAGCGGCAGCGGCAGGCGCGGGCGCAGCGTCCCGTGGCGCGCCGCGACTGCCGCAGCGCCGCCCCAGATCAGCAGCACGAACAGGCCGAGCCCGACCCACACGCCGCTCTTGCGCCCCGGCAGGCGCCCCGCGATGCGCATGCCCGACGCGCCGATGGGCAGCATGGTCTCGGGCTGGCGCGCGAGCGCCGGCACCTCGGTCAGCGTCGCCGAGCCGTCGGGCGCGATGATGCGCGCGGCGACCCCGGCCCGGATTAGCTGGTCGGCGGCTCCGGTGACATCCAGCCGGCGCGCCACGACCAGCGCGCCGCCGACGGCGTCGGCGCGCTCCCGCGGCTCGACGCTCACCACCCACGCCATCAGCACCTCGCCGCCGAGGACGATGGGGTGCGCGCCGGGCGCGATCAGCGGCGTCCCCAGCACGGCCGCCGCGGGCGCGTGCAACAACGTGATGACCTGCCCGGACTTCTTGTCGATCTGCGCGAGCGCGATGACCTCGCCGGGCTGCGTGCGGAAGCCGAGCTCATCGGTGGTCAGATCGCGCACCGTCTCCTCGTCGGTGGCGACCGCCCACGCCAGGCGCGGCAGCTGCGCGAGCGTGGTGGCGCGCGCCTCGACGGCGGCGGCCAGCTCGCGCTGTTTCAGGTCGAGCGTCTCCGCGGCTGCCCGCAACGGAGCGGTGCCCTTGTCGCTGAGGGCCGGTCCCTTGGCGATCAGAAAGATCGAGATGAGCAGGCCGCTGCCTGCGAGTGCGATACTAGAACGGTACCTTCCCACGTGGTACTCCGAACTTGTCCGAGCGCGCCAACCTACTACTGGTTCGGGTAGCCACATCGATTGTAACGTTGTTTGTGCCCGCCTTCACGTGAACAATCTTCGTCAATGGCTCTGCGCTGGCTTCGGTCCAGGCTTTCAGCTGGTAATCGCCCAGCGCCAGGCTCTTGAAGCTGAATTGACCCTTGGCGTTGGTAATGACGTAATGAGGCGCGCTCACGACAATCAGCGTTGCCGCCATGTTCGCGTGCAAATTGCACCCGACTTCAATCACGCCTTCTTTGTTGAACGTGATTTCGCGCGTTTCACCGTCTTTGTAGATGCCGAGATCGAACGCGCGCGAGGGCGACAGCGAGAAGACGTTGTGAAACACCGGGTCGAAGTTGGGGAAGGTCACCGTCGATCCGACCGGAACGACCATGACGCGGGGAGCGAACTCCCGATTGCGCTGCTCGATGATGCGGTGCTTGGCGTGCCGCGCCTTGTACTTGCCCTTGGTCGGGGTCAGCGTGATGACGGTGATCGGCAGGTCTGCCGCGCCCGCGGCGCGGAGCGAGCCGGACAGCGAGCCGCGCTGTGGAACCGCATCGGGCTCGTCGGCGTCCGAGCTGCCGACGGCGGCCTTCGGCTGGGCGGGCGTGTCCTTGGGCAGCGTGGTCAGCGCCGTGGTGATGCGCTCGGGGCTGCCGGCTCGGAAGAACGAGCCGAGCTCGGTGATCGCCGGCCGGCCTGACTCGCGCTCGGCAGCGCTGAACAGGATCTCGGCGTAGTTACGCTGGCCGCGCACGCGCGCGCGCGTCGCGCCCTCGAGCAGATCGGCGGCGTGTCCGCGCCCCGCCTCGCGCAGCGCCGCGGCTTGTTCGGCGGCGACCTTCTCCATCGCCGGATCGTGGGCCTGCGCCTCGGGGGGCGGCGGGTCGACGATCTCGCCCTTGAGCGGGCCGAGCGCGCCCAGGATCTCGTTCTGTTCGCGCTTGCCGACCTTGTACTTGTCGAGGCCGCCCGCCAAGGCCTCGACGAGCGCGGTGAACTCCTCGTCGACCAGCTGCATGCCGGCGTGCGCGCTGTGCATGTCGCGGCCCTCGTACTTGCAGGGGCCGCCCGTGGCGACGCAGATGAAGTCGACGAGGTAGACCTTGAGCTGCGGGATGTCGGTGTTGATGAAGCGCAGGTTGATGCGCTTGTCCGCGGCGACGCGCGCGACGAACTCGTCGACGACCGCGGTGATCGCCGGCTTGCCGCCGAGGCGATCGTAGAGCGAGCCCACGGGCGCCGCTTCTGCCGCGGGCGCGCCCGACGGGGATGCCGCTCGCTGGGTTGTTGGCGCGGGCGCCGTCGCGGGCGGTGATGCGGCTTGGTCAGTGGTTGCGCAAGACGCGAGCTGCAGGGCAGCCAAGACGGTGAACGCACCTACGCGAACGGGAACCTCATTCCAGGACATCGACCTGCCGCGACGAATCTTCCCCATGGGTAACCTCCAAGAAGGATTGCGCTTTCGCTCGAGTCGTATCGGTTGACTCCGCGACGAACTGGAGCTGCCTACCGAGCGGTCCGCACGTAGCCGCACCTTGCCGCACGTTGCCCCACTTTGCCGCAGGTGTTGCGTCTCGCGACGCGCTAGCATTACTGCGTCGCTGCCTTTCCTAAGGTTTCGGGCATCTCCAGTATGGGGCAGGTGGTCCCTCGGTGGGAAGAGCAATGAATCGGTGCGAGCTCGAACGACGATGCGCCGGGTCGCGATGAGGCCCGCTCTTTCGGCCTGGGTGGTGAGTCTCGGGGCGGCGGTCATTGCGGCGCGGGCAGCCCGGGGCGAGCCCGCGGCGATCCCGGACGCGGGGCCACCGTCATTGCCCGCGCCGTCATCGCTTTTGCCGTCATCGTCCTCGCCGTCGTTGAGCGCCCCGCCGGCTCCGCGTTCGCTGCTGTCGCTGCCGGGGCCCCCGAAGGCGGCGCCGCTCGACGAGTATCAGCTGCGGCGCGCGTCCGACGGCAGCGGCGATCTGATCTATGAAGCAAGCGGATTCACCGCGCGCGTGGCCCGCGACGGAGCGGTGCGCTTTCGCGATCGACACATCGCGGGCATCAGGTTTCTGCCCATTTTGCCGTCTATCTCGCCGCGGCCGGGACTACGCCCGGACGTGCCGACCGTCGAGGACATGTTGCGTGGCCTGGGGCGCCGCCGAGGCGCTGATCCGACCGGCGCTGATCCGACCGGTTTTCCAGCGGATCCCATCGCCAACGAGACGCTGATGCCCAGCACGACGTTTTCGCGTTTCCGGCCGGATCCGCGCGAGATCTGCTACTACCCGAATCCCTGCTTCACCAACGCGCCGGTGACCTTGCTCAGCGTGCACGGCACGCTGGACATCACCGACGAGCTGATGCGGATCGCACACCAGGATCCCTACCGTTTTCAAAAGGCTCGTTTCTTGACGGCGACGCGCGAGATGCGCGTTCGCATGGCCGGACGCGCTCACGCCGAGGACGTCGCGCGCAGCGGCGCTGACCTGCCGCGCCACCTGGAGGACATCGCGTGCGACGACACCTTGAGCCGGGTGGATCGGCGCGCGATCCTCGAGGCGCTGCGCGCCGAGCTGGACGTCTCCACGCCCGAGGGGCGCGCGCAGGGGGACCGGATTCGCCGCTTCCTCGAAGACTGGGACCGCGAGGACGGTGGCGCGCGGGCTTGCCCGGCACGTTGACGAGCCGATTTTTCGCCGGGGCGCAACTGCGATAAGACACAGGTTCGTAGACCAACGCCCGGAGGCCACGCGCATGGATTCGCACGCGATGAACCGCAAGGACTTCTTGAAGCTGACCTTCACCCTGATCGGCGGCGCCACCGTGGCCGCGGGGTGCAGCAGCACCAGCAATAGCGGCACGGGCGGCAGCACGGGCAGCGGCGGCAGCACGGGCGCCGGCGGCAGCACCGACGCGCATACCGACACCGGGCCGGCCGATACCGGCATGCTGTGCGCCGACCCGCTGGTGACCGTGCAGCTCCCCGACAGCACCATGCACACGCATATTCTCAACGTGGCGCTCTCGGCGTTGTCGGCGACCACCGATCAGACCGAGCTCACGACGGGGTACCCCGCGGGCTCGGGCGGGCACTTCCACACGGCCGTTCTCACGGTCGCCGATCTCGCCACGCTCAAGGGCGGCGGGTCGGTGACGGTGACGTCGAGCATGAGCGGCGATCCGCTGCACTCGCACATGTACATGGTCAGCTGCCACGGCGATTGACCGGCCGGTTCCGGCTCGCACACCCATTGGCTCCCACCCGCTACCCGAGGTGATCGGATGACGTCAAACAGAGCTCGCGCGTTCGGATCCATGGCCCTGGCGCTCGGTCTGACCGCGGGGGGATGCGGAGCCAAGAGCACGATGAGCGGTGGCAGCGGCGGCGAGGGCAACATCGCCACCGGCGGCACGACCGGCTCGTCAGGTGGAAACACCGGCGGCGGAACCGGCGGCGCGAGCGGTACGGGCGGGAGCAGCGGCGGCGCTGGCAACAGCGGCGCGAGCGGCGGCCAGACCGGCGCCGGCGGCGCGATCACGGGGGCGGGTGGCGCGGGCGGCGCGCCGGGCGTCGCCTGCACCGGGACGTCGCCCTTCACGACGACCGGAACGCCGGCGTCGCACCTGGTCGTCGACGCGGGTCAGAAGGGCCAGGCCTGGAACCGCTTCTACGAGAAGGTCGTCGCCGCCGATCACGCCAACACCGTGCTGACCACCGCCTACGGGCGCAACATCCAGGCGGCGTTGAAAAAGGGCCACGACCAGGCCGGCTTCGGCTACGTGCGCTTCCACGGCATCCTCGACGACG
>CAZNCQ010000043.1:0-33849 GCA_964571275.1 uncultured Myxococcales bacterium
AGTGCGTCTACCAAGTTCCGCCATCCTCGCTGGGGAAACTCGCGTCTTATATGGGCTGGCGAGGTTGGTGTCAACGCGGGAACGGCGCCGGTGCCGCGATCAGCTCAGTCGGTGGATTCCGTCGACGATGTGCCAGGTCGCGACGACGGTGAGCTCGACGAGCTTCTCGGTGCGGCGGCTGTCGGGCACCATCAGGTGCTCGTGGGTGCACAGCGCCTGCAGCTGGCGCAGAAAACGGAGGATCACGCGCTTGTCGGAGTCGCCGATCCAGCGCGAGAGCCGGTCGACCAGGATCTGCTGGTGCTGCTGGATGAAGCGCGCGGCCGACTGCGCGTTGGCGGTGTGCGTGCGGCTGGCCGCGCTGGCGCGGCGGGCGCGCGGCGGACGGCGGACGAAGATGTCCTGCAGGTCCTTGCGGTACTCGAGCAGCTCCTTGTCGACGACGTCGCCGATGTCGAAATACTCGGCGACGGTCTCGCGCATGTCCGTGTACGGCACGCGCAGGCCCAGACGGACGTTGCTCGGCGACCCGCGACAGGCTCCCTCCAGTTCGATGATGCGGTCGACGTACTCGAGCTTGGCGAACGCGACCTGCCAGTCGCGGTAGCGGCGCCGCCAATGGGTGTCGGGATCCAGCCACACGGCGAACGTCTCGGCCCAATCTTCGTCGGGATGTTTCTGCGCGTAGTGGTACATGCCTGCCCGATGCAGGTAGCGGACGTAGTCACGGCTCCACGGGTTGGGGTTGTAGACGTCGCGATACTGGCGGCGAAAATCGCCGAAGGTCTGCGTCCAGTCGCGCCGCCGCCACAGCTCGAACGCGTAGTTGATCGCGTGCCCGGCCTCGTGTCGGAGGTACATCAGCACCTCCTCGCGCGAGTACTCGAACAGGTGATCGTTCACCAGCCGCCAGAGGGTCGGGTTCGCCAGGTACCAGGGGATGTTGACGCTGACGGCGCGGTCGGCGGTCCAGAAATCGTCCTCGCCCAGGTAGTACGCAGGCACGAATGTGATGCCGCGCGCGCGCAGCTCACCGATGACTTGCTCCACGCATTCGGCCAGCGTCCCCTCCGGCCGCAGGTCGAGATCGCAGATGCGCGTGGACAGCAGCTTCTGCAGCCCGACCTCACGTTCCATGCTGCTCGTGAGGGGGCTGCGCGACATACTACGACGGGTTCGAAGCGCCGGGACCGCCATCGCGGACAGACGTTTACCATGCCGGCGGGGTGGATTCTTCTGAAAACCGGGGACAAAAAATTCTTTTAGAATCGGCTACTTACATGTGGGACAAGCACTGCCACCAAGATCCGTCCGACAGCTGCCGAAGGGGCAGGTAGTATGCCGAACGGAATGATCTCGCGCGGAGCAAGCTGGTCCCGCCCGGCGCTGGTGATGGTGCTCTACCTCGGCCTCGGAGCAGCCGCGCTGGGCTGGACGACGCTACGCGGACAGACGACGCTCTGGCAGCTGCCGGGTCGCAGCGACCCCTGGGTGTTCACCGGCATCACGCTCGGGCTGGCGTTCGGGCTGGCGATGGTCTTCGCGTCGCGGCTGGCTTTTTTCCGGTTCGAGTGGGCACGCGCGCTGCATCGGGACTTTCGCGCGCTGCTGAGCCCGCTGGGCGCGCCCGAGATCGTGGTGCTGGCCGCCGCTTCGTCCATCGGCGAGGAGATGTTCTTTCGCGGCGCCCTCATCCCGGTGCTGGGGCTGGTCGGCTCGAGCGCGGTGTTTGCGCTCCTGCACATCGGGCCACGCGCGCGCCACCTGCCGTGGACGATCTCGTCGTTCTTCGCCGGGCTGGTGTTCGGCGCGCTCTATCTGTGGACCGGCGATCTCACGGGCGCGGTGGTGGCGCACTTCACCATCAACTTCCTCAACCTGCGTCACGTGGCTCAGTACGAGCTGCGCTGAGGCGACTCAGCGCCGCACCAGGCCGGCGACCTTCCAGCCGTCGGGCTTCGAGCTCAGGATCAAGATCAGGGTGTCGCTGCCCGCGCGTCCGATCGCGAACAGCGCCCCGGACCCGTCGTCGAGCCCCTGCGGCAACCGCCCGATCATGCCGCGCAATCCGGCGGCTGTGACCAGCTGCACGGAGCTGACGGCACGCGAGCCGGCGGTCCCCTCGTCCACCAGGCCGCGGAGCATCGTCTGGAGCTCGCTGCGCTTGCTGGCGGCGGTGCCGTTGCTCGATCGGAACGGAAAGACGGCGGGGCCCACCATCGCGCTCACGTCACCGCGAGCGAACGCCGCGAACCAGCTCTGAGCCAGCAGGCGCGCCGCGGGGTTGTCGGCGCGCGGTGGCAAATTCGCCGGCTGTGGCGGCAACGGTTCCGCGGGCGCTTCCTCGGTGGCGACGGCCGACACGCGCGCTCCGCGTTCGCCGTCGCCGGGGTTGCGCTCCAGGCGGCGCGGCCCCTCACCCAGGTTCAGGCCCTGGCTCGCGGCCGCGGAAGCCGCCGCCGAGCGCGGCGATGCCGACGGCACCGACGGGCGCTCGCTTGCTCCGCCCACGGTGTCGCCGTCGGCGGGCGGGTTGTCGAGGATGAAGGGATCGACCCCCGACGTCGCACACTGGCGCGCGTCGCGATAGAAGCGCCAGTGCAGGTAGATCTTTCCGTTCTTCGATCGGATCTCGCGCGGCGGCTCGGGATAGGGACCGGCGCTGAACGCGACGTCGATCGCGGCGGCGTCATAGGGCATGTAGCCCGAGGTCTTCACGACCGTGACCTTGTCCACGGTGCCGTCGGCGTTGAGGCGAATCTCCAGCGTCGTGAGCAGGTTGGGGTTGTTGAACGGGTTGCTGCCCGACTTCTCGTCCCACTCCTCCAGCATGCCGAAGCCCCACAGCTTGTGGATGCTCCGGTGCATGCGCGCGATGAACGCGGCGAACGGCGCCGCGCGCGTGTTCAGGGCCGTCTGGTTGCCGGGCTTCACCTCGGGGATGAAGTTCTCCAGCGACGACTGCACGCGGCCGATGCGCTGCTGGAACCGGCCGACCTTTTTCGACCGCTCGGTCTGCGCCAGGCGCCGCTCCGCCGCGGCGTCGGCGCCGAACAGGTACTCGTAGTCCTTCCCGGTCAGCGCCAGCTTCATGCGCTTGCCGCGCGGCAGGTGGTCGGCGTCGGCGCGCTCGCCCTTCACGGCCCGGTCGTTCGGCATCGCGATCGTTCCGTCCGCCGTGCGCGGCAGCGAGGGATCGGCGGTCTCGGGCGTCAGCTCGTGCTCGCGGCGAGGCGCATCGCGCAACGCCAGCAGCGACTTTGGCTTCTCCGGCGTCGGCTCGGGCTGCGACACCTCCGGATCGGTGTGCGGGGTGACGTCCGGCGCCTTGCGCCCCAGCGCCGACTTCTGATCGTCGAGCTCCGAGATCTTCGCCTTGTCGTCGCCCACCTCGGTGTCCTGACGGTCGGACGGCGCCTCCGAGCCCTGCGTTCCCTTTTGCGCCTTCTGGAGATTGGTGTCGGTCGCGCGGCTCTCGACCTGGGCGCGATTGTTCTTCTGCGCCAGAAACTTCGCGTCAGGCGGCGGCTCGACCTCCTTGTCGTTGTCGAGGTCGACCATCTTCTGGTGCGACTTCTCCTGCGGCTTGGGAACGTCCGGCGGCTTCGGCGCGGGCGGCGGTGGCAGCTGCGGCGCCCGCACATCGGGCTCGGGCTTCTGCTTGGGCGGCTCGGGCTGTTTCTCGGCGAGCTTGACCGGCTTCTTGTCTTTCTTCTTCTTCTTTTCCTCGCGCTTTCGCACCTCTTCGGGCGTCTCCGGCGTCGCCCGCGGTGGCGGCGTGTCGTCGACCGCCGGCAGGTCGGGAGGCAACTCCTCGGCGCTGGCGTCGCGGAAGGCGACGTCGACTTCTTCGGCCCGCTGCGCCTCTTCGCGCGCGGCGTAGATGAAGATCAGGACCAGCAGCGGGACGAAGATCTGCGCGTGGAGCCAGATCGATATCAGCACGCCGCGGCCAAGATGCCCGCGCAGGCGAGTCTCTCTGGCCAACGGCATGGTTCAGGGGAAGCCTAGCATGCCCGGCGCGGCCACCGCGGAACGCCGGTCACGCTGGCGAGGAGGTTCGGAACCCTTCTGAGGGTTCCGAGCTTGATGGGTCTCAGGTCATCTTGCGATAGACGCCGACCACCACACCGATCAGGTTCACGCTCTTGAATTCGCGCTTCTTGACCACGATCGGCTGCATGGTCGAGTTGGCCGGCTGGAAGCGGATGGTGTCGCCTTCGGGATAATAGCGCTTCACCGTCGCCTCATCGCCGATCATCGCCACCACGGTGTCGCCGCGGTTCGCCTGCAGCTGCTTGCGCACGAAGATGTAGTCGCCGTCGTGGATGCCGTCCTCGATCATGGAATCACCCTTCACGCGCAGCGCGAAGACCTCGCGCGTCTGGCCGATGAAGAAGCGATCGACGTGGACCGTGTCCTGCACGTTCTCGACGGCCAGCAGCGGCAAACCGGCGGCCACGCGCCCGAGGATCGGGATCTCGACGACGTCGGCGGCGGCAGCCGTCGCGGCGTGCTTGTCGGCGCCGCGCCCGCGGCTGGCCTCGGCCGTGACCGGCCGCAGCGCGCGGGATTTCAGATCCTCGCGCTGCAGGTGCCCTTTTTTCTCGAGCGCGCGCAGGTGATCGTTCACGCCGTTCGTCGATTTGATTCCGAAGTGCAGTCCGATCTCGCGCAAGGTCGGCGGATAGCCGCGCTCGCGAATGGACCGTGTGATGAAATCCAGAATCTCGCGCTGGCGGTCCGTGAGAACCCCCTGCGGCTCGTCTCGAATCAACGTAAGCGATCCCATCGTGGTCAACCTCCGTACCTGCTGGCGTACCTGCTGGCGTACCTGCTGGCGTACCTGCTGGCGTCCCTGCTGGCTGCTGTACTGAACATACGTATGGTACGGAACAAATGTGCCGTGTCAAGAAACGCGACCTCTCGCGCGCGGCTTGCCGCCGCGGTGCGCTCGAGCGGCGGTCAGCGGACGTTCACCGGCTCTGGGTGGTCGCGGGCTCGCCGGCGTTCGCGCGCTCGGCGGCGTCTGCGCTGACGGCGGCGCCGACCGGCATCGCGCTCGGGCGCTGGTCGGGAGGCGGCGCGGCTTCGCCCTCGGCGTGGGCGCCGGGCGCCTTGCCGCTTTCGGACGCGTGCTCGAGGACCGCGTTGATCTCGCCGCCCATCAGGAAAATGAAGCCGGATATATAGAACCAGGTCATGAGGATGATCACGCCGCCGATCGATCCGTAGGTCACGTTGTACTTGCCGAAGTGGCCGACGTAGACGCTGAAGCCGTATGACGCAGCCAACCATCCCAGCGTCCCAAACACCGAGCCGGGGGTGATGTATTTGAACCTCTGCTCGACGTTGGGCAGGAAGTAGTAGCTCATCGCCGCGCTCAACATCGCCGCGGCTGCGGTCACCGGCCAGCGCAGCCAGTGCCACGTGAGGAGATAGGCGCTTTCGATCCCCAGGTGGCGCGCGATCCAGGAGCCGGCGTCGCCGCCGGCGACCAAGCCGGCGACACCGAACAGAAGCAGCAGCGCGCCACCGATCGTGGCGCCGAAGGCCAGCAGCTCGGTTCGCCACCACGGGCGCGCCTCCGTGACGTCGTACGCCAGGTTGAGGCCCTTGCGAACGGCATCGATGCCGCGTGAAGCGCTGTACAACGTGAACAGCAGGGTGATGGTCACGATCCGCGGCCGCGGTTGCGCAACCAGATCGACGAGGTTCTGCCGGATCAGGTCGACCGCCTCGGACGGCAACACCGGCCGAACGCGATCGATCAGCCCGTCGATCGAGCTCTTGATCGGCAAGTAGGCGGTCAGGGTCGTGAGAAAGAGCAAGAACGGGAACAGCGAAAAGATGAAGTAGTAGCTGAGTGACGCCGCCGTGTCCGAGACCGAGTGATCGGTGAACTTCTGATAGACGCGTTTGACGAACGTCTTGAACTCGAGCTGACCTCCGCCGACAAGTCGCACGGCGCAAATTTAGCGACGTTCACGCGAAGCACAAGCACGCACGCGGGCGCATCGGCGCGAGGGACACGTCCAGATCAGCGCCTCGACCGTAGATCCGTCGATGTTTGCTGCATCGGTCCAGCTTGCGGGGGTGATCTCCCGAGAACATATTCCGCCGGCCTTGAGTTGGTTGTCAGCGCGCAAGGGAGCGCCGAGCGCGCAAGATGCTTCGGATCGGCAGCACGACCGCGAGCTGCTTGCGCGCGTCGCCGACGGTGACATGGCGGCGCTGCGCGTTCTTTACGACGAGCACGCGGGGCGCGCGATGGCGATCGCGATGCGCGTGCTGCGCAACGAACCCGAGGCCGAGGATGTGGTCCAGGAGGCCTTTCTCGAGATCTGGCGGCGCGCGCGGCAGTTCGATGATCGGCGCGGCGGCGTGGCGGCGTGGGTGGTCACCATCGCGCGCAGCCGCGCGATCGATCGGTTGCGCTCGACGGGCACGTCGTCGCGCGCGGTCGAGGCGGCATCGGGCGCCTTGATCCCGCCGCCCGAGATCCTGCCGTGCGACGAGGTCGAGCGCCGGCGCGACGAGGTGCGCGTGGCGGCGGCGCTGGCCCAGCTGCCCGTGGAGCAGCGGCAAACCATCGCGCTTGCTTACTTCGAGGGGTTGAGCCAGAGCGAGATCGCTGCCAAGACCGGCAATCCGCTGGGCACGGTGAAGATGCGCGTGAAGCTGGCGATGGCGAAGCTGGCCAAGTTGCTTGGGCCCGAGGACTAGACATGGACTGCAAAGCATTCAAAGAGCTGGTGGCCGCGTTCGTGCTCGACGCGCTCGACGAGTCGGAGCGCGCCGCCTGCGCTGGGCATCTGGACGTATGCGGCCCGCACGCTGGCTGCGCGCAGGCCGAGGCCGACGCGCGCGCGCTGGCGGCGCAGCTCGCGGGCGCCTTGCCCGCGCGCACCGTCGATCCGCGCGTGTGGAGCGCGATCGAGAGCCGCGCCCAGACGGAGCTGGCGGCGCGCCGCACGGACGGTGAGGGCCAACCGCCGCCGCGACGGCGCGAGCCGGCCGGTTGGGGCGTCGCCATCATCGCGCTCGGCTTGCTCGCTGCGGCGTCCGAGCCACCGTCGCCGTCTGCACGGGCGCTGCAGTTGGCGTGTCGGCGCATGGCGGCGGCCAACGTATCGGCGTACCTCGCGCGGTAGCGGCGCGCGCCCTCCCACATGACGCACATGCGGGGCCAATCAATCGCGCGTCATTGAAGATCGAATCGCCAGCTCGTGCGTGTAGAGCGGGCATGAGCCCAAAACACCCCGCTCGCAGGCCCGTCTCACATTCGGTTCGCCGCTCGACTGCCCGCCCGCGCATGGGACGCCGCGCGCAGTCACTCGTGCTGGGGGCGCTCGGCGTTTCGCTCGGCGTCTCCTGGCCTCACGCGCCGACCTCGGCGCAGGTGCTCGCGCCAAAAACTCCGATGCCCGGTCAGTCCGCCGTCGCCACGCCCGAGGCGCCGCTGAGCCTGACCGCCTCCGACGGCTCCGGCCTCGAGCTGGTGTCGCTGTCCGCACAGGCGGTCGTCGACGATCCGCTCGCGTTCACGGAGCTGCACCTCACCTTCCGCAACCCGGAGAACCGCACGCGCGAGGGGCGTTTTCGCATCACGTTGCCGTCGGGCGCGAGCATCAGCCGGTTCGCGATGCGCGTCGGCGATCGCTGGCAAGAAGGCGAGGTCGTCGAGCAGCAGGCGGCGCGGGTCGCCTACGAGGACTTCCTGCACCGGCGCCAGGACCCGGCCCTGCTCGAGGCGGAGGCCGGCAACGAATTCTCAGCGCGCGTCTTTCCGATCCTGCCCGCCGCCACAAAGGAGCTGATCGTCTCCTATTCGCAGGAACTGACGCGCGCGAACGAGCCGTATCGCCTGCCACTGCGCGGGCTGCCCAAGCTCGGCCACCTGTCGATCCGCGCGCTGGTGGGGAAGACGACGACCGTCGCCGGCGGCGCTCCCGCGTCGAGCCTGGGCGGCGCGCGCATGCAGCGCGAGATCGTCGAGGTCGACAAGCGCGACTTCCGTCCCGACCGCGACTTCGAGGTGACGCACGCGGGTGACCGCGGCCGCGCGGGCTTGCGCGATCAGAACCTGGTCGTCGCGCGCATCGTGCCGTTCGCCGACAGCGACCACCGCGACAACGTCGCGTCGCTGCTGGTGCTCATCGACACCAGCGCATCGCGCGCGCTCGGGCTCGGCGACCAGATCGCGGCCTGGGACAGCCTGGTCGCGGAGCTGCGCAAGGACGGCGGCGCCGATCCGATGCTGACGGTCGCAGCCTTCGACCAGGAGGTCGCGCCCCTCTACACCGGCCGGTCCAGCGCGCTCGGCGACGTCGTGCGCCGGCGCATCACCGAACGCCGCGCGCTGGGCGCATCGGATCTCGACCGCGCGCTGCGCTGGGCCGCCGACAACCTGCGCGCGGCGTCGGGGCGGCGCACGCGCGTCCTGCTGGTCACCGACGGCGTCGCCACCGCCGGTGAGACCGGCGCGCCGGCGCTGCGCCAGCGCGTGAAGGCGCTGGCCGCCGCCGGCGTCGAACGCCTGGATGTGCTGGCGGTCGGTGGCATCCGCGAGGACGCGCTGCTCGCGCAGCTCGTGACCGCGGGCCTGGCGCGCGACGGCGTCGTGCTGGACGCGACCCAGCCCGCGGCGATGCTCGCGCACCGCCTGATGCGCGCCACGCGCTCGGGCATCAAGCTCGAGGTCGACGGCGCGGGCTGGATCTGGCCGAACACGTTGAATGGCGTGCAGCCGGGCGACGAGGTGCTGGTGTACGCCGACCTGCCCGCGGACAAGCCGCTGCGTGTGAAGGCGAACGGCCAGACGGTGGCGATGGCCGGGACGCTGGCGCCGGTCGACCGCCCGCTGCTGGAGCGCGCGTGGGTCAAGGCGCGGATCGCGCGCCTGCTCGACCTGCACGATCGGAGCGAGACCGGCGGCGCGGATCCCGACATGAAGGACGTGTTCAAGAAGCAGGCGATCGAGCTGTCGATCAAGAACCGCGTGCTTTGCGCCTACACGTCGCTGCTGGTTCTCGAGACCGAGCAGGACTACGCGCGCTTCGGCATCGAGCGGCGCGCGCTGGCCGACGTGCTCACCGTCGGCGCGGGCGGCATCGAGCTCCTGCACCGCTCCGACGCGGCGACGGCGATCGCGGCTTCGCCGTTCGAGGGACAGCCCCGGGAAGAGGCCGAGGCCGAGCGGCCCACTCAGGCCATGCAGATGAAGGACAAGGTCGAGAAGAAAGGGCGCTTCGGCCGGATGGCGCCGAAGAGCGAGAGCGCGGACGACGCCGGCGGCAACGATCCGGCGTTCGCCGCGGCAGCACGCACCCGGGAGGCCGTGCCCGCGAGCGCCGATCTCGACCGGAGCGCGGTCGCGAGCGCTGTGGCAGCGCGCCCGGATCGCGCGCCCGCCCACGAAGCCGCGCGCGCGCCGGCACCGGCGATGGCCCAGGCAGCGCCGGCGACCACCGTGGCCGCCGCGCCGCCGCCGCCCGCCCCCATGCAACGCGACATCAGCGACAGTCCGCTGGCGGAGTTGAGCGGCGGTGGCGGAACGGCGTCGCGCAATGCCCGCCCGCGCGCCGCGGCGAAAGCGCGGTCGTCGTCTGGAGGGCCGTCGGGCGTGCTGGCCCCGGGCCGGCCGCCCGCGCCGCGGGTGATCGCCGAGCCGCGCATCGCCGCCGCGCCGCCGCTACCGTCGACGCCGCCGCTCGAGGGCGCGCTGGGCGAGGTCAGCGATCTGATCCATCGCCGCGACCTCGGCGCCGCGCTCTCGAAGGCGCGCGCCTGGCGCGAGCAGGACCCGGGCGACGTGCTCGCGCTGGTCGCGCTCGGCGAGTGCGGCGAGGCATCGAGCGATCTCACGCTCGCGGCGCGCGCCTACGGATCGATCATCGATCTCTTCCCGGGTCGGGCCGACATGCGCCGCTTCGCGGGCGAGCGGCTCGAGCGCGTGCGCGGCGCGGCGGCGCTGGCGCTGGCGGTCGACACCTATCGCAAGGCGGTCGAGCAGCGGCCGGATCACCCGGCGTCGCATCGCCTGCTCGCGTTCGCGCTGCTCAAGCAGGGGCACGCGCGCGAGGCGTTCCAGGCGATCGCGGCCGGCGCCGCGCGCCGCTACCCCGACGGGCGTTTCGCCGGCGTCGATCGGATCCTGCGCGAGGACGTCGGCCTCATCGCCGCTGCCTGGACGCGCGCGGATCCGGCGCGTGCCGGCGACATCCGCGCGCAGCTCGAGCGCGCGCACGGCACCGTCGAGAACGCGCCCTCGTTGCGCTTCATCCTGAACTGGGAGACCGACGCCAACGACGTCGACTTCCATATTCACGACAGCCGCGGCGGGCACGCGTACTACGCCGCGCGCCAGCTGCCGTCGGGCGGCGAGCTCTACGCCGACGTCACCACCGGCTACGGCCCGGAGTGCTTCACGATCCGCGGTCCGTCGGCGGCGCGCGCCTTCCCGTACACGCTGCAGGCGCACTACTATAGCCGCGGCCCGATGGGCTACGGCATGGGCAAGCTGCAGATCATCGAGCACGACGGCCACGGCGGCCTGCACTTCGAAGAACGACCGTTCGTGATCATGCGGGACGGCGCGTTCATCGACATGGGCACGGTCAAGGGCAGCGCCCTGGCGACGCCTGCGGCGATCGCGACCTCACACTAACGAGAGCGTCGACGAGCGGACGGCGCGGGACCTCGAAGTCCCGCGCCGCTTTGTTTTACGTGGTCGGCCACCAGCCCTGATGCACGCGCGACCACAAGTGCGAGAACGGCCCGTTCACGCCGAAGCCGACGAGACCCAACCCGACCAGTACCGTCACCGCCAGGCCTGCGCAGGTGATCGCGACCCGCACCAACTTGCGACGCCGCCGGCGAGTCTCGAGCTTGCCCATGATGCCCTGAAACAGCCGCTCCGCCCGCTCGTCCGTCCAGCCTACCGTCGTCTCTTCCCAGATCTCCGAGAGCGACGGCCGCTCCGGTTCCCATCCGTTCCCACCGACCCCTTCATTTCCACCACCGATTCCCGCGTCCACGTGATGTCTCCTTTGAAATAGGTTTAAGAAAAGTCTAACGGTTTATTGTTTGACCCGACGTAGCGCTTTTCGCAATAGGGTCCGGACGAATTTACCGTCTCGAATCCAACAATTATCCAGCCGGAAACAATGGACGGCGCCGCTTGAAATGAATCGCCCGACCTTTGGGATAATTCCCGCGCGCAGGCTTTCAAAGCCGACCGGCAAAGGGCTGCGACTGGAACGTATCGACGAGCAGCGTGCCCAGGCGCCGCCGCACCAGCACCACACCGACGCCGCAGGTGAGTCCACAGGCGGCGGTGTACCCGATTGCCGACGGACACCCGAGCGCCCAGCAGGCCAGCGTCAGGCCAGCCTCGGCGATGAGCAGCGCCAGCGACATCAAGAAGGCATCGCGTCGCAAATCGAAGTAATAGAGCACGAGGATCTCGAGCAGCGTGATCACTTGCAGCGCGGCGCCGACCACCGCCAGCCGGAAGGGCAGCACCGCGACGCGTGACAGCCCGGCGAGCCGCATCAAGAACGGCGCGCCGACGAGCGCGACCAGCGTGACCGCTGCTTGAACCATTCCGGCGCCGCGCAGGATGCGCACCGTCTCGGCCGTGATCGAATCCGCGCGCTCGCGCAGCTGGCGCAGCGGCGCGCCGCCCTCGAGATCGTCGTAGAACGCGCGGAAGCGCCGGTAGAACACCGTCTCGATCTGCACGTAGATCCAGCCGAACGACGGAATCACCGAGAACCAGGCCAGCGCCGACACGGCCGAGTACAGCGCGGCCGCGGTGTGGCCCATGACGATGTAGACCACGATCTTGTCGATCCAGATCGACATGTAGTAGGCGAGCGCCGACGCCGCCAGCAGCTTGTACTCGCTGAACGCCGGCCACAGGCGCGCGCTCTCGTCGCCGTCGGGCGGCAGCGCGCGCAGCACGCCGTGAAACAGGATCACCAGCGTCAGCAGCTGGCCGAGGCCGAAGCCGAACAGGTATCCGGCCGCGCCCGCGTCGAACGCCGGATGCAAGAGGCGAGCGAACACGATGGGGGCGATCAGGCTCAGCGGCGCGCCGAAGCCGAACGCGTAGAGCACGGTGACCGGCGACGTCATGCCGCCGCCGACCGAGAGCATCAGCCACTGCGCGCCGACCACGACCGTCACCAGCGTCCCGGCGATCGCGACCAGCAACGGCACCCGAAGGATCAGCATCGTCGCTGCGCCCACGACGGCGAAGCCGACCAGCGTCGCCGCCAGCGCGCGCCGCAACGGGGCCGGGATGCTACCGAGACGCCGATCGTAGAGGCGATCGGCCGTGTAACGAGACAGCACGACGTGCACCGGCGCCGACAGCACCACGGTGACCGCGTAGACGATCGTCAACAGGTGCTCGATCGATCGGAACGCCATCGTCCCCTGGTGGCGCGCGAGCATGCGCAGGCTCATCAGCACGGTGGTCGTGAGCAGCCAGGGCGCCGAGGTCACCGCGACGCCGGTCAGATACGCGCCGATCGCGCCGGTCAGCGACCCGTGATCGATCATGCGCTGCAAGCGCCAGCCGATGCCCGCTATGACGTCACCAGCGCGCCGTAGAGCGCGCGATAGCTGGCCAGCATCGTGCGCCGCTGATAGTAGATCGTCACCCGCCGCCGGCCGGCGAGGCCCATGCGCCGCCGCAACCGCGCATCCTGAGCCAGCAGCACCAGCGCCTCGGCTGTGCGCGTGGGCGAGGCGACGGGGCAGACGACGCCGCTCACGCCGAGCGCCCGATCCTCGGCCGTGCGTCCCTCGATCATCTCGCGGCACGCGCCGACGTCGGTGGCCAGCACCGGCACGCCGCAGGCGTAAGCCTCGAGCATCACCAGCGGCTGCCCCTCGCTGAAGCTGGTGAGCGCGACCAGGTCCAGATCGCCGTAGATCTCTGCCGGCGGCTTCGGCCCCATGAATCGGATCTGCTCCTCCCGCCCGAGCCGCTCGACCAGCGCGCGGCAGCGCGCGACGTAGCCGGGGTCTTCGTCGACGGGGCCGATGATGCGCACGTCGAGATCGACGACGCGCAACGCCAGATCGCACGCCTTGACGAAGGTGACCACGTCCTTGATCGGCACGACGCGCCCCACGAAGCCGACGCGCAGCTTCGGCCGGCGCAGCGGCAGCGGGATGACGTCGTCGGCCGCGTCGTCTTCGTCGGGCGCGCCGCCCGCAGCGACGCGCGCGCCGCCGCCGCCGGGCGCATCGCGCAGCACGACGCCGTTGGGCACGATCTCGATCTTGCGAGCGGGGGCGCCGTCGGCGAGCTGCTTGCGCCGGTTCACCTCGCTGAGCGTGACGATGCGCCACGCCTGCTCGTACGCCAGGCGCGACAACGTGCGGAAGAACCGCGACCAGACCCGCCGCAGAGGCGAGACCTGCGGCGCCCACGTGTGCGCGGGCTCATCGACGGCGCCGGGGCGATGATCCTCGATCCACTCGGCGCGCGCGAGCTCCATGTCGCGCTCGCGCGAATAGATGCCGTGCTCGGTGATCATCAGCGGCCGGCCGGTGCGCCGGCTCCAGGCCGCGGCCAGCAGGCCGGCGTAGCCGGTGGCGACGGCGTGATAGCCGGCGGCGCGCACCGGCGGCGTCGCCAGTACGCGCAGCAGCGGCACGTGCATCGCGCGCAGGTGCCAGAAGAGATCGAGGAACGGCGCGTCGGGCGCCAGCTGCTCCGCCAGCTCCGAGAAGAGCGCGAACGAGGCGCGCCCGTGGAGCAGCTCGGCGATCGTCAGATCGCCGCTCGTGAGCTGATCGATGACGTCGGCCGTCGCGTCCTGGGTCAGGTGAATGCGGCGGAACGCGGCCAGCATGCGCGACTCGGCCGTGCGCGCGTCGGCGCGCGCGCGCGTGAGCCGGATCTGCTCGGACAGCTCGGCGCGCGCGCGGCCGTCGAGAGCGCGCGCGTGCCCGTCCTGGCAGAAGACGCGGTGGAGCGCGACCGCGTTGGACGGCATCTGAAACCGCGGCGCGCCGTAAGCGTCGGCGTGCGATCCGATGTTGACCACGGCGAACCGCAGATCGGGATGCCCGAGGATGATGTCGTGCACCCACGACGACACCCCACCGGCCACGAACGGATACGTCCCCTCGACGAGCAGGCAGACGTCGGCCTCGCGGTCGTCGCGCACGATCGCGTTCGATGTCTGCTCACCGGCGGCCGCCGCACCGGCGCGCGCCGCCGCGAGCGCTTCGCGCTCATCCACGCGTCACCTCCGTCCCGAGCAACGGCACCAGCGTGTGGCGGCGCGCGGTCACCCCGCGCGACAGCGAGCGCCCATAGGTGGCCAGCGCCGACGGCCCCTCCCACGGCAGGCTGTGCGAGGCCAGCGCCGCCTCCTGCCGCAGCGCCGTCAATGGCTCGCGCGTCGCCGCGCTGGCCCGGGGCAGCACGCGATCGATCGCTTCGAGCGCGGTGTCCGGGCGCAGCACCGCCAGCTCCAGACGGGCGCGCCCGATCGCGGCGACGTCGGCCCGCGCGGGCTCGATCTCGGCGGCGAGCAGGTAGCCTTGCCGTGCCTCGCGCGCGAGCGCTGGCACCAGCGGCGCGTCGACCACTCCCGTCTCGACGGCGTCGGTGATGGCGTCGCCGACCGCGAGCGCGCGCGTGAACGTCGGCGCCTGCGCGAGCGCCGCGCGGTTGGCGGCCAGCGTTGCGTCGAACGTCGCGCCGACGTCCTCGAGCGCCAGCGCCGCCTCGACCGCCAGGTCTGGGTGCGGCGACGCCAGCGCCCAGCGCAGCAGGTCGATCGCGTTGCGATCGGGCTGGCGGCTCAGCGTCGACAGGATCGCGCGCCGCTCGTCGGCATCGGCGACCAGCAGCGCCTCGCAGCACGCGAGCCCCTCGGCCATGCGTCGCAGATCGCTGGGCGACGCCAGCGCCGGCGCCGCCGACACATTCGACGGCCCGCTGTCGCCGAGCGCGCCGCGCCCTTCCGTGCCCAGCATCAGCGCCGCGATCGGCGCGCCGGCCAGCGGAACGGTCAGCGTGAACGCAGCCGCGAGCAAGCACTGGCTGCGCGGCGGGCCACCGCGCACGGTCACCAGCGCCACCGCACCCAGGTGCAACGCCGCCGCCAGCACCAGGTGCCGCAACCCGGGATGCGCCACCAGCCAGGCCAGCGCGCCGAAATCCAGCGCGGTTGCGAGCGCCAGCGCGCACGCCGCCGCCTGAACCACGCGCTCGGCGTCCGCCTCGGCCGGACGGTCCAGCGCGGCGCCGTGCCCGGGCGGCAACGGCAGAGATCGCGCCGGCGCGGGCGCGGCCGTTGTCGTCGTCGACGGAGAGGTGGAGAGCAGACTCATGATGGATCGCAGACTCGGACTGGATGGGGGGGTTCACCGGTTGAATCGCGCGAGGTTGGACACCGCGGCACCGTCGCGCTCCGACGGCGACGCGGCACCGTCGGGCGGATCGCGGCCGCGCTCGGCGTCGCCGTCGAGGTCGTCGTCGACACGGGCCGCAGCGACGGCGTCAGCGGCGCTGGCACCGGCGGCGCCGCTGTGCGGCCCCGCGAAGCGCCGAGCGGCGAGCGCACGCGCGCTCCAACCCGCGATCAGAGAGAGGTCGTGGAGCGCGGCCGCGCTGATCCCGCCCTGCGGAACGCCGCGCAAGACGATGAGACCGATCAGGCGCCCGTCTTCGCCCACGAGGATCGGCGCCGCGAGATCGCTGTCGGCCGCGGTCCCGTCGCTGAAGTCGAGAGCGCGCGCCGGCCGCCGCAGCCGCAGCGCGGTCGCCACCGTGCGATCACGGTCGGGCGCAGGCACGGGCGTCCAGGCGCCGGTCGACGCGATCGGCGTCAAGCGTTCGCCGTCGGCGAGCGCGACCCAGCCGAGTCGCGCGCCCAGTCGCGCGGTCGCGAGGTCGAGCGCCGCCTGCGCGGCGGCCGACGGATCGCCGCCTTCGAGGCGCGCGGCGACGTTGCGCAAGAACGTCAGCGAGGTATCCAGCCGATCGGCGCGCGCGCGCAGCACGACGGCCGTCGAACGCAACGCCGCGAGCGCGGCGGCGTCGGAGGCGCTGCACTCCTCGACCGCCGCCAGCGCCATTCCCAGCTCGCGCGCGCGCCGCTCGTGAATCGACGCCACCCAGCCGATCAGGATCACGCCGAGCAGCGCGCCCAGATCCGGCCCCGAGGCGGCGCGCGCCTCGATGGCGGCCAGCGGAACGCCCAGCGCCGAGGCCGCGGCGACGGTGAGCGCCCAGCCGCAGATCAGGCCGGCCACCAGCCCGCGCGTGCCGTAGCGCGCCGCCATCAACGCCACCGCGAGCCAGATCGGATGCGGGCGCAAGGCGCGCATCCCGACGTCCGCGGGCGCGAGCAGCGCGGAGATCCCCAGCGCCAGCGCCGCCACGGCCAGCGCTTCGAGCGCGATCGTGCGCGCCGGCAATGTCCCCGACGCCGGCCTGCTCTCAGAGATCCGCATGATAGGTCACCCACCCCGTGTGCAAGGTCCCCGACAGGCCGGTCGCTGTCTCGTGCGACATGTCGTAGCTCAGGCTGATGCGGCTCGACCAGGTCGGCGCGATCAAGAACGAGATGCCCGCCTGCGAGAGCGTGCGCTTCCGTTCGTTGTCGTAGCCACCGCCGCCGCGCACGTCGACACCAAGGTGACCGTTCGCCAACACCTTGCGAATCGCCAGCGACAGGTTGTCGATCGACGCGCGCGGCGCCAGCGCGACGCGCGCGTCGAACGCCGGGTCCGAGTCGGTGAACAGCTGGTAGTGCCGGTAGCTCAGGATCCCGGCGTCGTTGAGATAGGTGCGGCGGATGAGGCGCTCGTCGACGAACTCGCCGCGCAACAGGCGCAGCGGGTCGTTCCACAGCACGACGTCGCCACCGATGAAGAGCAGCGCCTGGTCGGCGTGCGGCTCCATGTCACCGATGCGCGGCGCCAGCGTCAGCCGCCGCAGCTGTGTGCCGGCGTCGAGCAGCACGCGGCGATCGCGCGGAAACACAAAGAAGTGCGCGGTCACACCGTCGGTGGTGCCGCCCTCCTGGATGGTGATGGGCGATTCGCTCCATTGCTCGCCGTAGTCGCCGTGCGCGTTGATCTGGACGTACGCACCCAGCGGCGCGTCGACCTCCGCCTGCGCGCCCGCGCGCCAGACCTGCCGATCGCTCGCCGGCACGCTGCCGCCAGCAACGATGTTGCCCGACACGTCGGCGCTGCTGTAGCGGACGTCGCCGCCCACGACCAGCGAGGCGCCACCGCGCGCGGCCAGCTGAACCGCCGCGCCGAGACCGGTCACCGAGCCCGACGCCGAGGGAAAGCCACCGCTCGATTCGTCGCGCCACGCGATCATCGACAGCGCGTTGCGCTGGCCGAACGGCAGCGCCAGGCCGGCCTGCAGGCGCAGCGCGTTCGCCTGCGAGTCGCTGCGCGCGGAGAACGCTCCCGCAAGCTCGGGCGTCATGCGCAAGCGCATGCGCAGCGCCGAGCGCGCAATCGTGCCCTGGGCGTCCTTGGCGCCCGCGTGCAGCGCGTCCGAGTACTCGTCACGCGCGTCCGGATAGTCGGCGGCGCGCTCGAGCGCGCGTCCGTAGTCATTGAGGTTGGCCGACGTCGGCGCGTCGGACGCCAGGTGCCGGCGAACCACCAGCTCGGCGTCCAGGTCACCCTTGACCTCGAGCGCCCAGGCCAGCACCTCTCTCGCGCGCACGTTGCCGGGATCGCGCGCGAGGTAGCGGCCCAGCACGCGGATCGCGCCGTCCCAGTCTTCATTCATGACGTGCGCGTCGACCTGGTTGAGCCCGACCTCGGTGTCGAAGGCCGGCGCCTCCGGCCACATCGGATCATAGATGCGATCGGCCAGCACGTAGAATCCGCGCCGCGCGTAGATGCGCGCGAGCCAGAGCTTCTCCATGCGATCCGTCGGAAACTCGCCGATCTCGAGCTCCGCGATCCGGTGCTCGCGGCGCGCCTCGTCGGTGCGGCCCAGGACGAAGAGCGCTTCGCCGCGCAGGTAGTGCAGCTCGGGGTCGCGCTTGTGACCTTCGAAGTGGTGCGCGCGCTCGAGCGCCTCGGCCGAATACTCGAACTGGCCGGCCGCCTGCGCGGCGCGCGCGGCGTCGCGCTGCGCGGGCGCGTCGTTGGGCGCGATCCTCAAGATCTGTTCGAACTCGCGGCGCGCGCGATCGAAGTCGCCGCTGGCGAGCGTCGCGGCCGCTTCGGTGCGCAAGCCCTTGATCCGTACTTGCTCGGCGGCGGTGGGCGGCGGTGACGCGAAGATGTCGGGAGTCTCCCCGTCGGCATCGATCGCGTTCGCCGGCGGCGAGCTGTCCGCGTGCAGCGGGCGTTCGCCGGCAAACTGCGAGATCGCGATGACCAGCATTCCCACTACACGAACCACCGGACGGAGAGAACAGACCGGGAAGCTCCGCATACCGACGGACGCATGTGCAACTCACATGCCCCCATCGCGCCGCTTGATTCGATCGCACTCGTCACGCGGGCGTAACCAACCTCCCTCGCCCGTTACGATGACCGTGCCGGGTCGCGCTGCGCACGATCCGTCAACCTCGACGGTGTTCATCGGGAAGAGCGGCGACGGGCGGGCCTGCGCCATCGGCCGGCCTGCCCCGCCGGCGGGCCTGATTGACAGCCAGGGTCGCACTCTTACTTTGCAACAAATCGTTCCGCCGGCTCGACCAGACATTGCCCGCGGCGCCTCAATCAAACATCGAACAAACATCGAGGAGAACTCACAATGCATAAACGATTCATCGGATGGATGACGCTGGGGACGGCGCTTGCGTTCGGCCTGGCATTGTCGTTGTCGTTGATCGCGACGACCGCCGCGGACGCGAAGTCGGCCAAGAGCAGCGGTGACGAGGCGGGCTCCGACTCGAGCGCGGGGCTCTCGAAGGAAGATCAAGCCAAGCTCAAGGAGCACAACAAGCTGCGCGCCGAAATCACCAAGCAGAAATATCCAGCGAGCAAGGCCGACGTCGTCGCGCACGTCAAGGGCATCAAGGCCGACGACAAGAAGTGGTTCGAGGAGACGCTGCCCGACCGCACCTACGGCTCGGCCGACGAGGTGATGTCGGCGCTCGGCTGGGAGACCAGCGCCAGCGCCGACAACGCCGACAAACCGGCGTCGGCCCGCAGCAAATCCACCAAGACGTCGAGCCGTGCGAAGCACACCTCGCCGGCGCAGTGAGCCGCGGAGGGCACGGACGTCGCGCGGCTGACGGTGCCATCGCCCGCGCCGCGGCCGTGTTCGCGTGCGCGAGCGCGCTGGCGGCCGCATGCGCCGTATGTTCGCGGCGCACGCCGAACCTGGCCAGCGGCACCGATCTCTCGCATGTCAGCCGGTGGTGGATCCTGATCGGTCACTCGAACGCCGCCGACGTCATCGACTGGCGGCGGCAGACGCGCGGAACCGACATGGTGATCCTCAGCGACGACCCGCGCATCCCGGTCCACGATCTGCCCCCGGGAACGCTGCGGCTCGGCTACCTGAGCGTGGGCGAGGCCGACCGGCAGCAGAGCTACTGGACCGGGATCCGCGATCGTCCGTTCCTGATCGAGGCCGATCCCAACTGGCCCGACAACGTGCGCGTCGACCTTCGCGACCCCGAGTGGCAGCGGCTGCTCCTCGATCGGGAGGTGCCGCACCTGCTCGCGCGCGGCTTCCAGGGTCTGATGCTCGACACGATCGACGTCGCGCCCTACCTCGAGCGGCGCGATCCCGCGCGCTTCGCCGGCGTGCGTCGCGCGCTGCAGGACTGGCTCGGCGAGCTGCGCCGGCGTCACCCGTCGATCGTGCTGGTGGCCAACGGCAGCGACGCGCTGGTCGACGCCGCTCCCTTCGTCGACGGCTACGTGGTCGAGGGATTGTTCGCGACGTACGACTTTGGCTACCGCACCTACCGGCAGACCACGGACGCTGAACGCACCTGGAAGCTGGCGCAGATCGACCGCGCGCAGGCGGTGGTGCGGCGCCCGGTCTTCACGATCGAATATGCCGCGGCCGGCGACTACGCGCTCGGGCAGTGGGCGGCGGCCCAATCGGCCGACCACGGATTTCACCCTTACGTGACGGTGAAGGACATCAACAGCTTGCCCTGACCGCCGCGCGCGCGCACCCGATCAGGACGCGCGCGAGACTGACCGTGGTCCGCTCCACGCCTCTTCGCCGCGCGCCGCCGGCCGCTTGCCGCCCGCGCCGCGGACGTTGGCATCCCGGAGCACGAAGCGGCTCACCAGCGTCTGCAGCTCCGAAGCCATCTGGCTCAGCGCCGCCGCCGCCTGCTGGCTGCGCGTGGCGCCCGACGCCGACTCGCGGGCAGCGTCGGCCACGCCGGCGATGTTCTGCGCGATGTTCGCGGTCCCCTGCACCGCCTCGGTGACGTTGCGCGAGATCTCGTTGGTGGTCTTGGTCTGCTCCTCGACCGCGGCCGCGATGACCGTGGCGATGTCGTTCACCTGCGCGATGATGCGGCCGACCTCTTCGATCGCCTTGACTGCCGCCGCGGTGTCGCCCTGGATGGTGTCGATCTTGCGGCCGATGTCCTCGGTCGCTTTCGCGGTCTCCTTGGCCAGCTCCTTGACTTCGTTGGCGACGACCGCGAAGCCCTTGCCCGCCTCGCCGGCGCGCGCCGCCTCGATCGTCGCGTTCAGCGCGAGCAGGTTCGTCTGCTCGGCGATTGACGTGATCACCTTGACCACCTTGCCGATCTCCGCCGAGCTTTCGCCGAGCCGCGCGATCGTGCGGTTGGTGTCCTCGGCGACGCGCACCGCGGAGCTGGTCACCTTGGCGGCGTCGTGCGCGTTCTTCGAGATCTCCTTGATCGACGCGCTCATCTCCTCGGTGCTGCCCGCGACCTTCTGCACGTTCTTGGTGATCTGCTCGGCGGCGATCGACACGGTCCCCGCCTGCACCGACGTCTCCTCGGAGATCGCGGCCATCTGCTGCGAGGTCCCGTTCAGCTCCTCGGACGACACCGCCAGCGCCTGCGCGTTGCGGGTGATGTCGAACATATTCTGGGAGAGCTCGTGGATCAGGCGCTGCATGCTCTCGCCCAGCTGCCCGGGGGCGTCGCTGCCCACGATCGGCACGTCCTGGCTCAGATCGCCCTCGCCCACGCGGCGGACCACGTCGAGCAGGACGTCGACCTTCTGGCGCAGCTCGTCGCTGGCCGCCTGCTGGGACTCGGCGTGCGCGCGGTCGGCATCCTGCGCCGTCTTGAGGTCCTCGGCGGTCTTGTTGGTCGCGGCGGCCAGCCGGCCGATCTCGTCCTCGGTGGTCAGCTCGCAGCGCGACTGCAGATCGCCGCGGCCCAGCCTCTCGACGTGGTCCAGGACGAGCTCGACCTGCTTCACGGTGCGGTTGGCCGTGAGGCCGGTGGCGGCGGCGCCGAGCGCGCCGAAGATCAGCGCGATCAGCATGAGGCGCCAGCGCGCCGAGCTCACGTCGGCGGCGATGTGGTGCAGCGAGAAGCCGATGCCCACGCCGCCGATCAGCTTGCCGCGGTCCCGGATCGGGAAGAAGCCGATCAGGAGATCTCCCTCGATCCCCACGCGCTGCTCCTCGCCCAGGCGAAGGCCCGACTGGTTGGCGTGAAACGCGTCCAGGTCGCCGTGCTGCGCGACGATGCCGCCCTTGGCGTCGAAGGCCACGCCGAAGGTGAAGTCCGCGTCGTGCTCGAGGTACGCGAAGATCTCGTCGGCCGCCTTGCTGTCCGCGAGCGCCACGTCGACCGCCAGCACGCTGGCGAGGAGCGTGCCCACCGACTTCGCCTTGGTGTCGATGCCCTGGTACAGGGCGTGCGACTCCGAGACATTGGCGTATGTCGCCTCGACGACGAATCCCGCCAGCAGCGGCAGGAGCCCCCAGATGACCAGCTTCCCTCGGAGCTTCATTGATCCCCTTTTATTTGTTGAATTTCAAGACGGCGACCCCATCCGGCAGGCTCTTCGCGCTGTCGGCGTCGACCACGCACACCCCTCCCGCTGACTTCTTCACGAACGCGATGCACTCGGCGGCCGAGCCGACGGTCGCCGGCTTCTTCATGTCGCCCTTGAAGACCTCTTGCTTGATCTTCGCCAGCAGGATGTCCTCGCTGGCGCCGACCAGCTCCTGCGCCAGCCATTTGATCTCGGCGCTGCCGCTCGGAGACAGACCGACCTCGACCTTCTGCCCGCCCTTCCAGGTGCCCTTCTTCCCGGTGAAGACGTCGCGCATCTCATCCTTGCCGGCCTGCGCGGTGTCATTGGCGGCGTTGCGGACGAACACGAAGTCTCCGGCCGACGCGCGGCCACCGGCAAACAGGACGAGGACAAGCGTTGCGGCAATCCCAATCTTCGCACCGGGCTGGCTCACGACGGCCTCCTGACCTGAACGACTGCGCAACGACGAAGACGGTTCATCGACATCTTTCGAGCGCACATCAGAAGCCAAAGGCCACCTGTGTTCCCGCGCGGTACTCCGTATTCAGATCGCTGCGGTTCCACTCGAGCTCGATCTTCACGGCGAAGTTCTCGTTGGCAACGATCTTGATGCCGGTGCTCACCGCGTTGTAGTTGCCGCGCGACTGCTGAAACGTCGTCAACCAGAACACGTCCGGAGGCGACGGGAAGCGCGCGAATTCGTAGCGGGCGTAAGGCGTGACCTGACCCACCGTGTAGCCGAGCTCCGTCAGACCCGCCAGGGTCCGCTGCGTCTGATCCGGCCCGACGTGCTGGATGTGGTAGCCCTCGGCGATGAGGTGCCAGGGGTGCTCGACGTACGCGATGTGCGCGCCGAGGATCTGCTCGCGCAGCGTGTTCAGCTGATCCGTCGCCGGATCCATGTTGTTGCGCGGCGGGATCCAGTCGATGAGCCCGTTGACGCCCATGATGAGCCCGTTGATCTCGTAGCGCAGGCGCAGGTTGAACATCTTCTGGTTGTTGATGTCCCCGCCGTTCGCCAGATCGTCGGACTGAACACCGCGCCCGTTGGCGACATCCAGATCGTAGCTGAAGCGCTGCTGCGCGAACGGCAGCTTGCCGTGGAAATTCAGACCGACCGTCGACGCTGGAAGGATCGATCGGTTGTCATGCTGATCGACCAGCTCGGGGCGGTCCATCGGCAAGAGGTAGACGGCGCCGCCCTGCGGGTAGGCCGTGTTGTAGTAACCGAGCGAGGTGTGGAAGCGCCCGCCCGTGATCTTCAGCCAGTCGCCGACTTCATAGCTCAGCTGAAAGCGATCGAGATCGATGGAGATGTCGTTGCCCCGGTCGACGTCGAACAGGACCTCGGACAGGAACGACCAGTTGCCCATGCTGCCGCGCAAGAACAGATCGAGCGAAGCCAAGTTGAAACCATTGGTCGTCGTCGCGCTGCTGTCAGCGCGCTGGACGGTGCGGGTTGCGTTGTACTCGATCGCGCCGTAAGTGCCGACGCTGAACTCCTGCGCAACGGCCCGGCGCCCAAACGACAGAGCGGCGGCTGCACAGCACGCGGAAATGAGAATGAGTCGTTTCATGGCGTCTTGAGGTCCCCTTCGCGAACGGGTTGGATGGCGGTCGTTCGAAGGGCCACATCGGCGGCGCGGCACAAAGCTGAAGAAGGGTCCCGAGAGGCGGGATCCTGCTGGATCAGGGCCGGGATCCCAGAGGTCAGGCGCCGGTAACGGCCCAGTCGGCGCGCGCACAAATTGCGGCGAGGGACGCAGCTTCTGCGCTGCCCGACTCGGGCGCGTGCGCGTACTCCCAGCGCACTTCAGGCGGTAGGGACATCAGGATCGACTCGATCCGCCCGTCGGTCTTGAGGCCGAACAGGGTCCCGCGGTCGTAGATCAGGTTGAACTCGACGTAGCGCCCGCGGCGCACGAGCTGCCAGTGTCGCTCGCGCTCGCCCCAGGGCTCGTTGCGGCGGCGTTCGACGATCGGCAGGTAGGCGGGCATGATCGCATCACCCAGCGCCCGCACGAACGCGAACAGGCGGTCGCCGTCGCTCTCGACTGCGGACGGCGCATCGAGGGCTGGGTCGCGCGGCTGCTTCGCGGTCGCTTCGGCGCCGGCTCCTAGATAGTCGAAGAAGACCCCGCCGACCCCGCGCGGCTCCCCGCGGTGAGGCAGGAAGAAATAATCGTCGCACCATCGCTTGAAGCGCGGATAAAAGCCGGCGTCGAACCGGACGCAAGCGTCGCGCAACGTACGATGAAAATGGCATGCATCTTCAGGAACGACGTAATACGGGGTCAGGTCCGTTCCGCCGCCGAACCAGGATGCGTGCCCGCGTTCCAGGTGGCGAACGTTGGCGTGCATGGTCGGCACCCGCGGGCTGCGCGGGTGCAGCACCAGCGACACGCCGGTCGCCCGGAAGCGCAGCCCATCGCCCGGCAGCGACGCCGCCATCTCCGGCCGCAGTTCGCCGTGCACGTCGGAGAAGTTCACGCCCGCCTTCTCGAACAGCGCGCCGTCGGCCAGCACGCGCGACCGCCCACCGCCGCCGCCCGCGCGCTGCCATTCGTCCTGGCGAAACTTGCCGCCGTCGGCGCGCTCGAGCGCGGCGACGATGTCGTCCTGCAGCCGGCGGAAGAATGTCGCGGCCGCCTCGCCGCGGCTCATGGGTGTCCGCTCGCGAGCGGCGCCGCGATCACCACCCGAGTCATGGATGCGCCGGACGCGGGCGCAGGTGCGCCAGCTTGTCGCTGACGTCGCGGAACTTGGGATCGCGCTTCGCGACCTTCTCGTAGAAGTACAGCGCCTCGCTCTGATCGGCGAGCCGCTCGAACGTCGAGCCGAGGCAGTAATAGAGCTGCACGGTCTCCTCGGGCGTGACCTGCGGGCAATTGAGCCCCTCTTTGTAGCGGATGATGGCGTCGGTGAGCGAGCCCTTGGCCTCGCAGCATTCGCCGATCATCGTCAGCGCGAAGACCTCGCGCGACGGGTCCTGGGTCAGGAGCTTGAACTCGCCGATGGCGGCGTCGAGCAGCCCCATCTCTTTGTAAGCGATCCCGAGATCGCCGTGCGTCGACAGATCGACCTTCTCGCCGCCTGAGACCACGGCGACCGGCGACCGCTCGTGTGGCTCGGGGTCGAGCGAGCGCAGCGGGCGCGGGTCCTGTGTGGCCATGGTGTCGTCGTCGTCGCCGCCGAGATCCAGCTCCGTGGCCCCGCCCGATCCAACCGCGAACGGCGACTCCTGTGCCACTGACGACGGCGGCTCCTGCATGCGCTCGACCTCGACCATCTTGCGCGCGATCGCCTCGTTGCCAGGGTAGCGCGACTGCAGATCGGTGAGCGTCGCCATCGCTTCGTCGAGCATCGCTTGTGCGAGAAAGAAATCGACCTGGTCGAGCTCGCCCTGGATCTCCTCGTCACCGCGGCGCTCCTCACCCGTTCGCGGCGCCGGCGTCACCAGGTCGAGGCCGGTGTCGTCGCCCGAGGCGACGGCGTCCTCGAGATCGAGCTCCAGATCGTCGCCCGCCAGCTCCTCGGCCGAGTCGAGGCCGTCGACGTCATCGAAATCCATGGCCGGCCGCGCCGGCGGAGGGGGCGCGCGCCGGGGCGGCACCGCCGGAATCGCCGCCACCGAGATGGCGGTGTTGGGACCGTGCAAGAATCCGGGCGCGCGCGCCGGCGGCGCGAACGAGCTCCCGCCGCCCTGAAGCCGCGCGAGCGCACGGGTCGCGTTCGGATCCAGCACGCGCGCGCGCTCCGCCAGCCTCACGGCCTGCGCGTGGTCGGTGTCGGCCAGCGCCTCGGCCATGTATTCGATCTCCGCGGCCGCCTCGCTGCGCCGGCCCAGCTGCGTGAGCACCGCGGCCAGCTTCTCGCGCGCCGGCAGGTAGTCCGGTTGGACCTCGAAGACGCGCCGCAGGTGGTCGACCGCGCGATCGAGCAGGCCGTACTTCACGAAGACGTCGGACTCCGCGATGATGCGCGGCACGTCCTGGCCCGGCGGGCGCACCCCCGAGCCGTCGGTGCCGCTGCTGGCAGCGAATGAATGATGGGCGGGCGGCGGAGGCGGCGGAGGCGGCCGGCTGAATCCGCTGCCTCCCGGCATCGGCGGACGCAGCGGCGACGAGCTGCCCGGGATCGGCGGCGGCGTCGCACCGACGGTGACGTTGACGCCATAGCGCCGCGCGGCTTCCAGCAGCTCGGCGTCGCGTGGCTCCAGCGCCAGCGCGCGCCGGATCGCGACGTCGCGCTCGGCGGTGTGCCCCAGCTCCTGGTGGATGTCGGCCAGCTCCTTGAGCACCGACACCGCCTTGGGGATGTCCAGCTGCTCGAATGCGCGCGCGAGCAGCGACACGTTCTCGGGCGCGCGCGGCTCCGCCTTCAGGCAGGCCTGCAGTTTGGCCAGCGCCAGCCGCGCATTGTTTCGATCGATGTAGGCCTCGGCCAGCTCACGCGCCACCACCAGGTTGTCGGGCTGGTGAAACAGGAGGCGCTCGGCGACCCGCGTGTACTCCTCGTAGCGCCCCTGCACCTTCAGCTGGTCGGCGGCACGCGCAAACTCCTGGATCGCCTCCTCGGTGGCGCCGGCCTGCGACGCCAGCTCGGCGAGCTTGATCCGTGACACGACGTTGTCGGGCGTCAGCTCGACGATGGCACGCAGCGCCCCCAGCGCCTCCGCGGAACGCGACGTCTTCTGATACGCGAACGCCGCCAGCTCGTATTGGTGGACAGCGTCGGAGACCAGCCCCAGGCGCTTGAATACTTCCGCGAGCTTGACGTGTCCCTGAACGTAGCTCGGCGACAGCTTGAGCACGTTCTTGTACACCGCGACCGCTTTCTGGAAAAAGCCTTGCTCGGTGTAAAGCTCACCGGTTTTGAGATAAATCTCGGTCGCCTGGTCGGCCGCGCCACGCTTGGCGTGCAGTTCCGCCATCTTGAGCCAGGTGCGCGTGTCCTTGGGATCCTCCTGGACCACCTTGGCGAATTCGGCGAGCGCCTTGTCGAGCTGCCCTCGCTCCAGAAACTTCTGGGCGGCGGCGAGGGTCTTGTCCTTTTTGGTGACCACGAGCGCCTTCCAGTCTTACCGCTAACACCGTGGGTGTAAAGCGGCCAGAAAACGAGCAAGTAGACCGCGCCGCCGCCCCACCTCGAGCCAGCCGGCGGCCGGCCCCCCCCGCCGATCGCCGTTTCCGACCCCCTCGTGCTGCCCTGGCCGCCTACCCGCTCATGCGTTCGACCAGGTGGGTGTCCATCCGACCGCTGACGAAGTCAGCGTTCGCGAGGAGCCGGCGGTGAAAGTCCAGGTTGGTCTTGCAGCCCTCGACGACGAACTCCGCCAGCGCGCGTCGCATCCGCGCCAGCGCCGCCGGCCGGTTCTCGGCGCGGACGATCAGCTTGGCCAGCAACGAGTCGTAGTACGGCGGAACGACGTAGTTCGTGTAGATGTGAGTGTCGACCCGCACACCCAGGCCGCCGGGGAGGTTCAGCGCCGTGATCCGGCCCGGCGACGGCGCGAAGGTGACCGGGTCCTCGGCATTGATGCGCAGCTCGATGGCGTGGCCGCGCGGGCGAATGTCGTTGCCGATGCGCAGCGGCTCGCCGGCCGCGAGCCGCATCTGCTCACGCACCAGGTCGACGCCGAACACCTCTTCGGTCACCGTGTGCTCGACCTGGATGCGCGTGTTCATCTCCATGAAGTAGAAGCGCTTGTCCTCGTCGAGCAGGAACTCGAGCGTGCCGACGGTCTTGTAGCCGATCGCCAGCGTCGCCTTGCGCGCGACACCCAGCAACTCGGCGCGGCGCGCGTCTTCCAGCGCGACCGACGGCGCCTCCTCGACCAGCTTCTGGTGGCGGCGCTGGATCGAGCACTCGCGCTCGCCGAGCGCCACCGCCTTGGTGCCGTCGCCCAGCACCTGGACCTCGACGTGGCGCGGACGGGCGATGTAGCGCTCGATGTAGACCGCGGGGTTACCGAAACCGGCCTGCGCCTCGGAGCGCGCCTGAGCCAGCAGCGTGTGCAACCGGTCGATGTCCTCGACGATCTTCATGCCGCGGCCACCGCCGCCGGCCGACGCCTTGATGATCACCGGCAGGCCGATGCGCTCGATCGCCTCCTCGGCGTCGCGGTCGTTTTCCAGCACGCCGGTGCCGGGCAGGATCGGCACGCCGGCGGCGCTCATGAGCTTCCGCGCCGACACCTTGTCGCCCATGCTGCGCATCACTTCGGGCTGCGGGCCGATCCAGTGCAGGCCGCAGCGCTGCACCACCTCGGCGAAGTGGGCGTTCTCGGCCAGGAAGCCGTAGCCCGGGTGAACCGAGTCGGCGCCGGAGATCTCGGCCGCGCTGATGATCGCCGGGATGTTGAGGTAGCTCAGCCGCGCCGGCGGCGGCCCGATGCAGACCTTTTCGTCGGCGAAGCGCACATGCAGCGCGTCGGCGTCGGCGGTCGAGTGGACCGCGACCGAGCGCATCCCCGCCTCGCGGCAGGCGCGGATCACCCGCAGCGCGATCTCGCCACGGTTGGCTATGAGGACCTTCTTGAACACGGCGTGGGTCGGAGAGAGAGAGGGGAACGAAAGCGCTCAGGACTTCGCGAGGCGGAACAGCGACTGGCCGTACTCCACGTGCTCGCCGTTGCGCGTGAGGATCTCGACGACCTTACCGTCGGCCTCGGCCTCGATCTCGTTCATCAGCTTCATGGCCTCGACGATGCAAACCACCTGACCCTTGCGGACCGTGTCGCCGACCTCGACGAACGACGCAGCCTCCGGCGAGGGCGCGCGATAGAACGTGCCGACGAACGGCGACGAGATGAACGTACCAGGCTCGGGCGCGCCCTCGACCGGCGGCGGCGGCGCCAGCGTGATGGGCGGGCGCGACACCGAATCGGCCTTGGCCTCGACGACGCGGCGGCCGCCGAGGCGGCGGCGCACGCGGATGCGGCCCGACGGATCGGCCTCGACCTCTGACAGATTCAGCTCGGTGGCGATCCGCGCCAGCTCGCGCACGGTCTCGAGATCGATTCCGCTCGAACGGGCCGCGCGCGCCGCAGTCTCCGGCGAGCGCACCTCGGCGCCCTTCGCGCCGCCCTTGCCCTTTGACTCGCTGCCCTTCTTCGTCGCGCTCTTCATCGAGCCAAGCGTCCTTTCTGTTTCGAAGCCGAATCGACCGACGAGCTCTTGCGGGCGCCGAGAATATCGATTGCCGCGTCCAGCGCCAACCGATAGCTGCTGGCGCCGAACCCGGCGATCTGCCCGACGCAAACCGCGGTCAGGTACGACCGGTGGCGGAACTCCTCGCGCGCCGCCAGGTTCGACAGGTGGACCTCGATCACCGGTAGCTTCGTGGCTGCGATCGCGTCGCGCAGCGCCACGCTGGTGTGCGTGAAGCCACCGGCGTTGATGATGATCGCGTCGGCGTCCGTGCGCGCCTGCTGCACGCGATCGATCAGCACACCCTCGTGGTTCGACTGTAGGGTGATCACCTCGACGCCGGCCGCGCGGCCGCGCGCCGCCAGCTCCGCGTCGATGTCCCCGAGCGTGGTATGCCCGTAGATGTGCGGCTCGCGCTCGCCGAGGAGGTTCAGGTTCGGTCCGTGTAGCACCAGCACGCGCGGGCTGACGCGGGCCGATTTGGAGGCGGTCTCTTTCGCCATTGGCGGCTGTCTCAGAGCTCCGCTTCGATCCGCGGCGCCGTGATGCGCATCAGGTAGCGCGCGCGGCCCATCTTCTCGCCGGCGCCGCTGGCGGTGTCGCTGGCCTCGCCCGCGGACAGGAACGCGCAGGCGACGAAGTAGTCCTTGTTGAGGATCTGCACCAGGACCGTCAACCTGTCGGTGCGGAACGTCAGCTCGCGCAGCAGGCCGATGCTCAGCGCCTGGGCCGTGCGCCGCGCCTGCGCGATGAGGTGCGCGAACTCGAGGCCGATGGTCTGGATGTCGGCGATGCCGTGGGCGCCCTCGCGCACGTACGACTCGACGGTGATCCCGTCGAACCCCATGAGCACGCCCCCCACCCCGCCCTCGAGGCGGTCGACCAACTTCTTGATGGTGTCGCGAAACATGGCCAAGCCAGCCCCGGCTTGTACCCGCTTGATCTCGGAAGTGTCAAGTGACCGGGCGGCTCGGGTCGGGCTCCCGGCGAGCCCTCACATGTCCGGCGCCGGGCAGACGATGTCGTTCGTGGCGCCGGTGCAGCAGAGGAGCGGGCCGTAGTCCTGGGCGGGGTTGCAGGGGTTGCCGTGGTCCAGGTTGGGCTTGGGGGAGGCGCTGCAGGACGGGCGCGCGGGAAAGTTGTACTGAGCCACGTCGTCGAAGCCGGTCTGCAGGCAGCCGATGCAGGTGCGCACCGAGAAGCGGAACTTGTCGGAGTCGATCTCGCTGCCGCTGGTCAGCCGGCCGACCACCCGCATCTCGATGGTGAAGATCACCAGCTGGCCGAGATCCGGCGGCAACGTGCCGGCGGCGAAGAGCGCGTGGATCGTCTGCGCCTGGCAAGGGCTGATCACCTGCGCGGTGAGGCCGACCATCGTGCCGGGCAGGAGCGCGGTCGTGGTGGGCCAGAAGAAATCGGCCGGGCAGCCGTCGGGCCAGGTCATGGTCAACCCGGGCGGTGGGATCAGCGTGCCACGCACGCCGTCGATGTAGACGGCGTTGGGCTCGATGGCGCCGGGCGTCGCCGCCTGGATCGGCAGGGCGCTCTGCACCAGCGGGTAGGCCAGGTACGCGGGGTAGGCAGAGGGCGGGGTGCTGGTCTCGAGATCGAGCACGCCCGTGCCGACGACGTTCGCGCTCGGCGTCGAGCCGGCGCTGCAGATGTGCGTGGTCTCGTCCTGCACCGGTTGCTGGTTCTGCAAGATCACCAGCAGCCCCGAGTTCGAGACGCACCCAGCCGCGGCCAGCGACCACACCACCATCGCGCCCAAGACAATGCGATTCATGCAGACGATCCGATCGTCTTCACACCGCCGGGCGAAGACAGAAAATGGGACGAGAGCTCGTCGGCGGTGACGTCCTCGAGCCGGGTTTCTCCGGGCGCGGGAACGAAGACGAAGCGAATCTTTCCCGCGCGGCGTTTCTTGTCGACGCTGACGCGCGCGAGCACACTGGCGTCGAGCCGGCGCTCGACGTCGACCGGCAGGCCGACCGCCGACAGCACGCGGCGCGCGCGCTCGACCAGCGGCGGCGGCGTGATGCCGCGCGCGACGCCGAACGACAGCGCGGCGATCATGCCCAGCGACACCGCCTCGCCGTGAAGCAGGTCGTAGCCCGACGCCGCCTCGACGGCGTGGCCCACCGTGTGGCCGAAATTCAAGATCGCGCGCCGGCCATCCTCGTGCTCGTCCTCGGCGACGACGCCGGCCTTCACGCGCACGGCGCCCGCGATCAAATTCAGGTAGCGAAGGGCAGCGTAGGGCGCGTTGCTGGCGCCGGGCGGCCAAGCTTCGATCTCGGCCAGCAGCGACGCGTCGGCGATGAAGCCGCACTTGATGATCTCGGCCAGGCCGGCGATGCGCTCGCGCGCGGGCAGCGTCTCGAGAAAGGCGAGATCGGCGATCACCGCGCGTGGTTGGTGGAACGCCCCGACCAGGTTCTTGCCGGCGCGCAGGTCGACGCCGGTCTTGCCGCCGACCGACGCGTCGACCATCGCCAGCAGCGTCGTCGGGAACGCCGCGAAAGCGACGCCGCGCAGGTAGATCGCCGCGGCGAAGCCGGCGTGGTCGGTGGTGGCGCCACCGCCGACACCGACGACCGCGGCGCGCCGATCGAAACCCTCGGCCGCGAGCCACTCGCTGGTGCTCTCGATCTCGGACATCGTCTTGCTGGCCTCGCCGGCCGGCAAGTTGCGGCGCGCCACGCGCGGCCAGCGGCGCGCGATCGCCGCCACCAGCGGATCGACGCGGGGTGAGCGCTTGGCGAGATCGCCGTCGACCAGCACGGCGACGCCGGTCGTGGTCGGCCCGAGCGCCGCCAGGAGGGCGTCCGCCGCGGCTTCGGCGGGTGAAGGTCCATCGAATGTCCCGATGCGCACGTCGTACCGCCGCGCGCCGAGCTCGACGCCGACGGTGATCACGAGGCACCTCCGCGCCCGTGGTCAGCGCCTCGCGCACCGCCGAGCCGCCCGAGCTGCCCGACGATCTCCCGCATGACGTCGGCGGGCGCGCGGCCCACGGTGTCGATGCGGTGGTGGGCACGCGCGTAGAACGGCTCGCGCTCGGCGAGCAGCGCCGCCGCGACGCCCTCGGGATCGGCCTTGCCGTGCAGCAGGGGCCGGCCCGGGCCGGTGCCGGTCCGCCGGATCACCTCGGCCGGCGTGGCCGACAGCGCGACCACCTGCCCGGCCGCCAGCATCGCCGACAGGTTCGGCTCACGGCAGGCCGCGCCGCCACCGGTGGCGATCACCGTGCCGCGCATCGCCGCCACCGTGCGGACCGCTGCCTCCTCGCGCGCGCGAAAGCCGGCTTCGCCCTCGCTGGCGAAGATCTGCGCCACGCTGTGTCCGGCTTCGCGAATGATCACGTCGTCGAGATCGACGAACGCGAAGCCGAGCTCGCCCGCCAGCAGGCGGCCAACGGTCGACTTGCCGGTACCCATGAACCCGATCAGAAAGATCGGCGCGGCGTCGGGAAGCGCGCCGCGCGGGGGGGACTGCTCTTTGGCCATGGGCTGCACTATGGCGCAAAAGCCGTCGCGCGCTTCACCGAGTTGGAGATGCGCGGGGTGATGAAGACCAGGAACTCGGCCCGGTCGTCGTTCTCCTTGCGGGTGCGAAAGAAGAACCCGATGAACGGCAGGTCGCCGAAGAACGGCACCTTCGAGAACGACAGGCCCGAGTTGCGCTGGTAGATGCCGCCGATGACCGCGGTCTCGCCGTCCTGCACCAGCATCACGGTCTTGGCGTCCTTGCGCAGGATCGTCGGATCGCCGCGCGCGCCGGTGTTGACGAAGTCGGGCTCGTTGCGGGTCACGTGGATGGTCATCACCACCGTGCCGTCGTGGGTGACGTGCGGTTTGACGGTGAGGCCCAGGTTCGCCTCGACGAACACAGTCTGGATGCCGGTGGCGCTGACGATCGAGATCGGAATCGACACGCCCTGGTTGATCGACGCCTCGACGTTGTCGAGCGTCGAAATTCGCGGCGACGACAGGATGCGCACCTGGCCGCTGGTCTCGAGCGCCGACAGGCGCAGGTTCAGGTTGAACGCGCCGTTGACCGACCCGAGCATCAGGCCGAGGGCGCCGCCGCTGCCGGTACCGACGGCCGCCGGCAGGTTGACCGCGAAGTTCGGGCTGGTGGCGCCGTTCCCGGCGAGGCCGCCCAGCGGCGCGGTGCTGTCGGTGGCGCCGCCGGCAACCGCGACGTTGGATGGGAACGCCAGGCCGGTCGGGTTGGCGTGGTTGGCGTCGCGGAAGGCCGAGCCGCCCCACTGCACGCCGATCTGGCGCGTGAAGTTCGAGGTCGCCTCGACGATGCGCGCCTCGATCACCACCTGCGACGTCTGCGTATCGAGGCTGCGGACGAGGTCCTCGATCAATTGCAAATTTCGCACGACGTCCGAGACGATCAGCTGGTTGGTGCGCTCATCGACCGAGACCCGTCCGCGCGGCGACAGCACATCCTTGATGCGGTCGCGCAGCAGCTTGGCCTCGGCGTAGGACACGGCGATGAGCCGCGTCTCCGTCGGCGCCACGTCGTTGAGCGCGCGCTGGCGCGCGATGTCGGCCTCGACCTCTTTCTCGAGCACGTTCAGCGGCGCGACGCGGATCAGGTTGCCCTCGCGCACCTGGCCCAGCAGCTTGGCGCGCAGGATCACGTCGAGCGCCTGATCCCAGGGCACGTTCTTCATCTTGATCGTGACCTCGCCCTTGACGTCGTCGGAGGTCACGATGTT
>CAZNCQ010000044.1:0-33662 GCA_964571275.1 uncultured Myxococcales bacterium
GGATCTGACCAGCGGCACAGCGCCTCGTAGCTGACGACGCGGCCGGTCGCCAGATTCACCTGCGGTTGCAGATGCAAGGACAGCTCGTTGCGCGCCAGCGCGCGCCGCAACGCGGACTCGAGGTCCAGCCGATCCGATGCCTCCAAGGTCAGGTTCGGCGTGAAGGTCTCGACGCGCTCCTTGCCGAGTTGCTTGGCCCGGGACATCGCCAGGTCGGCGCTGCGCAACAGCGTGGCGACGTCCGATCCATCCTCGGGAAAATGACTCACGCCGAAGCTCGCGTGCAGATGCACCTCGGTCTCTCCCAGCTGGAGCGGCTCTTTGTTCAGCTGGTCGCACAGGCGGACCGCGATCTCGCGCGCCTCGATCCCGTCGGGCAGATCGCGCAGCAGCAGGACGAACTCGTCTCCCGCGGCGCGCGCCAGCAGGTCGCCCTGCCGCGTGAAGCGGGAAAGCCGCGTGACAAAGCTGCGCAGCAGCTGATCTCCGGCGGCGTGCCCGAGAGCGTCGTTGATCCTCTTGAAGTCGTCGAGGTCGATGACCACCAGCGCCATCCGCGTCGCGCGCCGGCGCGCATCGGCGAGCAACAGCCGCAGGTGCTCCTCGAACAACCGGCGATTCGGCAAGCCCGTCAGCTCGTCGTGTTGAGCCTGATACGCCAGGCGCACGCACAGATCGTGGCGCGCCATGGCCAGCGCGGCGATCTGCGCGGTCGATTCAAGCGCCCGGCGAAAGCTGAGCTGCTCGTCGCCGCGGTCGCCGTGACCGGTGGACGTCATCAGAGAGCCCATCACCGATCCCACCGCGCGTCCGGGATCGAGCACGATCGGGATGTTGACGAGAGGACTCTGGACGACAGGCGACGCCAGCGCCGTATTCGGGCCGAGCTCGATGTTGATCCACGCGCCGGGAAAGCGATCTTCCACCGCGTTCGTCATCAGGGCCATCACGATCTCGACGTCGGCGCCCGCGGCGACGCGCTCGAGGATCGCGTTTCGATCGCACTCGAACCGATCGTGGCGATCGCGATCTTCGGAGCGGCGCGAGACGTCGGCCGAGATCCAGAAGCAGCCGTCGGGGCCGAGACCCGCGGAGCCGCCCGCGCGGTGGGGAACGACCAGAATGTCGCGCAGGTCCTTGCCACCGTTTGCCTTGATCACTTCGTGCTGGTGCCGAACCATCGATCCCGACAGCGCCCGCTCGATCAGCGGCAGGGCAGCGGCGTGCTCGTCGGCGCTCATGACCTCGGAGATCGGCGCACCCAGGACCTGGTCGATCGAACGGCCACACCATTCGAGAAACGCCCGGTTCGCCAGGCGACATATCCCATCCGAGCCGATGTAGGCGATTCGCTGAGGCAGGCCCTCGTCCAGATCGGGGAACGGAGTTTTTTCAGCGGCGGCGTCGAGCGATGAGTGGGCGAGCAATGCGCGGTTGTGATCCATGACGTCTCGCTCGATCCAATGAGCAAGAGCCAAACCAGGCGGCGCGCGCCGTTTCCACGGCGCGGCGGCGGGCGGGCTCCGCATTCGTTGCGCCAGCTGGTGATGGCCCCGCAAGCCTTGCGCGAGCGCGCTGCGCGCCGCCGATGATGCGCGGGCGTTCAGCTGGCATATCGATTGAAGTCATCTGGAGCGAGGAGTCTCATCATCCAATGCTGAAAATACAGGACATCATGAGCACCGACGTGTACGTCGTCGACGCAGAGGCATCGGCCGAGGAGGCGGCGTGGGGTCTGACCCGACGCCACATCGGCGGCGCCCCCGTACGCGATGCCGAAGGCGGGCTCGTGGGCATGGTGACCAAGGGCGATCTCGTCAACCCCGAGCCCGCCCAGTGGATCCGCGGTGAGGCCACCGTCGAGGACGTGATGAATCCCGACGTGCTGGCGCTGTTCGCCGACGATCCCGCGCTGTCGGCCGCCGTCGGAATGGCGACGCGAAAGATTCATCGCGTGGTCGTGATCGACGCGAATCACCGCATGGCCGGCATCGTGACCGCGTTCGACATCGTCAAGGCGGTGGCCGCCGGTCTCGACTTCCGCGTCCCGCCCGCGGACGACAAGGACCCTTAGTGCGGTCCTATGGCGCCCGCAGGCCGGGACCGCTCGATCGCGGCACTCGCCTGCGCGCAGGTGCCTTCGCTCCCGGCAGCGTCACGCGGAACGTCGTGCCGCGGGTGGGACGGGGCTCGCACTGGATCTCACCATGCAACGACGTCACGATGCCCCAGCAGATCGACAGGCCGAGCCCCGTTCCCTCGCCCTGGCGCTTGGTGGTGAAGAACGGCTCGAAGACGCGCCTGCGATCGGCTGGAGTGATGCCCCGGCCGGTGTCGCTGATCTCGACGACCGCGCCGCCCGCATCGCCGGTCTTGGTCGTGATCCGAACCTCGTTGTCGGTCGGTCGTCCCACCGGGATCGCCTGGGCGGCATTGGTGATCAAGTTGACGAACACCTGAATCAAGCGCTGCGCGCTGCCGAAAACGGGCGGGGTCTGGCCGAACGCCTTGACCAGCCGCGCGCGATCGCGAAGCTGGATGCCGGCCACGTTGATCGCGGAGCTGACGACCCGCTCGAGAGACAGGGGGATGAGCTCGCGATCCTCGCCGCGCGAAAGCGTGCCGAGGTCGCGCACGACGCTGGCCACCTGCTCCGCCGCGGTCAGGCAGTCCCCAATAATCGCGCGGACGTCGCTGTCCGCAGCGCATCCGCCTGACGCGGATCCGGCAGGGATGGCTGGAGGCGCTGGCTGGCGGTTGAGCCACGAGAGGTTGGCGATGATGCAGGTGAGCGGATTGTTGATCTCGTGCGCCGCCCCGGCGGCGAGCCGGCCGAGCCCCGCGAGGCGATCCATGTGTTGGATCTGTGCCCGCAGATCGTCGACGCGGCGGCGCTGCATGGCATAGCGCACGGAGCGCAGGATGGCGAAGTCGTCGATGTGTCCCTTGACCAGGTAATCGTCAGCGCCCTCGCTGAGCGCGCGCAGCGCACCCTCCTCGTCGTCGATGCCGGTCAGCATGACCACGGCCGTCCTCTGTTTGGACATCACCTCGATTTCACGGATCAAGTCGAGGCCCTCGCCGTCGGGCAACGACCGGTCCAGCAGGGCGCAATCGAACAAACCCGCGGCGAGCGCCGCGCGCGCCTCGCTCACACTTCCGACCTCGCACACCCGCACCGTCTCCTGGCATCGTTTCAGGACTCTGCGGATCATCATGCGGTCGACCTCATCGTCCTCGACCAACAGAATGCGCAGCACCTCCGAGCCGCCAGGCCCCAACTCCGCCCCACCCCTGCCCGGCTTGTCGCCATTCTTCATTCGTATCCTCCCGCGCGCGCACGTTGCATCGATGGGGCCACCCGAGGCGACAACGCCCGCGCGGTCGCATCGCCGGAATGAAAGAGGAGCGAGCGTGACATTCGATCGGCGCCGGCGGCGTGTGTCGCGTCATTCTGACCCGCGGGTCGAAACGACTCGTGGTACCGTCTCAGCGTGGCGAGACTCGGGGAGGGGCAGGTGCTGGCGGTGGATGATGACCCAGACATCCTGCAATGGTTGCAGGCCGACCTCACCCGCCGCGGATACGGCGTCGCTTGTTGCGCGAGCGGCGCCGATGCTCTGGAGCGATTGGCGGCGCAGCCCGCGGACGTCGTGCTCACCGACCTGGACCTCGGCGGCATGGATGGGATCGAGTTGTGCAGCCGTATCGTCGCCGATTGGCCCGACGTTCCGGTGATCTTGCTGACCGCGCACGGCACGGTGGCGGCAGCGGTCGCCGCGATCCGCGCCGGGGCTTTCGATTTCATGGCCAAACCCCTGGCAGAGGAGCCCCTGGCGTTCGTGGTCGAGCGGGCGCTCCGGCACCGCCGGTTGCGCGACGAGGTCCACAGCCTGCGCAGCGAAGCCGACAAGAATCGTGTCGCCGGCGACGTCCTCGGGCGCAGCCCGGTGATGCGCCGGGTGGTCGCGTTCATCGACCAGGTCGCCAGCGTCGGCACGTCGGTGCTGATCACCGGCGAGAGCGGCACCGGCAAGGAGGTGGTCGCGCGCGAGCTGCATGGCCGCGGCGATCGGCGCCGGGGTCCTTTCGTCGCCATCAACTGCGCCGCCTTGCCGGAGGCGTTGCTCGAATCCGAGCTGTTCGGTCACGCGCGCGGCGCATTCACCGGCGCCCAGGGCGCGCGGCGTGGTCTCTTCGCCAGCGCCTCGGGCGGAACGCTGTTCCTGGACGAGATCGGCGAGCTGCCCCTTTCGTTGCAACCCAAGCTGCTTCGCGCGCTGCAGGAGCGCCACGTGCGCCCGCTGGGCACCAATCAGGAGATCGGCTTCGACACGCGAGTGATCGCCGCCACCAATCGCAATCTGGAGATTGCGGTCGAGGCCGGAACCTTCCGCGCCGATCTCTATTACCGCCTCAATGTCCTGCTGATTCAGTTGCCGCCGTTGCGGGCACGCGGCAATGACGTGCTCATCCTCGCGCAAGGCTTTGTCGAACGGTTCGCCCACGAGATGAACAGGAAGGTCACGGGCATCTCCGCCGAGGTGGCCGAAGCCTTGCTGGCGTACGACTGGCCGGGGAATGTTCGCGAGCTCCAGAACGCCATCGAGCGGGCCGTCGCGCTGGCACGCGGCGAGCTCGTGGTGAGTGCCGATCTGCCCGACAGGATCCGAGATAGTCGTGCGGCACCGGTCGTGTTCACCGCCTCCGATCCCGCGGCGTTGCCCTCCCTGGCTGAGGTCGAGCGGCGCTATATCGGCCGCGTCCTGGAAGCCGTCAACGGCAGCAAGACCGAGGCCGCTCACATTCTGGGCATCGGCCGCAAAACTCTGTACCGGAAGCTGCAAGCGCACAGCGACGCCGGCGGAGAGCCAGGCGAGGAGGTTGCGCGCGGCCCGAGCGGGCGCCGGCAAACCTTGCACGGCCAGGGGGGCCACCGCTTCCGGCCTTCCTGAAGCAAAGTACCCGTGCAACGAAGATCCTTGAACGTTGCCGGCGATCGTGCGGCCCGACACCTCCGCGGCCGAGGCGGTCAAGGTCGCGGAGCGCAGTCGCCAGCTCGTGTCGGAGACCCCGTTGGTCGTGGAATTGCCGGAGGGCGGAGAGAGGCAACTCTGGGTGACGGCCAGCCTGGGCGTGGCCGCGCTCGACGACAAGATCCACACGCCGGCGCACCGCAAGCGCGCGTATGGCGCGTTGACTCTGGACGGCGCTCGCTGACCGCGCCGGCGGCCCGGCTCAGTACGTGATTTGCTGATGCGCGGTCGCTAGGCCGCGCTCCAGATCGCGCAGGTGAATCTGGATGAGGTCGCTGCGGCGCTCGCGCGCCGCGGTCTCGATGCGTGCGCCGATCTCGCTGATCCACGGCAGGCCATAGCTGCATCCGCTGCCCTTCATCCGGTGGCCGATATCCTCGATCACGCTCAGGTCGCCGGCCCGCAGCGCCAGTTGAATCCTCGCGAAGTCGGCGTCGCGGTTCGCGACGTACTGGGGCAGGAGGGCGCGCAGGTTACCGTCGAGCGTCACTCCGTCGGTGGCATCGGGCGCGGGCCCGACCGACAGGAGCGCGCGGGCGATCGCGTCGCGCAAGGCGGGCTTGCTGGTGGGTTTGACGAGAAAGCCAGTGAACCCCGCGGCCAGGCACGCCTGGCGCGTCTCGGCGAAGGCGTCGGCCGTGAAGGCGATGAGGGGCACGGGTGGCCTGCGCTCCGCCTGTTCGATCTGTCGGATGCAACGCGCCGCCGCGATCCCGTCCATGCGGGGCATGTGCAGATCCAGCAGCATCAGCGCCGGGGCTAGGCGGCGATACAGGTCCAACACCTCGACGCCGTCGTTCGCGAAGACGGTCTCGAAGGGAGCACTCCGCAGAAACGCCTCGAAAAGGAGGCGGTTCTCGGGCGCGTCGTCGGCGATGACGACCGGCTGCCAGCTCCGCCGAGGCTCGCGTGACAGCACCTGCCAGGCCCCTGCTTCGGGCGCGCCTGCCGCCGGGACGACGGGGTGTCCCGGAGCGCGCGGCAGGCTCAACGAGAAACGGAACGTGCTGCCCCTGCCGACCGTGCTCTCGAGCGCGATCTCACCGTCCATCCGGCGCACGAGACGGCGCGCGATCGCGAGACCCAACCCACTTCCTCCGTGCAGGCGCGTCGTCGACGCGTCGGCCTGTACGAAGGCGCCGAAGATCAGACCCTGGTGCGCGGGGGCGATGCCGATGCCGGTATCGGTGACGGCGAAGGTGAAGTGGTCGTCGTCGTTGGGTTCGGCGGCGAGCGTGACCTGGCCGCGCTCGGTGAACTTGAGCGCATTGCCGACGAGATTGATCAGCACTTGTTTGAGGCGTGTCGGATCGCCGAGGACGAACGGGCGATCGTTCGGGACGTGGCAGGCGAGCGCGACGCCCTTGGCCTCCGCGCGCGCCCGGAACATGTCGGTAACGCCGCCCAGCAGGTCGGCGAGCGAGAACTCGATGCGCTCGAGAACGATGCCGCCCGCGTCGATCTTCGCCAGGTCCAGCACCTGATCGATGAGGACGCGCAGGTGGTCTCCCGCCTTGCCGAGGACGTCGACGTACCGCCGCTGTTCATCGCTGAGGCTCGACTCGGCCAGCAACTCGGCCAGGCCCAGCATCGCCGTGAGCGGCGTGCGAATCTCGTGGCTCATGTTCGCGAGGAATTCGCTCTTGGCGCGGTTCGCGGCCTCGGCCGCGTCCTTTGCCAGGTGGAGCTCCTGATGAATGCGATGGCGCTCGATCGCGTACCAGATCGCGCGGGCGAGCGCGTGGGCGTTGAAGTCCCACTTGACCAGGTAGTCCTGCGCGCCCGCACGCAGAGCCCGCTCCGGCACCTCGTTCTCGTCGTTGCCGGTGAGCACGACGACCGGCCAGCCGAGGGCGTTCTTCTCGATCCAGCTCAGGGTCATCTCCTCACTCGAGTCGGCGAGCGAGAGATCCAGAACCACGGCGAGCTCGCCCGCGCTCGCCGTGCGCGTGATCGCATCTGCTTCGAGCAGGTTGCGGGCGCGTCGGACGCGGAAGCCGAGGGCCCGCGGCGCTCGCGCGAACATTCCGAGGACGAGCGCCTCGTCCGCCCGGTCGTTCTCCACCAGAAGGAGATCCATCCGCCTCGTCACGCTCCCGTCAATGGCAGGACGATCTCGGCGGTCGCCTCGCTGTCGCCCGGGGCGGCGTGCACGGTGAAGCCCAGCGCTTCGGCGATGCGCATCATGGCGGTATTGTTTGGCAGCATGGTGGCGGTCACCCGGCGGATCCGTTCGGCGCGCGCGATGTCGACGATGCGCCGGAGCAGCTCGGTCCCGAGACCCCGCCGCTGCCAGTCGTCGCGCACCAGCAAGGCGAACTCCGCGTCGTCCGTCGCGCGGCCGCGGCCGAGGCGCCCGACCGCGACGATCTCGGGCGCTCCGCTCGACGGGCGGTTCTCGACGACCAGCGCGATGTCCCGATCGTAGTCCGAGAAGCAGACGCGGATCAGGCGCTCGTGGGTCGTGCGCTGATCGAGCCGCAGCGGCGCCATGTAGCGCTGGCGCACGCTGGTTTCGCTGAGCGCGCGGTGAAACGCGATGAGCAAACCCTCGTCCTCGGGTCGGATCGGGCGGATCAGGACCTCGGAGCCGTTCGGCAAGCGGTGGGTCTTCACATACTGGGTGGGATAGGGACGGATCGCGGGACGCGGCAGGTCCTCGCGCCGGGTCGTCGGCTCGTGCAGCACCACGCGCGCGTCGACGGCCAGCAATCCCTCCGGCGACGCGATCAATGGGTTGATGTCGATCTCCTTGATCCAGGGATTCTCGACGACGAGATCGCTGAAGCGCACCAGGATCCCCTCGAGCGCCGCCAGCGGCACGGGCGCCTGCCCACGCACGCCCTGCAGGGCGCGGAAGATCCGCGTCTGCTCCATCATCCGGCGCGCCAGCGTCCGGTTGAGCGGGGGCAGCGCCAGCGCGCGATCGCGGAAGACCTCGACCAGCTGTCCGCCGGTGCCGAAGAGCAGCACCGGACCAAACTGTCGATCCATCGACGCGCCCAGGATGAGCTCGTAGCCGCCCGACGGACGCACCATCGGTTGCACCGTGACGCCCTGGAAATGCTCCGCGCCAGCGCGCTCGGTCACCGACGCGCGGATCGATTCGAACGCCCGCGCGACGGCATCGCCGCTTTCGAGAGAGAGCTTGACGCCGCCGACGTCGGTCTTGTGCGTGATGGTCCGCGAGTAGAGCTTGACCGCCACGGGAAAGCCGAGCTCCTCGGCCACGGCGCGGGCATCGGCGGCGGTGGTCGCCGAGCGCGTATCGGTCACGGGGATCCCGTACGCGGCCAGCAAGCGCTTGGATTCGACCTCGTCCAGCAAGGAGCGGCCGGAGGAGCGCACGGTCTCGATGATTCCGGCCGCGCGAATGGTGTCGGCGGCGCCGGCCTGGCCGGGGGCGGGCGTCTCGTAGAGCGCGCGCAACCCGTACGACGAGCTCCACATGTAGCAGAACGCGCGCGCGGCGGCGTCGGGAAAGGCAAACGTCGGGATGTTGGCGCGGTTGAGAATGTCGATGCCGGCGGCGACCTGCGCGCCGCCCATCCAGCTGGCCAGCACCGGCTTGCCCTCGATGTGCGCGTAGCGGGTCAGCGCCTGCGCGGTCAGCGTCGGGTCGGTCATGTCCTGCGGCGTGAGCACGACCAGCAGGCCGTCGGTGTTCTCGTCGGAGGCGACGATCTCGAGCGCGCCGGCATAGCGCGATGGATCGGCGTCGCCGAGGACGTCGATCGGGTTTCCGTGGCTCCAGGATGCGGGCAGCAGGGCGTCGAGGCGGGTGCGCGCATCGGCCGACAACGTCGCCAGCTCGCCGCCGTGGGTGATGAGCGCGTCGGTCGCCAGCACGCCCGGGCCGCCGGCGTTGGTGACCACCGTCAGCCGCGGTCCGCGCGGCCGCGGCTGCTTGCCCAGGACCTCCGCCATGTCGAACACGTCGCCGATCTGGTTCACGCGCAGCACGCCGACGCGGCGAAAGGCTGCGTCGAGCACCTCGTCCGAGCCGGTGAGCGCGCCGGTGTGCGAGGCGGCGGCGCGCGCCGCGGCCTCGGTGCGTCCCGCCTTGATGACGATGATCGGCTTCGAGAGCGCCACTTCACGCGCCGCCGACAGAAAGCCGCGCGCGTCGTCTCCGATCGACTCCATGTAAAGGACGATCGAGCGCGTGCGCGGGTCGTTGCCGAAGTAGTCGATGAGGTCGCCCCAGCCGACGTCGAGCATGGTTCCCAGCGAAACGAACGCGCTGAAGCCGAGCTGGACCTTGAGTGACCAGTCTAGGATCGCGGTCAGCAGCGCGCCGCTCTGGCTCAGGAACGCGACGTTGCCGGGGCGGGCCATCGCCGCGGCGAACGTGGCGTTGAGCCCGCTCACCGGGCTCATGACGCCGAGGCAGTTCGGTCCGATGAGCCGGACGTGCCCGCGTCGGGCCTCGGCCAGGGTGCGCCGCTCGAGCTCGGCGCCGGCGGCGCCCACCTCGCGAAAGCCGGCCGAGATGATGATCGCCCCCGGGATTCCGAGATCCGCGCACTGGCCGACCACCGCCGGAACCGCCGCCGCCGGCGTCACGATCACCGCCAGATCGATGGTGGCCGGGACCTGGGCGAGCGTCGGATAGGCCTTGATTCCGAGCACGCTGGTCCGCTTGGGGTTGACGGGGAAAACCGTGCCGCCAAACGGACTGGCGATCAGGTTCCAGAGGATCGTGCGCCCGACGCTGCCCGCGGTCTCGGTCGCGCCAACGACCGCGACGGTTCTGGGCGCGAAGAACACATCCAGCGGTTGCCGATCCTGTCGGAGCAAATCATGAGAGAGGTCGGCGCGTGCGTCATTGCGAACGTCGCCGCTGAAATCAGTTCGAGAATCGGCCGCCATGATTCGTGACCCCCGTCCAAGTGTGCATTTGACCATTTGGTCGCCTGGTCAAAGCGTCTGGTTAAAAAATATCGCCGGTCATTGTTCGGGTGGCTGCCATCGAAACGCAACGATTTTCGTCGCCGCCGATCGCGTTGCCGAAACGGCCGCGCTATGGCGCCACTTCCATGATCACGCCCATTCACGCCAGAGATCACGCAGCAGGCTCCTGGCCAATCCCCGGTGGCGTGTCATGTCAGGGTTTGCCCTTGTTGCCGTCGCTCGTGTCGTCGTGTTTGCGATCGTTGTCGTGTTCCCCCTTGTCGTCGCGGGCGCCAGCGGCCGCAGGGGCCGCATCGGCCGCGGTCGCGGCGGCCTTGAGTTGTTCCAGTTCGAGGGGATGTTCCTCATGCATCTCGCGCTCCGAGATCTCGCCCGTGAGCCAGGTCAGGCTCATCGGATAGCTGTCCGGGTTGAAGGCTACGAAGTAAAGGTGCCAGCACAAGATCGAAAGCGTCGCGAGCCAGGCTTCGAAAAAGTGGATCAGACGCGCGATGTCGTAGCCGTGCTTGGTGATCGCCCTCATGGAGCTGTTGTCGAACCACATGATGAGCCCGGTCGTCGCCATCACGATCGTGCCCCAGATGAGCGCCCAGTATTCGACCTTCTCCACGTAGCTGAACCGACCGAGCTTGGGCTTGTCGGTCCCGAGCCCCAGGTTGTAGGCCACCACGCCGGCCGCGTCGCTGAGGTCACTGCGGCGCGGCCACAAGTCACGAATCAGCTGCCGGCCGCGCGCCGTGAAGACGACGTATCCGATGTGAACGGCGCCCGCGGCGAGCATGACCACGCTGGCGATACGATGCATGGAGGCGCGCATCCTGAAGAGCCCCGTCCAGGCGCCCTTGATCCAGACGACCCACCCCGCTTCCGGATAACGAAGCAAAAACCCGGTGAAGGCCAGAACCATGAAGCTCAGAGCCAGAGCGCCGTGCTGCCACCGCTCGGGCAGGGTCATGCGCACATAGAGCCGATGCGCGACCGGCGCTTCGACCTCGTCGCCCCGCTGCAGCGCCAGCCGCCGGCGCGCGCGCTTGATGAAGTCGAGCAGGTTGTGGCCGATCATTCCTCCCACGACGACGACGATGAGGATCAGATAGATCGTCGACAGCCAGTAGAGCAGGGGGTCGGTGCCACGAGCCATCGTCACGTGGACCGCGCCCGTGGCGAAGCTGGCGTCGGCGCCCGGGTGGCACTTCCCACAAGTCGTCGCCAGATGGCTCCTGTGGACGCTCGAGCCGGGGTCGGACGACGGTCTGATGTCGTGCACGCCGTGGCAGCTGGCGCAGTTCGCCACTTCGACGTCCCCGCCCTTCATTGCCAGGCCGTGGTAGCTCTTCTCGAAGGTCTCGAACCGATCGCTGCGGATGCCGTACTTGCGCGTGAGCTTCAACGAGCCATGGCAGGGCGCACAGACCTTCTGGGACACGTTGCCGGGTGAGACCGGCGCTCGCGGATCGTTGTGCTTCAGGATGTCGTGCTCGCCGTGGCACGTGGTGCAGGTCGGCGCATCGACGCTGCCCTTCTTGAGAGCCGCGGCGTGAATGCTGGCGCCGAACTCCCTGGCGACGGCGGCGTGGCACTCCGAGCAGGTGTCGGCGACGTTGGTCCGGCTGACCAGGCTGGTGGAGTCGAGACCCGCCTTGACGGCGTGGCTGCTATGGCAGTTGCTGCAACTTGGTGCCTTCTCGTCGCCCGCGGCGAGCGCGCGCCCGTGCACGCTGCGCTCGAACGCCGCAATGAAGCCGGCCGAGGGCGCGATCCGCGCCCGAACCGCGGCGTTGTCGAGGTGGCAAGAGAGGCAGAGCTTGGCCTGATTCTGCTTGAGAACGATGGCTGACGCGCCCTTGGGAGACGCGCCAAACGGCGCGGAGTGACACTCGAGGCACCCCGGCGCCTCGGCGACGCCGGCGGCGAACGCCTTGCCGTGCGCCGAGTCTTTGAAATCGTCGCGCATCGCTTCGTGGCAGGCCCCGCACGCGGCCGTCTGGTTGGCGCGGCTGAACTTGAAGGCCGGATCCTTGGTGGCGGCCATCTCGTGCCCGCCGTGACACTCCTGACACGTGACTTGATCGGGTTTGGCCGCCATTTGCGGGTGGAACCCGTGCTTGGCGGGCTCGCCTTCGTGGCAGCTCGCGCAAGCGACTGACGCGATCTGTTGCGGGTGGTGACGGGGATCCTGGTCGGCGAGATCGACGTGACAGTCGACGCACGCGATGTGGGCCTTGCCGTGCAGGGACGCCGCCATTTGCTCGCCCGACACGGCTGGCAGCGGCGGTCCGCCGGCTCTCTTGACCGGGGCGCCGTGGCACTCGAGGCACCGAGCATCGCTCGTGTCTGGCTCTGCCATGGCCCGAGACGCGAGCGGGAATGACAGGACGACGAGCGAGAGCGAGAGCGAGAGCGAGAGCGAGAGGGAGACGACGAGAGTCGGTGAGAAGCGAGAGGCGGCGCCTGACTTGAAGGAAGTGGGTGTCATTGTCGACGTTCCTCGCGGAGCCATTGGTGCTCGCAGCCGACCGGGTGGCCTGGGACGAACCTCTGCAAGCGGCGTTCTTTGTTCATTCGCAAATGTCCCCCTCAATCGGCGGCCTCACGCGAAACAATAGGCGCAAACGGCGACTCAAACGCCCTCAAGCCGACACGCAATCGTTGCCGAACCAAGTGAGCGCAACAAATACTCTGGCGGAGAGGATTGGCAACCTGTACGATGCCGCCTCCCAGAAGTCTCGGCCTATCGGTCGAAAGGGGTGGTCACGTCAACGAAAGGAGAGCTGGCATGAGATTTCTCGTCGTCGCTGGTCTGCTGGTGCTCGTGGCCCTGCCTGCGTGGGCCGACAAGGATCCGAAGATCGAGCGTCTGTGGAAGGCCAAATGCGCCAGCTGTCATGGCGTCGATGGCAAGGCCGAGACCGAGCAGGGCAAGAAGATGTCGATGCACGACATCACGACGCCTGCCTGGCAGAAGTCGATCACGGACGCGAAGATCAAGCAGGTGATCCTCGCCGGCGTCGATGAACAAAAGGACGGTAAGCACAAACAAATGGACCCGTACAAGGACAAGCTCAAACCAGAGCAGGTCGATGCGCTGGTCGCGTACTGTCGCGGACTCGCCAAGTGAGCCGGCGCGGGTTGGCGCGGCATTTGAAATGGACGCCGCCCGTGCCGACATTCACACCCCGCATCTCCACCCGCACCCGGCATTTGTCGCGAACTAGGGTTCCATTGCGCACGACCTGCGCGCTAATTTTGCGGCCGAGGCCCCTGGGGCGCGCAAGAACTGCGGGGCGTGGCCATGGCGGCCGCTCCTGTCATCTGGCGCCGCTGCCAGGGTTCTCCTTACAGGCGGGCCCTGGCGATGTCTAGAGCGTACCGAGCTTGGGTCTCGTTCCTGCCCAAGCTGTGGACCAACTGGATCACTCTCTTTGGCGCCGTGGTGACGTCCGTTTCCGCGGTCGCCATCGTCACGGCGCTGGCCGTCGATTTCACCTCGTCTGGCCTCAATCCCTACGCGGCGGCGATCGTATTCCTGGTGATGCCGGCGTTGTTCGCGCTCGGCCTGATTCTGATCCCGATCGGTCTTTACCGCGACCGAAAGCGCAAGCGAAAGCAGGGGGTTGTCGGCGTCCAGGTCGATCCGGTCCTCGAGGGACTCACGCGCGCGATGGCCAACCCGATCGCGCGGAAGCGCGTCTTGTTCGTTCTGCTCATGACGACGCTCAACGTCTTCATCGTCGCCACCGTCACGCACAAGGCGATCACGTTCATGGAGACGCCGAAGTTCTGCGGCACCGTCTGTCACACGGTGATGCAGCCCGAATATGAAGCGTACATCCGCTCGCCACACAGCCGCGTCGAGTGCGTCGGATGCCACGTGGGCTCGGGGGCCGTCTCGGCGGCGAAGGCAAAGCTATCGGGATTGCGCCAGCTCTGGGGCGTCGCCACCGGCACTTACAAGCGGCCGATCGAGACGCCGGTCCACGGATTGCGCCCCGCGCGCGAGACCTGCGAACAGTGCCATCAGCCGGCGAAGTTCACCAGCCCGCGCCTCGGTTTCCGAGTTCGCTACAAGGATGATCAAAAGAACACGCCGCAAGTGACGGCCATGATGTTTCCGGTCGGCGGAGAGGATCCCGGAAGCAAGCAGTTTCAGGGCATCCACTGGCACGTGAGCAACCGCTTCCAGGTTCGTTACGAGGCCATGGATCCCCGGCGCCAGATCATCGGGAAAATCCAGAAGCTCGACAATGGAAAGGTCGTCGAGGAGTGGCTGCCTCCTCCGGAGCAGGGCGGGAGCGTGGTCGAGGTCCGCACCATGGATTGCGTCGACTGCCACAATCGCCCGACCCACATCTACGACGGCCCTCCGGAGAAGGCGATCAATCGGGCCCTGTCCGAGGGTTTGCTCGATCGCAGCGTCCCGTGGCTGCATCAAATGGGCTTGGCAGCGCTCAAGGATGCCTTTCCCCCCCGCGAGACCGCCGACGAATACTTCCGCTCAGCGCTCGATCGTGGATACCAGAGCCAGCATCCTGCCGAGAAGCCCACGCCGGAAAAGCTGGAGGCCGCGGGGCGCGGACTGGCGACGTTGTACCGGCGCAACGTCTATCCGCAAATGAAGATCACCTGGAACAACTATCGCAGCAACATTGGACACGGTGGTCCCGACCCGGGGAACGTCAAGACCGAGTGTTTCCGTTGCCATTCCGGCGATCACAAGACCAAGGACGGGCGCGAGCTGTCGTCGAAGTGCGAGTCGTGCCACGAGGTGATTGCCAAGGACGAAGTGCCGGAGGATCTGCCCGACGAGATCCGTCCCTTCTTGCATCTTCAATGAACGCAGGTCGAGCCGTGTCGAGCGATGCTTTTGTGTTGGGGTCGGGCGCGGGGGAAACGTTTCCAAAAACCAAAGGAGTCACGAAATGAACCGAGCTCTGAATCTCATCGCCGCGTGCGCCCTGGCGGGCGCTGTCATCGGGACGGTGCTCCCACGTCCCGCGTACGGCGACGTCGACAAGAAGACCATCCGCACCTTCAAGGCCAAGTGTTCGTCATGTCACGGCGAGGACGGGAAGGGCGCCACCGAACAAGGCAAGAAGATGGGGGTGCGGGACATGACGTCGGCCGATTTCGCGAAGGAGACCGACGCCAAGATGAAGGACGCGATCACCAACGGCATCAAGCAGACCAAGAACGGCAAGGCCCAGGAGATGGAGCCCTACAAGGACAAGCTCAAGCCGGACGACATCGATGCTTTAGTCGCTTACGTGAAGACCTTCAAGAAATAGCGTACACGGACGACGTGAAGGGTCCGCATGCGCCATTGCACGCATCCCACCCGGGAGTCGGTCTTGGTCCTTGCTCTGCTGGGCCTTGTCGCCTCGTGCGCCAAGGCCCGTCCGGACGTGACCGGCGCGCTTCGCTGCGTGAACTGGAAGCAGGACGTCGGCCCCCTGTTTGCGACTCGTTGTCAAAGTTGCCACTCGGGAGCAACGCCCGCGGGTAACTACGACACGACGTCGTATTTGGGGACGCTCGGCAATGGCAGCGATTCCGTTCCGGATGCCAAGGCAGGCGACGCAAGCTCTCTCCTCCTCAGCACAATCAATCCCGGAACGGCCGCGGCGGTTCACCAGCCGGTCAGCGACGTGTTTCCGACGGTGCAGACCTGGGTCGTCGACTGCGAGTTGTCGTATACGCAGTCGTCGATCCATCGCGGTGGCATCCTCGACCCGGCATCCAGTGACTTTCACGGCAAGCTGATTCAAGCCGAGAAGTACGACTTCAAAGTCTGCCAGTCGTGCCATGGCCAGGATTTCTCGGGCGGCACCTCCGGCGTGTCGTGTCTCACCTGCCACGCCGATGGGCCGACCGCGTGCTCGACCTGCCACGGCGCGATCGCCGCCGACGCCTCGCACGGGCGGCACCTCGGGGGAGGGCCGCTCGGCAAGGCCTATCAATGCAGTGAGTGTCACATCGTCCCGAAGACGTACACCGACGTCGGTCACATCTTCCTCGCCGACGGCACGCTCGATCCGCCACCGGCGGAGGTGACGTTCGCATCGATCTCGACGGCGGCGCAGACGCCGGCCGGCGCGACCCGCGCGGGCCCGCCCGCCTACGATCCGACGACACAGACCTGCACCAACGTCTATTGCCACGGCGCGGTCCTCAACGACAGCGCCGGCACCAACACCCACCCGACCTGGAGCGCGCCCGGAACCGGACAGGCCGATTGCGGAACCTGCCACGGGCTGCCGCCCAATCATACCAATCTGACCACTTGCGTCTCCTGCCACCCGAGCGTGGTCGACGGCAATCAAAAGATCATCGCGCCCGACAAGCACATCGACGGTCAGATCGAATTCGCAGACCCCGCGGCGGGCTGCATCGGTTGCCACGGTGGTGTGGCGGGACCGGCGCCGCCGCGCGACCTGACGGGGAACACCTCGCCGTCGGCGGTCGGCGTGGGCGCGCACCAGGCGCACCTCACGGCGCCGTCGCATCTGCGTGGACCGATCGCGTGCACGGAGTGCCACCGCGTGCCCGACATGGTGTCGAGCGCGGGGCACTTCTCCGGCCACCAGACCGCCGATCCCGTCGACGGCGCCGAAGTGTTCCCGGCCGACCCGACGGTCGGAATGCTCGCGTCGACCGACGGTGCCACGCCGCACTGGGACCACGCGACCGCCACCTGCGCCGGTGTCTATTGCCACGGCGGCGGTGCGACGCTGGCGGCCGACACGACGGCCACCATCGACCACGCCCCGGTCTGGACAGCGACCGGCGGCCTCACCTGCGGCGAGTCCTGCCACGGAGCGCCTCCGGCGTTCTCGCCCCACCTGCCGACGATGACCCGCGCCGATTGTTCGAGCTGCCACACGCGCACCGTCGACCCCAGCGGCGAGATCATCGTCGCGGGGGCACCCGGCGCCGAGACCAGCGCCCACATGAACGGAGTGCTCGATGTATCGCCGTGAGGCACGGCGCGCGCTGGCGCTGTCCGCGATGCTCGGCGCGACGGCGGCGCTGGCGTCGACGGCGCACGCCGAGGTCGTCGAGGCCTCGTCGACGACGCTGGTGAGCGGACGCCAGGATCCCCGCGACGGGGTCGTGCACACCGCCGTGCCGGTCTACGAGCTGATGTCGGTGCGCGCCACCGACTTCCACGTTCCGGGTGTCGGCGACATGAACGTGGTGCTATCGGGCTGGGGCGCGGCCGCGCTCGCCGATCCGATCGAGGGCAAGCACGTGCTCGGCGATCTGGATCTCGCGTTCGCCGAGGGGACGCTGCTGCGCCGGAGGATCGCGATCCGGCTCGGCCGGCAGCTGCTGGTCTCGGGTGCGGGGCGCAACCTCGGGTTCGACGGTCTCAGTGTGACCGTGCGGCCGATCCGCTGGGTCGGCGTCTCGGCGCAGGCCGGCGTTCCGGTCACGCCGCGCTTCGCGACCAGCCGCGGGGACGCGCTGGTCGCCGGCCGCGCATTCGTGAAGCCGTCATTCGACGCCGAGGCGGGCGTGTCGATCCTCCAGCTTCTCGATCACGGCGAGATCGCTCGTCGCGATCTCGCGTTCGATGCGCGCCTCGTGCCGGCGCACGCGGTGCCGCTGGTGCTCACCGGGTTCGCGCTCTTCAGCCTGCCCGAGGAGCGTCTCGGCGAGGGGCAGGCGGCGGCGACCTGGCAGCTCGATCGGCGCTTTCAGGTCACCGCTGACTATCGCCGCACGGCGCCCGATCTGTTCTTGCCGCGCAACTCGATCTTCGCGGTCTTCTCGCAGGAGCACCACGACGAGGCGGGCGGCTTCCTTTACCTGCGACCGCACGCGCGCCTGCGCCTGCAAGGCGACTATCACGTGATCATCGACGCCGACGGAACCGGACATGACGGCAGCGGCAAGCTGACCGGGACCTTCGGCCCCGACCAGCGCGACACCGCGGGCCTCGAATCGCGGCGGCTGGCGCTGCCGGGCAGCGGGTACCTGATGGCGCGCGCTTTCACGGTGGTGCGCGTCGAGCCGCGCGTCACGGGCACGCTGGACGCGAGCGCATTCTTCTTCGATGCGGACGTCAACGGCCAGCGGCGATCGTACGTCGCCGCCGCCACGCTGGCCTACGACCTGCGTCCCGGCTGGCGCGCGGTGGTCACCGGCCTCACCAGCGTGACGCCGTTCGCGGAGCGCAACTTCGAAGGCATGGCGAAGCTGGTCTATCAAATGACGACGCACGTGCGCCAGGTGACACCGTGACGGCGCGACGCGATCGAGACGCAACCCGAGCGTGCACGGCACGCGCGACGTGGCTGGCGGCGCTGATGCTGGCCGGCGCGGCCTGCGCGCGCGTCGGCGGCGCGGGTGGCGCGGGCTACGACCAGGGTCACCCGACCGAGAGCGATCAGATCCGCTTTTCCCACGCGACGCACGAACGCGCCAAGGTGAACTGCCTCGCCTGCCACGAAGAGATCTACGACGCCAAGAACCTCGACGCCCGATACCTGCCGCCCGAGTCGAAGTGCCTGGAGTGCCACAAGGACAAGAAGGACCAGGGCAACTGCGCCTACTGCCACCGCGATCCGGAGCACCCCGGACCCTACGCGCAAGTCGTGCGCGGGCTGCGCCTGTCCCACGCCGAGCACATCGAGCGCGTCAAGGAAGACTGCACCCGTTGCCACAAGACGCTGACCGAGCTCGAGCCGTCGGGGTCGACCGTGCCGCCGATGAGCACGTGCACGCAGTGCCACGAGCACGCGACCGAGCTCGCGGACGGATCGTGCAATGGCTGCCATGTCGATTTGCGACGTTTTGCGCTTCGCCCCGTGTCCGTCTTCTCACACCAGGGCGACTTCGTGCGCCAGCACGGCCCCGCCGCGCGCGCCGCCGGCGAAGGCTGCGCGCAGTGCCACGACCAGACCTTCTGCGCCGATTGCCACGCCCGCACGGTTGCGATCCCGATCGAGGCCAAGTTCCCCGAGCGCGTCACGGCCGACTTCATCCATCGCGCCGACTTCTTGAGCCGCCACCAGATTGAAGCGCGCGCCGACGAGGGGCTGTGCCGCCGCTGCCACGGGCAGAGCTTCTGCGAGGCGTGCCACACCGCCGAGAACCTCACGCCGCGCTCGAGCAACCCGCGCAGCCCGCACCCGCCCGACTTCTCGTTCCCGGGCTCGAGCAACTCGCACGGGCCGCTCGCCCGGCGCGACATCGCGGCGTGCGCGTCCTGTCATGACCAGGGCGCGCGATCGATCTGCATCGACTGCCACAAGGTCGGCGGCGTCGGTGGCGACCCGCACCCCGCGGGTTGGACCAGTCACCACCCGCGCGACGAGATCAACCGCAACCCCATGTGCCTGACATGCCATCAGTGAGCGATTCATTCTGGAGGTCCCCATGCGTTTCACCGTAGCGCACGTCGTAATGCTGCTCGTCGTGGTCGCGCTGGCTGCGGGCGCGGGGATGATGATGGGTTGCACTGGCCCGCGCGGCGTCGCCGGCTCGTCCGGCGTCGGCTGCTCGATCACGGCGGCCGACGGTGGCGGAAAGCAGATCACCTGCGCCGACGGCACGTCGGTCACCGTGCAGAACGGCCAGCCGGGGACGTCGTGCACCATCGCCGCCGCCGACGGCGGCGGCCGGACGATCTCGTGCGCGGACGGCACGTCGGTCACCCTGCACGACGGCGACGCGGGAACGTCGTGCACCGTCGGCACCTCCGACGGCGGCATCAGGGTCGTCTCGTGCACCGACGGCACGTCGGTCCCGGTGTCACCGGATCCGCCGCCGCCGCCCAGCGTGCTGGGACCGACCGACGATCTGCCCGGCGTGGTGGTGCACATCGTGTCGCTGGCCGGCGGCAGCGGCCCGAACGGAAACTTCGAGAGCGGCGACACCGTCACGCTGACGTTCACGCTCAGCACCAGCTCGGGCGGCGCTCTGCCGCTCTCGGCGATGGACCAGGTGGCCACCTGGATCGCCGGGCCGACCTCGGCCTATCAGCGCGTGCTGCCCGTGGGCCGCGATCAGTTCGACTACAGCGACGTCATGACGCGCGCGGTTCGCAACGGCGACGGGTCGTACACCTACCAGTTCGCGGCGCCTCTGCCCGCGACCTACGGCCCGCCGCTCTTCGACACCACGAAGTTCACGGTGGGCGAGCTCACCGGCCAGGCGCTGCAGCACGGCACTTATACGCTGGCGCTGCGCGCGTTTCGCACGTACACCGTCGGAACGGTCACCTATCCGGACGTCGGCTCGCAGACGCAGGACTTTCTGCTCGGCACCGCGACCGCGCTCGAGCCCCGCGAGATCGTCACGCTCGGCAACTGCAACCAGTGCCACACCACGCTGCAGGCGCACGGCGGCACCTTCCGCGACACCAAGCTGTGCGTCACCTGCCACACCGCCGGCGCCGAGGACAGCAACAGCACCGACACCGGCGACGCCACGCCGGTGACGATCGAGTTCTCGACGATGATTCACAAGATCCACAACGGCGCCCACCTGCCGTCCGTGCTGGGAGTGGGCACCAACGCCGACGGCACGCGCAGCTACACCGCCGCACCGGTGCCGTACCGCGTGGGCGGCGGCGCCACGCCCGACGATTTCTCGGACGTGCAGTTCCCGGTCTGGCCGAGCCTGTCGTTCCCCACGCCTCGCAACCTCGGCTACTCCGCGCTGACTATCGTGCAGCAGGCGACCGACGACCAGACGCGTATGGGCGTGATCGCCTGCGAGCGGTGCCACGGCGACGCCGACGGCGCGGGGCCGCTGGCGGCGCCGGCGCAGGGTGCCTTCGCGCTCAGCCATCCGTCGCGGCAGTGGTGCGGCTCGTGCCACGACGACATCGACTGGACCAAGACCTACAAGCGCAACACCACCACCGGCATGCCCGCGCAGCCCGACGACTCGAACTGCCTGGTCTGTCACCCGGCCTCGGGGTTCGCGGTTGGCGGCTCGCCGGTCGGCGGGCACCTGCACCCGATGAACGATCCCACGTTCAACCCGGGGCTGGTCATCGCGCTGAGCGCGCTGCACGAAGCCGGCACGAACAACGGCAACGGCAAGCTCGACGTCGGAGAGAAGATTGGACTGACGATCAACGTCACCGACGGGACCGGCGCGGCGCTGCCGGCCGGGGGCGTCCCCGCGCTCAGCGTGATCGTCACCGGCCCCACCAGCAACCGCAACCTCTTGCTGACCTCGACGATCCCCGTCGCGTCGCTCGCGACGCTGCCGGTCACCCTCAACCTACCCGACGTCGTCAATCTCGAGCTGGTCGGCACGTCGACTGCGGCCACCGGCGAAGTGTTCACCGTCGCGCGCACCCCGGTCTGGAGCGTCGCCGGCGCGCTGCCGACGATCTTCGTGCGCACGGCCACCGGCGTGGCGACGACGCTCGGCGCGGCGGCGCCCGCGCTTCAGAACAACGTCACCGTCGCGTCGACCACCGGGTTTCTGCGCAACGACTACGTCGTGATCGACGACGGCGTGGCCGGCGTGCAGGAGTACCTGCGCGTGCAGTGGGTCGACGGCAACCGGCTCTGGTTCGCCGCCGCGGGCGCCGCCGGCTATCAACCCGGGCTGCGTCTCGCGCACGCCGCGGGCGCGACCCTGACCAAAGTCACGCTCGCCACCAAGGTGGCCGCCACCGACTACACGCTGGCGCCCGCCACCGGCACGATCACCGAGGTCACCGAGTTCGGCGCGGCGGCGGCCGTGCTGGCGACGTACACCACCGACTTCGTGATGCCCGCGGTCTACGGGCCGCCGCTCAACGACTCGCCGGATCTCGGCCCGGCCGAGGGCAAGTGGAAGGGCCTGCCGCTGGTCGCCGGGACCTACACCGTCGGCGTGTGGGGCTCGCGCACGCTCGCGCTCGCGCAGAACGGCGAGACCAACAGCTATCGCAGCACCTCGCTGCCGGCCAACGTCGATTTCCTGGTCGGCGCGGCCACCACGATCACGCCGGTCGCGATCATCTCGTCGAGCGCGACGTGCGAGAAGTGCCACGTCGACGTGCTCGCGCACGGCGGTGGCCGGCGCGGCGTCGACACCTGCTTGCTGTGCCACGGCAGCGCCGGGACCGAGGACCGCCCGAGGTACGTCGCGGCATCGGCGCCCGCCACGCCCGGAGCCGTCGTCGAGTTCCGCTCGATGTTGCACAAGATCCACCGCGGCGCCGACCCGACGCTGACCAACGTCGCCGTCCCGTTCTCGGTGGTCGGCTTCGGCGCCGGCGCGTACCCCAACAACTTCAGCGTGCTCACGTTCGACGAGGACGAGTTCCCGGCCATGCCGAGCGGCGTGAAGGACTGCGCGGCCTGCCACGGCACGAGCACGGCATGGCAGAGCCCCGCGGATCGCAGTCACCCGACCGCCGCCGTCGCGCCGGCGCAGTCCTGGGGTGTGGCGTGCAGCGGCTGCCACGATACCAGCGCCGCGCTCGCTCACTTCGACATCATGACCAGCGGTCTCGGGGGCGAATCGTGCTCGGTCTGTCACGACTCGGGTCGCGATGAGGCGGTCACGCTGGTGCACAAGGTTCGGTGACGGGAGCTCCCGTCACCATTCGTTCGTAAGTTCATCGGTTCACTGCATTGAGGAGGCGTCATGTCGACGAGTCGCGAAGATGTGTTTGGGGTTTGTCGGAGGTTGATCGGACTGGGGATCATCGCGGCCGCGTCGATGACGGCTGGATGCTCGGGGAGCAACGGCAGCAGCGGAAAAAACGGCGCCAACGGCGACGCCGGCGTCAACGGCACGTCGTGCAGCGTGAGCGACAACCACGACGGGACGCTGACCATTCACTGCACCGACGGAACGACGGCGACAGTCGCCAGCGGCAGCAATGGCGACGCCGGCGTCAACGGCGCGTCGTGCACGCTGGTCAGTAACCCGACCAACGGTACGAGCACGATCACGTGTGGCGACGGCGGCGCGGTGACCGTCCTGCAGAGCGTGGTCGACTACCTGACGATGACGCCCGACGAGGCGCAGCAGGCCGCGATGAGCGCGGTCATCACCAGCGTGACCATCCCCGCCGACGGCCAGCCGCTGATAAACATCACGGTCAGCGAACGACATGGCTACGGCGTCAAGAACCTGTCCGTCACCGCGGTCACCTGGCGTTTCTCGTTGCTCAAGCTGACCGCCAACGTGAACGGCAGCGCCAACGACACCTGGGTCAGCTACCTGGCGCCCAACGATCACACCGTCGCCGCCTCGGAGACCGCGGCTGGCACCAGCCTGACCGACAACGGCGACGGCACGTACGTCTACCGGTTCGCGAAGGTGATCAACGGTGGCCCGACGACCGCCGGGACGGCCTACGAGCCGGACAAGGTGCACCGTCTCATCGTGCTGCTCTACGCGGCCAACAACCCGTTCACGCCGATCAACCTGGTCAAGGAGTTCATTCCCACCACCGGCGCCGACGTGACCGGCCAGAACGACAAGGTCGATCAGACCGCCTGCCTCGAGTGCCACACCACGTTCCGCGCGCTCTCCGGCGGCACCGGCGAGCTCGGCACCGGCGAGTTCCACAGTGGCGTGCGCTACGACGTCCGCACCTGCGTCGCCTGCCACAACGACCAGCGCCGCTTCAGCAGCACCGGGACGGTGGTGACCGAGCCGGTCATCGCTACCGACGGAACCTGGACCGGAAATGCGGCGGTGATCAACGACGAGGCGGTGATCGACTTGCCGGTGTTCGTCCACAAGATCCACATGGGCAACAAGCTGACGCTGACCGGCGGTACCTACGCCGGCGTGCCCCAACCCTACGAAACCACCTATCCACAGGACGTTCGCAACTGCGCGAAGTGCCACCGCGCGCCGGCGCCGATGGCCGACAACTACAAGACCAAGATCAGCCGCCGGGCGTGCGGCGCCTGCCACGATGACCGCAGCTTCGACGTCACCGTCCCGAACGGGCGCGTCATGCACAGCGGCGGCGCCCAGGCCGATGACAGCCACTGCATCGTCTGTCACGCCGCCGGCAGCGTCGCGGGCGACGTGCCCGGCAAGCACCTGAGCGTGTCGTCGCCGAACCCGCACAACATCTACCTGGATCAGAGCACCGCGGGTAACGCCAACACCAACGCCGCCTACGTCGCCGCCGCGGGGTTCGTTCCGTCCGGCGCCAAGGTGATCACCTACGACCTCCAGAGCGTGGCGCTGACCGCGGGCCGCAACCCGCAAGTCGTGTTCCGGTTCCTGATCGCCGACCCGACGGCGACCCCGCCGGTCGCCGCGACGCCGGTCGTGTTCCCCACGCCCGGCGCTGACGGTGGCACCGGGGCGACGGAGCTCATTCCCAACTTCGTGGGCTCGCCCAGCGTGTACTTCGTCTACGCTCTGCCCCAGGACGGCATCGCATCGCCCGCCGACTTCAACGCGTCGGCGAGCGGCTACGTCCGCAACATCTGGAACGGCTCCGCGACCGGCGCGGGCGCCGGCTCGCTGACCGGCCCGGACGCCAACGGCTACTACACGATCACGCTCACCGGCGTCGTCGTTCCGGCGGCGGCGACGATGCTCTCGGGCGGCGTCGGCTACACCTACGGGCTCGGATCGGCGCCGACCTTCGCCAACAACACCCAGCCACTCACGGAGACCGATGTGGCGGGCTATCCGTACACGCCGAACACCAGCGGGTTCGCCGGCAAGGGCGGCCTCATCGTGCCGCCTCCGGATGTGTGGAAGGTCGCGACCGGCTTCACCGGCCGGCGCGCGATCGTCGACAACTCGAAGTGCGGGGCCTGCCACGTGACGCTCGGCGTGGGACCCGACTTCCATGCCGGCCAGCGCAACGATGCGACCAGCTGCGCGTGGTGCCACAAGCCCAACCAGACCAGCAGCGCCTGGTCGGCGAACGCCAAGGACTTCATTCACAGCATCCACGGCGCGGAGAAGCGAGCGGTGAACTTCAACTGGCACGCCGAATCCGCCACGTCCGGGTTCTGGGAGACCACGTACCCCGGCGTCCTCAACCAGTGCGAGATGTGCCACCTCCCGGGCACGTACGACTTCAGCATGACGTCGACCACCAGCGCCTATCCCAACATGCTCTACAGCACGGTAGGCCAGGGCCGTTACAATACGAACGCGACGACCAACCCGCTCGGCTACTTCATGATCTCGCCGTACGTCACCTCCGACAACAGCGTCGACTACGGGTACGGCTACGCGACCGCCAACGTCAGCGCGACGCTCCCCGACGGGATCAGCGGGACGCAGACGATCGGGACCACGACCAGCAACTGCGCGCCAACGGCGCCTTGCACGTGCAGCACCACCAACCCGTGCAGCGTGACCATCTCCGGCCCGTACACGGTCAACAACGTCCCGACCAACTTCACGCAGAAGATCGGGACGGTCACCAGCGCCTGCAACGGCACGACGCCCTGCACCTGCAGCAGCACGCAGCCCTGCACCGCCGTCGCCGCGGTCTGCTCGCTGGCCAACCCATGCAACGCGCAGGGGACGACGCTGGTCAACTCGCCGATCGTCGCGGCTTGCTCGGCTTGCCACGACAGCGCGATCGCGATCGACCACATGCAGACCAACGGTGGGTCATTCTACGAAACGCGCACCATCGCCTTCACCAAGCCGCAGAAAGAGGAGTGCCTGCTCTGCCACGGCCCGGGCCGCCTCGCCTCGATCGCGGACCGGCACGCTCTGCAGCCATAGGGCGATCAACGGCCACGGCTCTTCGGAGCCGTGGCCGGCGCCTCGAACAGCGTGCGCAACTTTCGCGGGCAATGAGGGCGCTCGCGAAGGAATTGCGCACTCGATCGTTGCGCGCGGGCAGGAAAGGGGGCGGAACGGTCGTTGCACTATGGATGGCGTTCACTGAGAACCTGTCGGAGAGAAAGGGCGTAGTGATGGATTCCCGTTGGGCGCTTTCCGAACATCGAGTCGACCCCGGTACCGCTCGGTGTCGGATCGTTTGGCAGCACGAACGTATCCGGGTCCTTCTCGCCGCGGCGCGTTCGATCGCGGAGCCAACCCTCGCCGGCGCGCCTTCGTCGCCCAAAGCCCTGGCCTCCGCGATTGCCGACATCCGCTCCGCGCTCGAAGCGCACTTTGCCTACGAGGAAAAGCATTGGTTGCCGGTTCTCGGGAGTGATGCGCCGCTGGGACGGGAGCGGGCCGACGAGATGCTCCTCGAGCATGGCCGGCAGCGCGACTTCATCGCCCGCCTTTACCGCGACGCGTGCGCGTGTCCGAGCTCACCCGGGCTGGCCCCGAGCCTCACGTTCCTGACTGCGTGGCTGCTGTCCCACATGGAGGACGAGGAACGCTGCCTCGTGTTGCCAAGTGTCGGTAGCAATGAATTCCTCGTGATTGAGCAGCGATTCGACTAGCGCTGGGAGCCAATCCGACCGTGAGCGCCGCGTTCGTTACGGGGAGGCTGAACCGGGGCGCGGAATGAGATCGAGCCGGAGCGCGTCGCTGATACGCTGCGCCAGGCGCTCAGGCTCGTCGTCGACGGCGATCGTCAGCGCGTCGGTAGGCTCTTCCAGCGTGGCGTACTGGCTGGCCAGCAGGTTCTCTTTGGCGAAGTGTCCCGATCGGTGTCGCAACCGCTGCCGGATGACGTCCGGGGTTCCCTTCAAATAGACGAATCGCACGGCTTCTGGATCGACCGTCAACTCTCGCCGGTAGCTCTCTCTCAAGGCAGAGCAGGCGAGCACGGCGCTCTCCTTTCGCGCCACACACTCGGCCAGGACGCGGCGCAGTTTGTCGAGCCAGGGCTGGCGCTCGGCGTCGGACAGGGGACGGCCGGCCAGCATGTGCTGGATCTCTTCGGGGGAATGAAAATCATCCGCTTCGATGAAGCGCCACCCGAGACGCTGGGCCAGCAACGTCCCCACGGTCGTCTTGCCGGAGCCAGCGACTCCCATCACGATCACGATCACGGTTCAGTAGTGTCCCTCTCCGCCGCCGACGATCTTGCCACGAAAGGTCCGGTAGAGATGAACGAATGTCACCGCCACGAGGACGAACGCGATCGGCCACCAGCGGAGCGCGGCCGTCATCGCGAACGATCCCGTCGCCGCGTTCTCGACCGTCAGCGACAGCGCCGGGTCGGTGGACGAGGGCAGCAGCACGGGGAACAGGGCGAACGCAGCGCCGCCCAGCATCATGGCCAGGTAGACGACCGACGCGGCGAACGCCGTGCGCTCGCGACCGCGGCGTGCGGCGAGCGCCATCACCACCAGACTGGCCACGACCGCCGCCGGGATGAGGAAGCCCGCGGGATGGGCGCGGAAGTTCTCCAGCACCGTCGGGCGAACGGCGATGGTGGCCGCAAGGCTGACCGCGGTCCCGACGGGCAGCAGGAGACTTCCGGCGCGCGCGATCCCGCGCGCACGACGGTTGACCTCGCCGGTGGTGCGGAGCGCGAGATAGTTGGCGCCGTGGGTGGCGATCGCGATCAACGCGACGACGCCGCAGATGACGGTGTACCAGTCGAGCACGCCGGGATGCGGCCCGGGGCGAAAGTCGGTCCACAGCGGCAGGAAGAACGTCGCGTCGCCATCGAGCGGCACGCCGCGGATGACGTTTCCGAGCGCGGCGCCCAGGAACACCGGCAGCAGCAAGCTCGACAACATGAAGATGGTGTCGCACACCTCGCCGAGGAGCGGATCATCCGCGTGCGAGCGGAGCTCGAGTCCGAGTGCGCGCCCGATGAGAAGCCACAGGACCAGCATCAACGGCAGGTAGAACCCGCTGAAGCTCGAGGCGTAGAGCTCGGGGAAGGCAAAGTAGAGGGTGCCGCCGGCCGCCAGCAGCCAGACTTCGTTTGCGTCCCAGATGGGGCCGATGCTGCGCCGAACGGCAGCGCGCTCTTCCGGGGTCCGGGCGGCCAGCTTGTAGATGGCGCCCACACCCAGGTCGAAACCGTCGAACACGACGTACGCCACCAGCATGATGGCGACCAAGAGAAACCAGAGAGTCGTCATGGTGCCCTGTTCCTCACTCGGCCGCGCGGCTGTCGATGGCGCGCTCGGCAAGTTGCGTGGTGGGTTGGTGTTGAGCGTCTCCCGAGACGCCGCGGGAGATGACCCGCGACATCAGCAGGAGAAATGCGATCGCCAGGACAGAGTAAAGGCCCATGAACCCGATGAGCGAGAACAGTCCATTCCCGGCCGACACGCGCGCCGACGTTCCCGCCGCCGTGCGCATGAGCCCGTACACCAGCCAGGGCTGCCGGCCGAGCTCGGCAGTCATCCATCCGGCTGTGTTGGCCACATAGGGAAACGGCACCGCGAGAACCAAGGTCCAGAGCAGCGCGCGGCTGCGCTCGAGACGGCCGCGCCACAGCCACAGGAGCGCGAGACCCGTGATCAAGATGAAGAAGGTGCCGAGGCCAACCATCACGTGGTAGCTGTAATAGAGGAGTGCGACGTTGTCGGGCCGGGCGTCGCGCGGAATCTGGTCGAGGCCCGTCACCGACGCGTTCCAGCGCTTGTGGGTCAGCGCGCTCAAGACGCCGGGGACTTCGAGCGTGTTGTCGATCCGACCCTCTTCGGTGTCGGGCTGTCCGATCAGGACCAGCGCTGCGCCCGCGCGCGTGGTGAACAGCCCCTCCATCGCCGCCAGCGTCGCCGGCTGGTGGCGCGCGATGAGCTGCCCTTGACGGTCGCCGCTCGGAAAGAGCTGACACAGGCTGGCGACGCCGGCGGCGATCAAGCCCACGCGCAGCAACGCAGCTGACGCCCGCGCGTCGTCGTCCGATCTCTTGCGCAGGAGGTAGTACGCGCCCAGGCCGGCCGTCGCGAAGGCGCCGGTCACCAGCGCGCCGCCCATCGTGTGAACGTACTGCCAGAACGCCCAGCTGTTGCAGAGCAGCGCCGACAGGCTGGAGAGCTGGACCGAGCCGTTGGCCGCGATCGCATAGCCGACGGGGTGTTGCATCCAGGCGTCCGTCGCGACGATGAAGTAGCCCGACAGCCACGATCCGGCGAAGACCGCGAACGCCGACGCCAGGTGCGCGCGCGGCGACAGTCGTTTCTCGCCGAACAGGAACAGACCCAGAAACGACGATTCGAGAAAGAAAGCGAACATTCCTTCCATTGCCAGCGTCTGGCCAATGACCCCGCCGGCAAACTTCGAGAAGCGCGCCCAATTGGTGCCGAACTGGAACTCCATCGGAATGCCGGTGACGACGCCGAAAACGAAGTTGATCGCGAAGAGGCGCGCGAGCAGGCGCGCCGCCTGGGCGTACCTCGCGTCGGGATGGCGCAAAGCCAGCAACTTCAGGATCACGATCATGGGCGCGAGGCCCATCGTCAGCTGCGGGAAGAGGTAATGAAACGTCACCGTGAACGCAAAATGCAGACGATGAACGAGGAGAGCGCTATCCATTGTGGCCCCTTGCTGTTTTGGGTGCGCTCTTGCCCTGCAAGTTGCGGGCTAGCTGCCGTATCCGGTCACGCAAAAGCGGTGGTCACTTGCCATCCTCTGGTCGGCCGTGAAGGTAAAGGCTGTGACACGCGACGCAAGTCCGAGCGACAGTCGCGAAGCGATCAGCCATTACGTTGTCCGGTCCTCCTTGCGCGGCCGATATCGCCAGACTCTGGGCGGCCGAGCGCAGGGCGTCTTGCTCGGCGAAGAACCCCTTGGGCAATCGCGACTCCCATTTTTTCGAGCCTTTGGCTTCGACGCGAGCCACGACTTCTTCGTCGGCGATACGTTGCGCCAGGATCGTGATCGTCGGCCGGTCCAGCAGAACCACCGCGCTCACCAGATTCGACATCACGTTTCCGTGGCGTGCCATGCGCTCGTCGAGCTTCGCGCGGGTGGCAGCGCTCAGGTTCTCGGGATCGACCAGATGGACCGCGGGCGCCTTTGCTTGTTCCCCGGCGTGCGATTGAGTGCGAACCGCCAAGAACATCGCGAGGAGCAGAAGAAGAGCAAGCGTCGCGAGACGGGGCCGATTCAAGAACGAACGAGACATGACTGTTCTCCGTGTCAGCGTGAGGGTGGTGGTCGGCAGGGCGGAGACCTGGGGGCCTGCTTCAGGTCGCCGGGACGATGCGCGGCCGCTCGGTGCCGAAATAGTGGCGGATGTGAGCGACCAGCTGCCGATCGGTCGGGTGATCGGCGGTTTCCAGGCCCACGACGTGCGACGCGACGGCGGGCGCGTGCTGCTGGGCGTATCGCAAGAAGTGCAGCTTCGTGACCGACGGCCCCATGATCAATATCTCCTCGGCGCCGGCGAGCGCGCGGATGACCTCGTCAAAGAAGCGGTGCTCATCCTCCGGATGATTGTGGGTCCTGGTCTGCTGGCTCTTCGGATGCCGGTGAATGTGATGAGCCGGCGAGGCGAGAGTGGCCTCCTCGAAGGTCTCTTCAGTCACGTGGAACACGTGCGTTTGCTGGTGATCGATCCATATCGCCATCTGTCGCATGGGGAGTCTCCTCTAGTTGGACGTCGAGTTCCGCCGAGTATGGTGTCCGTTTGCAGGGTCTGGACCACTGGTATACGCCGGCGGGTTGTTAAACCGCCGCCGTGAGTATCGGTCAGCCGGCCCGGAGCTGCGCGAATTTTGCGCGTCCTCATCTGTCACCGCAGGCTTTGCGCGTTCGGCTACGTGTCGACAGACCCAGGGCTGGCACCGACGATGCACAGCCGATCGGCCGAGAGGCAGGCAACATGACAAAGACAATGCGAGCGGCTGTGTTTCAGGGAAAAGGCAAGATCGGGATTCGAGAGGTCGCGCGTCCGGAGCCGGGCGTCGGCGAGGCGCTGATGAAAGTGACCCTGACGACGATCTGCGGAACCGACGTCCACATTCTCAAGGGCGAGTACCCCGTGCGAGAGGGGTTGATCGTCGGTCACGAGCCGGTGGGAATCATCGAAGCGCTCGGGCCGGGCGTCACCGGATACGCCGTCGGTGATCGGGTCATCGCGGGCGCCATCACGCCCTGCGGCCAGTGCCGGGCATGCCTGTCGGGTCAGGGCTCGCAGTGCGGCCACGGCGGCGACGGCTACGAGGCCATCGGCGGCTGGCGCTTCGGCAACACGATCGACGGCTGCCAGGCTGAGTACGTCCTGGTCCCGAGCGCGCAGGCCAACCTGGCCAAGATCCCCGCCGGTCTCACGGATGAGGAGGTGCTGCTCTGCCCCGACATCATGTCGACGGGCTTCTCCGCGGCCGAGCACGGTCACGTTCGCCTCGGTGACGCGGTCGCGATCTTCGCCGAGGGACCGATCGGTCTCTGCGCGACCGCGGGCGCCAAGCTCTCGGGCGCGTCACTGGTGATCGGGGTCGACAGCGTGCCCAGGCGCCTCGAGGTCGCGCGACGGATGGGCGCGGACGTCGTGATCAACTACAAGGAACAGGACGTCGTGACCGAGATCAAGCGTCTCACCGGCGGCGGCGTCGACGTTGCCATCGAGGCGCTGGGCACCGGGCCGACGTTCGAAAATGCTCTGCGCTGCGTGCGGCCAGGCGGGACGGTCTCCAGCCTGGGCGTCTACTCGAGCCACCTGGCGCTGCCGCTGGATGCGTTCGCGGCCGGGCTAGGCGACCACACCATCGTGACGTCGCTGTGCCCGGGCGGTAAGGAACGCATGCGGCGCCTGATGAGCATCGTGGCCGCCAAGCGCTTCCCGTTTCACGAGCTCGTCACTCATTCGTTCCCCCTGGCGGAGATCGAAGCCGCCTATGATCTCTTCGCGCATCAGCGCGACGGGGCGATGAAGGTGGCGATCCGGCCGTAGCTGGCATTTCTCCCGGATCGCGGCTCCACTGCCAGACCCCATGACCAACGTCCTTCCCAAACGGGTCCTCGCCGGTCAAGGTAAACCAGCGATCCGGGTTTCGCCGGCGGTGCTCGAAGCCGCCGCGCTCGACGTTCCTGGTGTGTTTGAACGACTGGCCACCAGAGTCGAGGGGTTGACCGTCGCCGAAGCCGAGGCGCGGCTCGACGAGCATGGGCCAAATCTATTGGCGCGCGACCGCCGTCCGGGCTTCGCGCGCTTGCTCTGGCGCGCGGCGATCAATCCGCTGGTGGTTCTGCTCGCGGTTCTGGCCACGGTCTCGTTCTCCACGGGCGACCCGCGCGCTGGAACCGTGATGGCATTGATGATCGCGCTCAGCGTCGGCCTCAAGCTCTATCAGGAGGCAAAGGCCGACAGCGTCGCCGCCAAGCTCAAGGCAATGATCTCCGTGCGAGCAACGGTGCTGCGAGACGGCCAGCCTCAAGAGATTCCGCTGGCGGAGCTGGTCCCGGGCGACGTCGTCCAGCTCGCCGCCGGCGACATGATCCCCGGCGACGCGCGCATCATCCAGGCCAAGGATCTCTTCGTGAGTCAGTCCGCGCTCACCGGGGAAAGCTTTCCGGTCGAGAAGCACGCCGTCGTCAGTGCACCGCTCGCGGCCGCGCCGCTGGAGCTGGCGACGATCGCGTTCCTGGGAACCAGCGTGGAAAGTGGATCAGCGTCGGCCGTGGTGGTCGCGACAGGAAGGGAGACCTATCTCGGCGGGATGGCCGGGGCGATGCTCGAACAGCCGGTCACGACCGCGTTCGATCGCCACATCGCGCGGTTCACCTGGTTGCTGCTCCGTTTCATGTTCGTGATGGTGCCGCTGGTCTTCGTCATCAACGGGCTCACCAAGGGGAACTGGACGGCGGCGTTCTTCTTCGCCGTCGCCGTCGCGGTGGGTCTGACGCCCGAGATGCTGCCGATGATCGTGACGGTGTGCCTATCCAAGGGCGCGGTCGCGATGGGAAAGAGAAAGGTGATCGTCAAGCGCCTCAACGCCATTCAGAACCTGGGCGCGATGGACATTCTCTGCACCGACAAGACCGGAACCTTGACCCTCGATCGGGTGATCCTGGAGCGCTACTGCGACGTCACCCTCCGCGAGAATGAAGGCGTGCTGGCGCTGGCCTACACCAACAGTCATTTTCAGACTGGTCTCAAGAACGTCCTCGATCGAGCCGTGCTGGCGCACGAGGAGACGCATACCCACGCCCGCATTCCGGAGTTCAAGAAAGTCGACGAGATCCCGTTCGACTTCCAGCGGCGCATCATGTCGGTGGTCGTTCGTACGCCCGAGGGCCGCGACCTCATCATCTCCAAGGGCGCGCCCGAGGCGATCTTTCCCCGGTGCGCCGCCTTCGATCTCGACGGCCGGCGACTCCCCATGGACCATGCCCACATCGTCGAGCTCGGGAGCGAGTACGAGCGTCTCAGCGCCGACGGGTTTCGAGTCCTGGCGCTCGCGACGAAGGAGGGCCCTGCGCGGACGACTGCCGCCGGCAACGACACCCTGTATGGCAAGGCCGACGAGTGCGACTTGATCCTGCAGGGATACATCGCGTTCCTGGATCCGCCGAAGGAGACCTGCGCGGCGGCCATCTCCGACCTGCAGGGGCACGGGATCACGGTCAAGGTAATCACCGGTGACAACGATCTGGTGGCGCGGAAGATCTGCAAGGAGGTGGGCCTGGTCGTCGACGAGGTGCTGCTGGGCGGGGACGTCGAGCGCATGACCGACGCGCAGCTCTCTGAAGCAGCGGAACGCACGACGCTGTTCGCGCGGGTCTCGCCGGCTCACAAGCAGCGGATCATAAAGGCGCTGCAGGCCAGGAATCACACGGTCGGTTTCCTGGGCGACGGAATCAACGACGCGCCCGCGCTTCATACCGCGGATGTCGGCATCAGCGTCGACTCCGCGGTCGACATCGCCAAGGCGTCGG
>CAZNCQ010000045.1:0-33572 GCA_964571275.1 uncultured Myxococcales bacterium
CGACGTGGTCGTTGAACACGGTCACGTCGAACGGCGCCAGCTTCTCGAAGCAGCGCAGCGTGCGGAGGGTGTCGAAGTAATCGTCGAGGATCGCGACTTTCATGCGGCAGGACCGGCGGGCATCATAGCGCCACGCTGGCGCGAGCGGTGTCGCACTCGTCGCAGCCGGTACCGGCGGCACAGAGAAAGAGCAGCGGATCGACCGCCAGCTGCGCGCGCGTGACCCGCACGACGTCGCGCGCCGGCGCCAGGCGCGCGTGCGCGCGGCCAACGACCCCTTCGCGCTGCAGGCCCGCCTCGCGCAGCCAATCGTCGGCGCGTGCGAAGCCGCGGCAGCAGTGATCGGTCTCTTCGATGTCGATCTTGTGTGGCTGCCCGTCGACGACCACCACGGTCGGGTGCGCGACCGCGTACGGCACCCTCGCCAGCGCTTCGGCCAGGTGCAGCGTCGTGCTCTCGCTGTGCCCGACGCCGAGCAACAGCACCTGACCGTCGAGATCATGCACGCGACCGACCGGGCTATCCGGCCCGTGCGGCGGCGTGAGCGGTTGCGGCGCGCAGATCGCCTCGGCGCGTGGTCCGGCCGCGGCGAACGAGCCGCCGGGATGGCCGCTGCGACGCACACCCGGCCGCCGCCAGAACAGCTCGGCGGTGATGCCCATTTGCCAGGTCGGCGTGGCGGCCGGGTCGAACGGTGACGCGCCGTCGGTCATGGTCGGCATGATCAGCGTGCCCTCGGGACCGAGGGCGTCGTGCAGCGCATCGATGAGCGCGGTGGGCCCGCCGTCGACGGGCCCGACGGCGCGGAACGACGTGTGGACCAGCAGCACGCCACCCTGGCGCACGCCCAGGTCCCGCAGTTGTTCAGCCAGCTGTTCGCGCGTTGCCGTCATCCGAGCTCCGTCCGCCCCGGACCCGGAAGCCTGGCCCGGAAAAGGTTGTTCCAATTGGTGATCCGGATCATAAACTGAGGTGTGACCATGGGCACCACCCGCTCCGGAAGCCAGGATGATCGCAGCGGCCCCTCCGGGCCCACGCGGCGCTGGTCGGGATGGGTGGGGCTGGCGCTGGTTCCGCTGGTGGTGCTGTCGATCGAGATCATACGATCGCATCGATCCCCGACGGGCGATCGGGTGGCGCAGGCGGCGACGATCGCCGTCGCGCACGGGCGCGCTGGCGACGACGTTGCCCTTGAAACGGCGGAGCGCGGCGCGCTGGTGGTCTACGCCGCCCCGAGACGATCGGACGCCGGAGAGAAGCGCGATCTGCGCTTCGTCGCCGACCTGCCCGGTCCCAAGCCCGGCCGTGTGTCGATGTCCGAGTCGATCGCGTTCGGCGTGCGTAACCTCCATTCGCCGGCGTATGTCACCATCTTCGGGATGCAGGACGACGGCACCGTCCACATCTACTTGCCGCGCCCGTCGGGCGAACCGGTCTACGCTGCCGCGGGCTGGCGCACCACGATGCTGCGTCCCCAGATCCACCTGGGTGGCTCGCACCGCGCGGGCCAGCTGGTCGTGCGCGCGGTGTTCTCTCCGGCGCCGCTGGATCTCGAGGCGACGCGGAGAGCGCTGGCCGGAGGCGCCACGCCGGAATCAATCATGACCTCGCTCGATCCGTCGACGTTCCAGGTCGGAGGCGTGCTGACCGTCGAGCCCTGAGGCGGGCGCGCGGACCTGTACGCCGGTTGAGCCGACGGGGCCGGCGAGAGTACGCTTTCGAGGTGGCGTTCTTTCAAGAGCCGCCGGCGCTGGACAACCAGTATCGCGGCGATCGCGTATTGCGCTCGTACCTCGCACGCGCGCTGCCGCCCGAGGTGCTGCTCGCGATCGAGCCGGCGCTCGACGAGATGGGCGAGATGGCGGCCGGGCCGCTCCATCGCATGCAGCTCGCGGATCGGTTGAACGAGCCGGTGCTCACCTCGTGGGACGCCTGGGGCCGGCGCGTCGACCGGATCGAAGTCTCGCCGCTGTGGCGCACGGCCGCGCGCATCGCCGCCGAGCGCGGGCTGATCGCGACCGCTTACGAGCGTGCGCACGGCGCGCACGCGCGCGTGCACCAGATGGCGCTGGCGTACCTGTTCGATCCGTCGACCGACGTCTACACCTGCCCGCTGGCGATGACCGACGGCGCGGCGAAGACGTTGCGGGCCCACGGCAACCGCGCGTTGATCGACCGCGCGGTGCCGCGCCTCACCAGCCGCGATCCCGCGCGCGCCTGGACGTCGGGGCAATGGATGACGGAACGCACCGGCGGCTCGGACGTCGGGCTCACCGAGACGATCGCGCGCCGCGACGGGGAGCATTTCCGCCTGTCGGGCACGAAGTGGTTCACCAGCGCGACGACCGCCGACATGGCGATCACGCTGGCGCGCCCCGAGGGCAATCCCCCGGGGGGGCGCGGGCTGGCGCTGTTCTACGTCGAGACACACGACGAAGCCGGCGCGCTCAGCCCCGGCATCACCATCCATCGTCTCAAGGACAAGCTGGGCACACGCAAGGTGCCGACGGCCGAGCTGGGGCTCGACGGCGTGCTCGCGACGGCGGTGAGCGGCACCAGCGACGGCGTGCGCAACATCGCGCCGATGCTCAACGTGACGCGCACCTGGAACGCGGTGGTCGCCGCCGCGGGGATGAGGCGCGGGCTGGCTCTCGCGCGCGACTACGCGCGCAAGCGGGTGGCGTTTGGCGGGCCGCTTTCCAGCAAGCCGCTGCACCTCGAGACGCTCGCCGGCGTGCAGAGTGAGCAAGAGGCCGCCTTTCACCTCGCGTTCCGCGCCGTCGAGCTTCTGGGGCGTGAGGAGGCGGGCGAGCTCGCGCCGCGCGAGGCGGTGCTGCTGCGGGTGATCACGCCGCTGGCGAAGCTGGCGACCGCGCGTCAAGCCGTCGCGGCGGCGAGCGAGATCCTCGAGAGCTTCGGCGGGGCCGGCTACGTCGAGGACACCGGCGTGCCGCGGCTGCTGCGCGACGCGCAGGTGCTGCCGATCTGGGAAGGGACGACCAACGTGCTCGCGCTCGACGTGCTCAAGACCGCGGCGCGCGAGGGCGCGGTCGACGCACTCCTCGAGGACGCGACGGCGCTGGCGGCGGCGGTCACCGACGCGGATCTCGCGGCGGCGGCGCGCACGGCGCTGGGCGCGATCGAGGACGCGCGCGCCTGGCTGGAGCGAGGCGCCGCCGGCGCGCCGGCGGTGCTGGAGGCGGGCGCGCGCCGATTCGCGCTGACGCTGGCACGCGCGCTGGCGCTGGCGCTGCTGGCGCGGCAAGCGCAGTGGTCGCGCGACCATGAGCGCGACAATCGAGCGGCGGCCGCGGCGGTCCGCTTCGCGCGCCACGGCGTCGACATGCTGGGCGACGCCGGGCTCGACGACGACGACGACGCCCGGCGCGCCGAGGCGGACGCGCTCGCCAACGATACGCCGCTCCCGCGCGGGTGAGCCGGCGCGGTTACTCGCCTTCGCTCTCCTCCGCGGCGGCGAGCCACCCGGCCATCTTCTTTTCGCGCTGATCCATGCGTGCGCGCACGGCGCGCAACGGTTGCGCGTCGCCCCCCAGCGCCGCCAGCTTGGCGTCGGGATAAGCTCTCTCGAGCTCGGCCATCTCGGCGTCATAGTCCGCCAGCAGCGGTGAATTCACGCGCCAGTGATCGATCTCCGTCGTCCGGGATCGCAGCTCCTGCCGCAGCGCCGGCATCTCCGATCGCACGCGGTCCACCGCGGCTCTGGTCTTCGCGCGGTCATAGCGGGCGCGCGCCGTGGCCAGCCGCTGGATCACGGCGCGATGCTGCGCGATCCGGTTCTTGTCGAACGCGAGCTGTCGCTCGCGCTCTTCCCAGTCCATGTGACGGCGCCAGTCGGCCTCGGACTGGCGCCCGGCCTGCGGATCCTCGGGCAAACCGCTTGGCCCGGCATCGCCGGCGCGCGGCGCCTGGTCCGACACGGCCGGCGCGGCGCCGGCTTCGAGGGCCCGCGCCAGCGATGCGCGACGGCAGCCGCCAGCCGCGAGCGCGCCGGCCAGGACCGCGAGCGCGCCGGCACGCATGGCCGCGCGGCCTATGGGCCCGCCGCCCCGGCCGCGCGCGAAAAGTAGATATCGCCGCTGTCGCGCCGCGTGTCCTGCCAGACCACCAGCACGTCGGGGCCCTGCACGACGATGCCCTTGTAGTCGCCGAGGAAGTCGGTCATCGCGCTGCCGCGCCCGTCGGTGACTTGCTGGTTTGGCTCGAAGCCCTTCGTCGGGTCGGCCGAGCGCGCGTAGAACGTCTCGTTCTGCCCGTTGTCGCGCAGATCGGTCCACGCGACGTGGACGCGCCCGTGCGCATCGACCGCGACCCACGCCTGGAACTGGCGTGACGCGGTCGGGTTGTCATTCACGCGGATCGGCTGGGTCCAGGTGTCGCCGCCGTCCTTCGAATAGAGCAACCACACATCGTCGTCGCCCTGCCCGCCCGGCATCGTGCTCGACCAGGTGATCGCGACCGTGCGGCCGGTGGGGTCCGCCGACGAGCCCACGATCGGGTGCTGCCGCGGACTGCAGGTGAAGCAGAACGTGCCCATGTCGGCGACGATGTCGCGGGGCGCGTCGTAGGTGCCGCCGTTGTCCTTGCTGCGCACGTAGCGCAGCTGGTTGCGCGCCGAATCGAGGTTGTACGGCACGTGCAGGAGCCCGCTTTGCGAGGCGGTGATGCCCGTGCCGTGGATGATGTTGCCGAGCGGTTGGATGGGCCCCCAGGTCGCGCCGTGATCGAGCGAGCGTTTGATGCCAGCGGCGTTGCCGAGCCACGACACGAACAGCGTCCCGTCGGTGGTGCCGCCGCCGGCCCATGGTTTGTCGGGCGCGCTCTGAATGGTCTGGATCGCCGACCAGGTCGCGCCGTGATCGGTCGACGTCATCATGCGGATATTGCCGGTGACGCCAACGTTGAGGTACTCCTGGCACACGGCGTACATCGTGCCGCCGCCGTCGATCGCCACCGCGGGATCGCCGACGAACATACCGGTGTTGTTGGGGATCGAGACGTTCTTGCTCCAGGTGAGGCCGCCGTCGGTCGACGACGAGAACGCGCAGACACGCGTCGAGCGCGAGTCCATCCAGCCAGTGAGCACGAGTCCGCCGGGACCGGCGGCCATGGTGACCTCGCTCTGGTTGCCGGTGCCGGTGTCGTCGTTGATGCGGAGGTTCTTGCCGAAGACCGCCGGGCCCAGCGTCAGCGACGCATCGGTGGGCGCGTCGGTGGTGCCGCGGTCCCCGCTCGCATCGACGCGCGCGCCGCCCGTGCCCGTGCCGGTCGCGTCGCGGCCCGTGTCCACCGCCGCGTCGGTAGCGGTCGCGCCCCCCACGCCGAGCGCGCCGCCCGTGCCCGTATGCCCGCCCACCGACGCGGTGCCGGCGCCTCCGGTTCCGCCGCTCGTGCTTCCCCCCGCGTCGGTCTCGACGTTGTTGCCGGAGACGCACGAGAGAACCGAAGCGGCAGTCAGCAGCAGCCAAAGGGCTCGAACACCGCCACGTGGGGGCACGGTTGGCGCAGGGCGTGAGGGCATACCCGTCAAGAGACCGGCTGCGGCCGAATCGGTTCAGGGGTGGGGGCCTCAAAGGCTCCGCAAGTACTCCACGAGCGCGCGCTGCTGGTCCGCGGTCAGCGTGGGCGCCGCCTGGCCCGCCGGCGCGACCGCCTGGAGCATGATCGGCACGACGTCGTCGAGCGCCGCGGCGCTGCCGTCGTGCAGGTACGGCGCGCTGTCGAGGAGCCCGCGCAGGGCCGGGGTGTCGAACACGCAGGCCGCGCGCGCATCGCCGAGGATGTCGGTGTGGTCGGCGTCCAGGTAGTCGCCCTGCGAGCAGGTGCCGACGTCGTGCAGCAGCACGCCGCCCGCCGTCTCGGTCGAGACCACCGGCCCGGAGAGATCCAGCGTCGGGTTGCCCGCGCCCGAGTCGGTCAGCGCCGCGCCGCTGTGGCAGTTGCCGCACCCGAGCTGCGTGAACAGCGCCTGCCCCTGCGCCCGCAGATCGGACAGCGCCTGCCCCTGCAGGGTGTGGGTCGCGTCGGTCGACGGCGGCACCGGGGTGGGGAGCGCGTTGTTGACGAACGCGGCCAGCGCGTCGAGCAACGTCTTTTGCGACGAGTTGCCGATGTCGAAGTGCCCTCCCTGCTCGACGTTGATCGTGCGCCAGTAGTCCTGCACCTGGGTCCGGTCGGCCGTGCGGAACAGGAACCCGGTGTCGAGCACGCCGCCCGCGTTGCTGGGCGTGTCGCGCGGGCCCTGCGCGAACTTCCAGGTCACCGCGTCGCTGCGCCCCTCCAGGTGGCAGGTGGCGCACGCGACCCAGTGGTTCTGCGTCAGCGGCAGCTCGTCGCTGTTTGCCGAATAGAACAAGCGCTGGCCGAGCCGCAGCGTCGCCGGCATGGGATCCACGGCCAGCGTCGGGAACGCCGCGCCGTCGGGCGTGACCACCACGCCGGTATCGGAGCGGGTGACCGCGAACGCCGCGACATCCTCGGTGTTGCGCTCCTGGACGTAGATCTTGCCGCCCGCCCAGACGATCCCCTCCGGGGTGTGGCCCGGCAGCGGGCGGATGAGCTGGCTCTCGACGCGGCGAACGGCGTCGACGATCAGGACGTCCTCGCTGTCGCTGTCGGCGACGAACGCCAGCGCGCCGTCGTCGGAGAACGTCAGCGCGTGAGGTCCCGACACGATGTCGCCGAACGCCTGGCCGTCGCCGGGGTTGGCGAGCACCGACAGCCGCGCCTGCTGGACGCCGCGGTCGTCGAAGATCGACAGCGACGGGAACACCGTCTTCTGAAAGTTCAGGTCGGGCTGGGGCGTGTCGATGCCCAGCATGATGTGCGCGGCCCAGACCTCGGAGGTGCCGGGGCGCAGGGCGGCGTCGTAGATGCCGCGCACCGGCCCGTGCGGCTCGGTCGGGTCATTGTCATCGCTGGGCGCCCCGTCAGCGAGGGGCCAGATCCGGAAGAACGCGAGCGGCGCGCTCCTGAACGCGGTCAGGCCCGGACCCAGGAGGTGCGTCGCCAGCAGCGTGGTTCCGTCGGAGGCCCACGCGAGCGTCCAGGGTTTGCGCGGGCTGAGCGCGCTGCCGACCGCCGACAGATCGCTCGCCTGCAGCTCGACGATCTCGTCGTCCTGCGAGCAGGCCACGAAGACGCTGGTGTCGTCGGCGCTCACCAGCACGCCGATCGGTTCGGAGCAGACAGCGACGTCACGCAACATCGCGCCCGACGTCGCGTCGAGCGCGTAGACGTGGCCCGATCGCTGGCCGGTCACGTAGAGCGTGCGACCGGTCGAGTCGAGCGCGAGCGCGCGCGGGCCGACCGCCGGAACGTAGTGGCCGGCGCTGTCGACCGCGACCGGCTTCGCGGCCAGCAGCACCTCGTGCAGGATCGCGCGCGTCGCGAGATCGAGGACGCTCACGCTGTCGGCGTCGGGGTGCACCACGTAAAGACGCGTGCCCGCCGGATTGACGGCGATCGCCGCCGAGTGCGATTGCACCGCGTGCGGCCCGACCGGACCGCCGTCGCCGTCGGGACCGCTCTCCGTGAGCGCAGTGTCACGGATCTGGTCGGCCGACGCGTCGCTGCCGGAATCGTTCGAACCGCCGATTCCGCCTTTGGGCGCGCTGCTACCGCCGCAGCCGCAGGCGCCTGCGATCGACAACAGGAGCGCGACGCGGAAGAAGTTGATAACCACTTACAAAAGTGGACGGCGCGCGTCGCGACGGCTCACGAAATTTCAGCTCCTCGGCGCCACGTCGACGGCGGTCGCGCGCGCGTCGCGGTCGGCATGAAACGCCGCACGGCCGAGACGAACCTCGTCGGCGATGTACGGGACGTAGCGAAAATCACGAATCAGCGCCAGCCGCTCGCCGCGCCATTCGATGAGCACGAAGGACGAGGGCTGCGTGCTCGAGCGCGGCGAATACATCGCCAGCGCCAGCCGCCCGCCCGCGACGCCGTCGTCGAGCACGCCAGGCACAACGCGGAAGTCGCGCAGATCGGCGTAGCGCGCGAAGTATTCGCCGACACCGCGGCCGCGGCGCTCGTGGCGCGAGACCAGGTCCAGCCGGCAATCCTCGGCGATGAAGTCGCGTAACGCGTCCCAATCGCGCGCGTTGAACAGCGCCGCGTAACGGTTCAGCCGCCTGCGTTCACCCGCGTCGACCGCTGGCGTGGCCGCCCGGTCCGCCGCGGATTCTCCGGCCCGCGCGCGCAGCCCGGCGCGCCCGCGGAACAACGCCGCCTTGACGGCGGGCAGCGTCGCGCCGGTGATCTCGACGATCTCGGCCAGCGAGCAGCCGAGCACATCCTTGAGGATCACCGCGCTCCGCTGCGCGATCGGCAACTCCAGGAACGTCGCGAGCGCCGCGCGCACGACCTCGGGGTCGGCCCACTCGCCGACCGCGGCGTCTTCGGGCAGCTCGGCGACCGCGTCGACATGACGGCGCTCGTAGCGCCGCAGCATGTCCATCGCGGTGTTGTGCGCGATGCGGAACAAGAACGGACGCAGCGGCGGCACTTCTGCCGCCATGCTGATCGCGTAATACGCCTTGGCCAGCGTGTCCTGAACCACGTCCTCACCGTCGACGATCGAGCCGGTCAAGCGCGCGCAGTAGCGGTGCAGCTCGGGACGCAGCTCCGCCACCAGCTCGAGGAACCGCACGCGCGCCTGCACCAGCTCGGACGGTGGTGGTTGTGACCCGGGCATCGACGTCGCGCTGTGCGTCTCCCCTCGGTCAGATCGCTTCGACACCGGCGCCACTCACGCCGAGGATCGCCCCTTCGCGGCCGAGCTCGCCGCGCGCGATTTTCACGATGGTTTGCGCCACGTCTTCGGCGCTCAGTGGAACGGGAAATCGCTCCATGAATTTCTCCCGCGTTATTCCAGCCAGCGCAGCATACGCGTCAGCGGCCATCATGCCCAGCTCGGTTCCAGCGATCAGCTGTTTGGGCACCAGCGCGACGAAGCGGATGGGGACCTTGGCCACATCCGCAGAACGCTGCAGATAGCCGGCCAGAAACATCTGCATCCGCTTGGCGCCCGCGTAGCCGCCCGAGAGCGGCGACCCACCGAGACCCGCGCCGCTCGAGATGATGATCACCCGGCTGCCCGGGCGCAGCGGCTTGCGGATCGCGCTCTGCCCGACCTGAAATGCGATCTTCACGTCGGTGTTCCACGGTTCGGAGAAGCTGTCCCAGGTCTGCTCATGGACCAGTGCCAGACGCGCGCGCGCGCCGGCGCTCACGACCACCAGATCGGGATCGACTTCCCGGATCTGGCGGTCCATCGCGGCCGCGTCGGTGGCGTCGAGCGCGCTCACGCTCACGGCGCCGGGCCCCGCCGCCTCCGCGCGCACGCTCTCCAGCCGCGCGGCGTCGCGTCCGACCGCCCGGACGCGCGCTCCCGCTGCGGCCAGCGCCAGCACAGCCGCGCGGCCGACCCCCGAGCCGCCGCCAATCACGATTGCGGATTCGATCGATGATGCCGTCATGTCGTCCCTCCACCAGGACGACGTTTCGGGCGGGCGAAAAGATGCGGTCTTGATCAAAGGCGAGGGAGCGACGACACTCCGCTCGTGCGTCGGGCTCGGCGATGGCTCGGGATTTTGACGGTGCTGTGCGCCGTGGCCGGCATACGGGTGCGCGCGGCGGAGGCGTCGCCGGTGAGCGCGCGCGAGCTGCGCGCGCGGCAGGACTTCGCCGCGGGCCGCTACGAGGAGGCGATCGAGATCTTCGCCGAGCTCTACGCGAAGACCGCGGATCCGATCTTCCTGCGCAACATCGCGCGTTGCTACCAGAAGGAGAACCGCGCCGACGAGGCGATCGCGAACTTTCGCGAGTACTTGAACAAGGCCAAGAAGCTGTCGGCCGATGAAAAGGACGAGATCGCGGGCTACATCCGCGATCTCGAGGCGAGCCGCGCGCCGGTCAAGCCGGCGCCCGCAGCCGACACACCGTCGCCCGCCGCGCACGCGCCGCCCGCGGCGGAAACACCATCGCCTGCCGCCGCCGCGAACCCACCGCCGCCTGTCAGCGAGCCGCCGCCCGCGCGGCGCGCGCCCGACACGCTCGCCGCCCGCGAGCCCCCCGGCGAATCGCCGCCCAAGAACCAGGTTCGCGCGCGTGCGGAGCCGAGCCCACGGGGGGGCGGTTCCGTGTCGGTGCCGGGTGTCGCGCTCACCATCGTCGGCGTGGCGGCGGTCGGCGGCGGCGTGGCGTTCGGACTGGCGGCACGGTCGGCAGCCAGCGCCGTCGCCTCGCAATACGATCCCAACCGCGACGCCGCCGGCAAGCGCGACGCGACCCTGCAGTGGGTCGGCTACGGTGTCGGCGCGGCGGCGCTGGTCACGGGCGTGATCTTGCTGGTCCGCGGCCCCGGCGAGTCCGACGCGCCTTCGTCATCGGCTCAGGCGCGGCAAGTCGGATTCGACGTCGGGTTCGACGTCGGATTCTTTTCGGGCGGCGCATCGCTGTCGGGCCGCTTCTGAGCCTCGCGGCCGGCGCGCGCGCATCAGAGCTTGCGCTCGTCGTCGTCGAGCTCCAGCGGCGCCGTCTCCTGCTCGACGCGCCGGTGCCGGTGCGTCGCCGACGAACCGCCCGAGGTTGCCGCGCGCGACCGCCGTTCGTTCGCGGGCTGCGTCTCGCTTGGTTCCGGCGCCGGCAGCCGCGCCATGCCCAGCATCAGCGTGCGATCGGCCTCCCCGTCGATGACCAGGTTGCGATCGCCGTAGCCAGGCGCATGAAACACGACGGTGTGCGCCTCGGACCCCGCGGGCAACACCAGCGGTAGCGCCGCCGGTTGACCGTCGACGGTCGCGGTCAGCTGCGGGGGAGCGTCGTTGATCTGCACGCGCACGGTGCGCGCGGCCGGAGCCGGCGCAGGCGCGGGAGCCGCCGGTCCCGCTGACGAGACCGGCGCAGGGGGCCGCACCGGATCGACGTCGGTCTTCAAGTACGCAAAGACACCCGCTGCCGCGCCGGCCACGCCGACGAGCGCGATCGAGGCCCAGAGCGCGCCTCGACCGCGGCGCTCCGGGCGCCGGCCGCGCAGCTCCTCGGACGCCATCTCCGACAGCGTGGTCTGCGATCTGTCGACGAAATCAGGCGGTGCGAGCGAATCGCGCACGTCGAGCGACACCGGCGCATCGGCCACCAGCGTGCCGCCGGGATCGGTGATCAGGCGGCCGCTGCCGCCCGCGACCGCCGCCGTCTCGCTGCGAGGGAGCGCGGACAACTCGGCGCGTGCGGCCTGTGCCGGCATCGGCTCGGTCTGCCGCGCGCGCATCTGGCTCGTCGCCTCGACCTGCGCCAGCAGCGCCGCGATCTGCTGTTCGGCTGCCTCCATGCTCTGCGGTCGTCGCGCGGGGTCCTTTTCCAGCAGGCGCGCGACGAACGCGGCGACCGCGGGCGTGGTCTGTGTCCGCAGCGTGTGCAATTGAGGCGGCGCCTCGGAGATGTGCGCCGAAATGAGCTCGCCGAAACCCTCGTAGGTAAACGGCGGCCGCCCCGCCAGCAGCTCGAACAGGATGCAACCCATCGAATAGATGTCGGCTCGCCAGTCGACCGCGGCGGCCCCGCGGCACTGCTCCGGCGACATGTAGATCGGCGTGCCGAGCAACGCCCCGGTGCGCGTGCGCGCGATCCCGGCGCGGCCGTCGCCCTCCGTCGACAAGAGCTTGGCGATGCCGAAATCGAGGATCTTGACGACGAAGCCAAGGGCGGCGCGCGCGTCGCGCACCAGGAAGACGTTGTCGGGCTTGAGATCGCGGTGAACGATGTGCTTGCGGTGCGCGGCCTCGAGCGCGCTCGCGATCTCGGCGGTCAGCGCCAGCGCCACGCGCTCGTCGCCGCCGAACGTCCGGTCCTGCGTCATGCGCGCGAGCAGGCTCTGCCCCTCGAGCAGCTCCATCACGATGTACGCCCGGCCGTTCTGCACGTCGCAGTCGAGCACCTCGACGATGCCCGGGTGGCGGATCGACGACGTCGCGCGCGCCTCGCCGAAGAAGCGCGCGACCATGTCGGTGCGGCTGGACATCTCCGGGCGCAGCAGCTTGATCGCGACGCGCCGATCGATGCGCAGGTGCTCGGCGACGAAGACCTCGCCCATGCCGCCCGAACCGATGCGCGACACCAGCCGGTAGCCGCCGACGATCTCACCGATCATCTTTGTGGGAGCCGGATCTCGTGGGAGGTCGGATGGGGCGCTTCCATCGTCGTCTTTGAGTCGCGCAGCCATGGTCAAAGAGTGATGCGTCCGACGAAGTTTTGCAGGGTGTCCACGAACCAGAGGTTGCCATCCGGTCCCAGCGTCAAGCCCGATGCCGTCTGATTGTTTCCCGGGACGATGTAACGCGTGAAGGTCCCGCTGGGCGTCATGCGCATGATCGACTCCGCGCCGTTGCTGAACCAGATGTTGCCGTCGGGAGCGAGCAGGACGTTGCCGCCTTCGCTGTTGGCCACGTTCGCCGGCAACGTGAACTCGTTGGTCACCTGGCCGGCCGTGGTGATGAGACCGACCTTCCGTATCTCGAGGAACGCCATGGTGGTCGTCCCGTCCATGCCGATGGCCGGCGGAAACGCGGACGCGGTTGCGATGGTGTAGCGGGTCATGACGCCGGCCGTGGTGATCTTGCTGATGCGATTCCCGATGAACTCGGTGAACCAGAGGTTGCCGTCACCGCCGGCCACGATGCGCAGGGGCTCGCTGCCCGCCGCCGCCGGAAAGGTCGTCGACATCCCCGCCGGCGTCATCCGCCCGATCAGGTTGTTGATGACGTCGGTGTACCAGATGTTGCCGTCGGGCCCCGCCGCCAGCCACATCGTCGTCGAGCTGCTGCCGACCGTCACCGCATACTCCGCCAGCATGTTGCCGCTGGTGTCGCACTTGCCGATCTTGTTGAGGTTGGTCTCGGCGAACCACAGGAAGCCGCCGAGCGAGACCATGTCCTCGGGACCGGCGCTCGGTGTGGTGGTGGGAAACTCGGTGATCACCCCGTTCGGCGTGCAGCGCGCGATCTTCGACGCCGCCGCCTCGACGAACCAGAGATTGTTGTCGGGCCCGCGCGTGATCTGGAATGGGTGCGAGCCGGCCGTCGGTACGCTGAAGGTATCGATGGTGCCGGTCATGGAGCCGCCGGTGCCGGTCGTCCCGCCGGTGGCCGGGGTCCCGCCGGCGCCCGTGCCGCCGAAACCCATGCCGCCTTTCCCGCCGGTGGCGGGAGCTCCGCCCAAACCCATGCCGCCGAAACCCATGCCGCCCGCGCCGCTGCCTGAGGCGCCTCCGCTGGGCGTCCCGCCGGTGCCAGCGCCCGCGGCTCCGCCGGCGCCAGCGCCAGCGCCGCCGCTGCCGGCAACCACGCCGCCGGCTCCGCCGGTACCCGCGCCGGCGCCGCCGTCACCGACGCCGGCGATGCAGACCCCCGACGCTTCGTTGCACTGGTATCCGTCGGGGCAGCGCTTCGACACGTTCAGGGGAGCGCACTTGGTGACCCCGCTCTGAAAGTTGGGGTCGTAGCTGCAGCCGAACCGAGCCGCGAACGTCCCTGCGACGGCGAACAGGATCAACGGCCGCCACAAGAATCGGATCTTCGATGTCACGACGGTCCTCGCTCGCGAAACAAATCGGCCCGGCCCGCTCGCCCCCTGCATGGCGCGCAGCATGATACGAGCAGCCCTGCGCAATCAAGCCCGACGACGTACGCGAGGCCGTATCACCACGCTACGCAGCGATCCGCCGGCGCCATGGGCTGCCCGGTCTCGCAGGCGAACGCCCGCGCAAATTCCGGCATCTCCGAAACCACGCCGTTGACCCGCAGCCGCACCGAGGGGTGAGGATCGCGTACGGTCTGCAATCGAGAGCGAAAGTCGCTCCCCATCGAACAGCCGTACTGTGCGTACGCGACGAAGAGCTCGCGAGTTCGCTTCCAGTACGCGGCCGCGTCAATCCCGCTGGCGCAAGATCCGCTGCAGCAATTGCCGCGAGATGCCCAGGATCGAGGACGCCTTGCGGCGGCTGCCCCCACCCTCGGCCATCGCTTCGCTGGTCATCTCGTCGCGCACCAGCCCCTCGAGCTCGTGCAAGTTGCGGTGCCCGACGCTGGCGCGAATGAACGGGCGCAGGTCGGGGGCTTCCTTCAGAGCCTGATCCCAGGCGCGTTCCAGCTCACCGAGGTTGAGCGGCTTGGTGACGAACCGGCGCACGCCGGCCTGCGCCAGCGCGAACGCAATCGCCGGGTCCGCGGATCCGCTGACGGCGATGACGCGCGTGAACACGGGCTTCTCGGCGAGCACGGCCAGCAACTGCTCGCCGCTACCGTCGGGCAGGCCGATGTCGAGCATCAGCACGTCGACGTCGACCTCGTTCAGGATCTCCAGCGCGCGCGCCTTGGTCGCCGCGCGATGGACCGTGGTGGCGCGCCGCGACGCGAACGTTTCCAGCGCGCGCGCCAGCGCGTCATCGTCCTCGACGATCAGGACCCGCCCCACCGACTCCATACCTCATCTGATAGCACGCCGCCGCGTGACTGGCCGCTTCTCAGCGTGCCTCCTTTCGGGCTAGAGTCCGAGCTGGTCATGGCGTCGCGCGACGCGGAGGAACAGGGGGCGGCCCGGGAGCTGGCGGCCAGCTATTCGAACTACGGCGAGGGGGTCCTTGCCGCTGCGCGACTCTGTTTTCGCGTCGCGCTCACCGTGCGGTTCTTCCTGCTGCCGGGGCCGTGGCCCACCGGCACGTCGGCGCGCTTCACCCTGCAGATCGCGTCGCTGACCGCCACCACGCTGTTCTCCGTCTGGGCAGCGCTGCGCGCCAGGCGCCGTGCGTTCGGACGGGCCAGCCACGTGATCTCGGCGATCAGCGACATCGTGCTGTGCACCGTATCGTTGTCGTCGACGATGCTCTGGCCCGAGGTCGGCTACACCGGCCTGGTGAGCAAGCCGGACGTCGCGTTCCTGTGCGTGCTGGTGTTCGCCGGCGCGCTTCGGTTGGAGAAGACGGCCATCGTGGCGTCGACGGTGGCGAGCCTGCTCGCGTTCGTCGGGCTCGCGGCTTGCGATCTGAGGCTGAATGCCCCCCGCGCCGTGTATCGCGCCCAGGATCTGGAGATGATCGCGATCCTGATCGGCGTCGCGGGTGCCGCGGCCTGGTTCTCGGCGCTCGCCGTGCAGCGCGCCCTCGAGCGGGTCGCGCGCGAGGCCACGACCCGCTCGCGCGCCGAGAACCACCTGCGCGAGGTGCTGCGCGATCACCACGACGTCCGCACGCAGCTGAGCTCGGCGCGGCTGCACCTGGATCTGTTGCTGTGCGAGCCGCTGTCCGAGCCGCTGCGCGCGCACGCCGCCGCCGCCGCGCGCGCGATCGCCGACATCGCCGGCGTCGCCGAAGGGATCCGCCGCCGCACCTTCAGCGAGCTGTGCGCCAACGAGGAGCTGACCAGCGTCGAGCTGGAGCCGTTGCTGCGCGACACGATCGCCAGCGTCGGTGCGCGTTTCCCCGCGGTGACGGTGCGGTGCACGGCGGCGCCGCGCCTGGCGGTGGCGCTGTTCGGCGGCGACCGCGGGCTGGTGCACGTGCTCGCGAACTTGCTGGTCAACGCGTGCGAGGGGAACGGCCGGCAGAGCGCCACCACGGTCGAATTGCGCGCCGCCCTCGACCCGGCGCGCCCGGGCTACGTGAAGGTCGAGATCGACGACGACGGCCCGGGATTTTCCGACGAGATGCTGCGCGCCGGCCCGCGCCAGGGCCTGAGCACCAAGGCCGAGGGCGCCGGACTGGGCCTGGGTCTGGTGCAAGGATTGGTCGAGGCCAGCGGCGGCGAGCTGCGGCTCGGCAACGGCGCCGCGAGCGGTGCTCAGGTCTCGCTGTGGTTCCGTTCAGCGCGCAGCGCCAAGGCGGCGAGCGCGGCTCAGTGGCGCGCCGGCACGGGCGCCGCGGCCAGGTAAGCGGCGTCGGTGAGCGTGCGCAGGAACGCGACGATCGCATCGATCTCGCGGTCGTCGAGCGCGGGCGTGTCGCCGGCGCGCCGGTTGTACGGGATCGCGTTGACGTTGACCTGACCGCGCCATTTCGCCGGCACGTCGTCGAACTTCACGCGCGACTTGTACCAGCGGAACGGATCCGTGGCACGCGTGCCGTAGAACGCGACCACGTCGCGCAGATCGTTGAACGTGCCGTTGTGCATGAAGGCCGGCCGCACGGCGACGTTGCGCAAAGAAGGCGTACGAAAGCTCGCGCACCACTTCTCGTCGCGAGACGGGACTTGCTTGTCCGTCCGCTCGCACAAACCGAGATCGAACGCGTCGGCGCGGCGCGTGGCCGGCAGCTTGCGGTTGCGCGGCGCCGCGACCGCGTCGTAGCCGTAGTCGGTGAACATCGAGCGCTCGGGCGTCGGCGAGCTCACCGTCAGGTGGTGGCACGACGCGCAGTTCCCCTTGTCGGGATCGCGAAACAGCTTCAGCCCCAGCGCCTCGTCGGGCGCGAGCACGGCGCGCCCGCGCACGTAGGCGTCGTACTTCGACGCGAACGGCGCCATCGCGGGGCTGGTCAGGTACGCCTCGAGCGCGCGGCCCAGCGCGGCCAGCGCCGCGTCGGGATCGTCGAGCGACGCACCGAGCGCGCTCTGGAAATCGGCCGCGTAGCCGCCGGCGCGCAGCTTGCCGGCGATCTGGCGCGCGTCGCGGTTGTTCATCTCGTCGGGGTTCAGCAGCGGTTGCCGCACCAGCGCCGCGATCGAGTCGGCGCGCCCGTCCCAGAAGAAGCCGCCGAACGCGCTCGGCAGCGGGGCGTCCTCTTCCTGGTAGTAGTGAAAGCGCGGAACGTACTTGAGATAGAGCACCGACGGTGTGTTCCGCCGCGCAAAGTGTCCCGGCCGGCTCCCGCGCGCGACCCCGATCGCAGCGCCGTTGTTGCCCGAGAACGCACGCGCCGGATCGTGGCAGCTGGCGCAACTGGTCCCCGCGGGCTCCGACAGCGCGCGATCGAAGAACAGCCGCCGCCCGAGCGCGACCGCCGGCCTCTCCGCGGCTGGCGGCGCACCGGCTTCCCCAGCCGCCGGCGCAGCGCCGGCTCCGATGGCGATCGAAGCGAAGAGCGCGCCCGAAAGCGCGCGCCGGATCGGTCTCAGTGCAGGAACCCCTGCTTCTGGCATGCGATCTTGTCCGACGGCGCGTCGAGCGTGCAGGTGTCCATCAGCGTTCCGTCGTGCAGGAACTCGCGGACCGTCCAGCCGTTGGGCGCGCGGTCGAGGACCAGGAAGCCAAAGCTGCTCATGTCGGCGATCTGATCGGCGACCACGCCGGGCGCCGGCTCCACGCCGCCGCTCGCCGCGGGACCGAGCGGGAACGGATCGGGCAGGTTGATGTCCAGGTTGTCGCCGCCGTTGCCCGACAGGATCTCCACCGGGTGCGGCGTCGCGAAGTCGATGGCCTCGAAGATGTGGTTGTGTCCCTCGAGCACGAGCTTGATGTTGGGCGGGAAGTAGGCGCCCGGGAACGTCGCCGACAGGACCGACAGCAGCGCGGGGTTGCCGCCGATCGGATTCGCCCCCGCGACCGAGGTGTAGGCCAGCAGCGGATGGTGGTTGGTGAAGATGCTGAACACGCTCGGGTCGGCGGCCAGCGCCGCTACCTGCTGCATCTGCGTCTGATAGCGCGCGAAGATCGGGCCGTCGGTCGGGCTGGCCGGGTTGAGCGCCGCCGCGCCGGTCTTGGCCGAGTCGAACACGATGACCTGGGAGTCGGTGCCCACCGGAACCGCGTACGGCGTGTTGTAGTTCGCGAGGTCGTCGTTCGCGCTGTTGTTGCACGACCGCGTCTCGTCATACGGGTTGGTGTCGAGGAAGCGGTACCAGCCCTGGCCGCCGCGCGCGCACTCTTCGTGGTTGCCGCGCACGATGATCCAGGGCGCCGCCGCCATCAGGCTCGCGACCGGCTTGAACAGATCCTGCTCCCACACGTCCCAGCCGTAACCCCACGGGCTGCCCTGGCAGCCTGCAATGTCCGCCGGGCAGGCGTTCTCGCGGTAGTGATAGTCGCCGACGTGCAGCACGAGATCGGGCGACTGCGCCGCGGCCTGGCTCGCGATCTCCCAGAGCGGCCACTCCGCTGGATCCGAGCAAGCCTGGAACGGATTGCCGACCTTCATGCGGCAGCCGGTGTCGCCGATGACGACGATCCGGTTCGGACGCGCCTTGGGCAGCGGCAGGTTCATGCCAGCGGCGATCACCTGGTGCGCGCCGGCGGGGATCGCGAGCTCGCAGGTCGTGACCGAAAACACCGACGGTTTCGAGAGCGCCGGCGTGCTGGCGGTCGGACGGAGCGGCTCGGTGCCGGCGCCGATGCGCAGGTTCATCGGCAGCGACTGCCCGTCGACGAAGATCGGCGGACAGCTCGAGTCGGGCGTGATCACGCGGGCGATGGCCTTGCCACCGCTGCCGAGCTCCACCCACGCGTACGTCGACGGCGCGGCGGGCGAGCAGGTGATCTGAACGCTGCCCGAGTCGGCGCAGGTCGGATCGGCGTCGCCGTCGGAGACCGCCGCGGTGATCGTGACCGGCCCCGGGTAGAGGCACGTGAACGTCGGGGTCGGCGACGCCGCGTCGCTGAGCGCGCCCGAGCTGACCGTCCAGTGATACGCGAGCGGCGACGGGCCCGCATCGATGTCCACCGCCGAGGCCGACAGCGCCAGCGGCTCGCCGACGATCACTTCGGCCGGGTTGGCGCTGAGGCCGGTCAGCGTCGGGCAGACGTTGACGGTGCCGTTGATGACCGCCGTGCCGGTGCGCGGCGCCTCGTGACAGGTCAGGTGCACGGTGACCGCGGTCGTGGTGTGCGCAACCACGGTAAACGAAGCCGATCCGGAGCAGGCCGTCGTCCCGTCGGTCGCCGTCGCCGCGATGCTGATCGAGTAGCCGGCGCCGGCGGGGAGCCCGCCGATCACCGTCGAGAGCGTCGTGCTGTGCGAAAGATCGATCGTCCCGCTCTTCAGGAAGCTGTTCGGGCCGGTGACGGTAAAGGTCGCCGAGAGAAGCGACTGGCCCGGCCCCAGCGTCAGCGCCAGGCCGACCGAGCCGAGGTCGGTGCGGTTGTCAGCGCTCGACGGCGCGCTGCTGGGTGCGCAGGCGCCGATGCCGAGGCCGATGGTGGTGGCCAGCGCCAGGCGGGCGGCGATCCGGGCGGAGATCAAAGGTCGCTTCACGTTCCCCTCCGTCGAAAATGGTCAGCGGCGAAGCTGTTCCGCCGCGGGCAGGTGGCACTGTGCCGGGGTCGCCGATGCAGGTCGAGCGACGACTCGGTTACAGAGTCGCAACCGATTTGCGCCGGCCGGGCGCTGTGGCATCCTGCCGCGACATGCGCCGAGCCCTCTGGAAGCGCGCGATGGGCCTCCGCTTCCGCCTGCTCGACAGCCGGCGCTATCGCACCACGCGGCTCGAAACGGTCGCCGGCCAGCCGATCCTGGTGCTGTCCGATGTCTTCAACCCGAAGATTTTCTGGACCGGCGAGTTTCTCGCCAGCGCGCTCGTCGCCGATCCGATGCTCGTGCCGGCGGGCGCGACGGTGCTCGACATGGGGACCGGCTCCGGCGTCGGCGCCGTCTTCGCCGCGCGCACGGCGCGGCGCGTGGTGGCGGTCGACGTGAACCCGCGCGCGGTGCGCTCGGCGCGCATCAACGCGCTGATTCACCAGGTCGAGGAGCGCGTCGAGGCGCGCGAAGGCGATCTCTTCGCGCCGGTGGGCGACGAACGCTTCGATCGCATCCTCTTCAATCCGCCGTTCTATCGGCGCGAGCCACGCGACATGCTCGAGCGCGCTTTCTTCGCCACCGACGTCGTCGAGCGCTTCGCCGCCGGCCTGCGCGATCACCTGACGCCGGGAGGCCAGTGCTTGCTGCTGCTCGCGTCGACCGCCGACGAGCCCGCGCTGTTGCGGCTGTTCGAGCAACGCGGCTTCTCGGTCGAGGTCGCCGCGCGGCGGGACGCGCGGGTGGAGATTCAATCCATTTATCGGTTGATGGTTGGCGATTCCGCGCGTTGATTGAACTTCGACTTCGAGCGCGCGGCGGGCGCAATGCAGGCTTGCATCGCCCGGAATCAAAGAGCAACATCCGCCGTGAATTGCCCCCGCGCTTGCGCCGTGCGTCCCGCGTCATTGCGACGTCGTTGTTTGGACTTTGCCTGATCGCGCAGACCGCCGGCGCCACAACGACCAAGAAGAAGCGCCACCCGAAGCGGGTCGGCTATCCGGCGCCCGCGGAGACTGCCAACGACAGCTCCGGCGACGCGGCAACCGCCGCCATGAGCGCGCCGGGCGCGGTGCCCGCGCCCCCGGCGACGGCCACAGCCGCGCCCGCCGGCGGCGACGGCGCCGCGCCGGCCACCGCGGGCGACGTTCCCGCCGACAAACGATCGCCCGAATGGATCAACCACATCGCCTTTGGCGGCGGCGCGATCCTCTACTACTTCCAGCCCATCCACACACGCTTCAAATCAAACCTGGAGCTCTATTTCGCTTACCTGCGCATCGACGGAACGTTCGGCCGCTTCGGCCTGCACTTCGAGCCGCGCTTTCGCGACACCCGCATCCGTCCATTCTTCGATGGCCCGAGCTGGGTCGAGGAGGCGTACGCCTGGGCCGACGTGGGTCCGCTGACCGTCAAGGCCGGCAAGATCTACAGCCGCCTCGGCCTCTTCTGGGACGACTCGTTCTACGGCAACGTGCAACTCTTCGACGGGCTCAAGCTCGATCCCGACAACGGTCTCTCTGTAGAGGGCGCGTTCGGCGACGACCGCGGTGTCTCGTTCGTGGCGCAGTATTTTCTGGTCGATGGTCGCACCAATCTGTCCTTCGACACGCGCGACACCATTTCAATCATCGGCGCGCGACGGCGCAACATGCTGCTCGCGCGCGTCGATCCATTCTTCAACATCGGCGCGGTCGGCCGCGGGCGCGTCGGATTGTCGGCCGAGCACCTGACCGCGGATCTGACCGATGGCGAGCACCCCGTGACGCGCGTCGCGATCGACGTCGGCGTCGACGCCAAGGGCTTGACCGCCTGGGTCGAGTGGCTGCGCCAGTGGGGCGAGACCGTCACCGACTTTCCTTACCCGGGCATTGCCGCCACCGCCACCATGCCGGCGGTGCCCGGTCGCTTCTCCACGCGCAACACCTATTGGTTGATCGGCGGCGAGTACACGTTCAAACGCCTGACCATTCGATACAATTACAGCGTCGGTCATTACGAGACTGTTGCCGTGACAGAGAGCACACACGTGCCCGGCATTGGCGTCGCATTGCATTCGAATTTGATCCTGCTGGCGGAGCTCGTGCTCTGGAACCGGTACGCCCCCGAGGGAACGACCGTGATGGATCGCAGCATCGACGTCACGTTGACCGGCCATTTCTAGGCATTCGCCGACCCGTCCTCGTCCTCGGGGTTTGTACCCAACGACCGGCGGCGCCCGATGGCTCACGAAGAGGCGCAATTGAAAGTGACATTTATTTCTCCGTTTCCTGCCTGCCCCGAAGCCGCTCGAGTCACTAGTCCCACTGCAGCCCCCGCCCCCGCCCCACCCCACTCGCCACGGGTCTGCGCGCCATGGCATCTGGGATCCTTCCATTGGAGAGAGATCCGTGAACGAGACCATCTTCATCTCTGGCCTCTATTCTGGACCGAGTCCGTCGGCCGGACTCGGCGTCGCGCGTTCACTGCGCGCGGCGTTCCCAGGCGCGCGGCTGATCGGCGTCGACTACTGGGCCGGAAGCTCCGGCCTGCATCACGAAGTGTTCAACGCCACCTGGCTCAAGCCGTCGTGGGACCTGATCGAGGAGGGGCTCTACGCCGACGAGTTGCGCGTTGAGCTCGAGCGTGGCGCCTTCTGGATCCCGACGCTCGACCTGGAGGTCATCTGGCTCGCGCGCATGATCGGCGCTCACCGGCGGCTGCTGTCGGCCAGCGAGGCGGCGCTTGCGCCGACGCGCAAGCCGCGGCCAACGCTGTCGCGGATGCTGGATCTTCCGCTGCCACCATCGCTGGACCTGACCGCTCCCGAAGAGGAAGTTTATTCATTTTGCCGCGCGCACTCCTGGCGCGTCTGGATCAAGGGTCCGTTTCACGACGCGGTCGCCGTCAACAGCTGGCGCAACCTGGAAGAAGCGCGCGCCAAGATGGGCAAGCGCTGGCAGACCGATCGGCTGTCGGTGCAGGCCCACGTACGCGGCTACGAAGAGTCGATCTGCTTCGCCGCCCACGCCGGTCAATTGATCGACGCGGTCCACGTGCAGAAGCGCATCACCACGCCCGAGGGGAAGACCTGGGCCGGCCGCGTGGCCGACGTGCCGCCGGAGCTGCTGGCGCCACTGGAGCGCGCCGTGCGCGAGATCGGCTGGACCGGCGGCGCCGAGGTCGAGATTCTGCGCGACCTCGACGGACGACGCTGGTTCCTGGAGTGCAACCCGCGCTTCCCGGCCTGGGTTCACGGCGCGTCGCTGTCAGGGCGCAACTTGCCGGGCGCGCTGGTGCGCCGCGCGCTGGGCCTGCCCGACGGGAAGCGTGTTCTCAACGGTCACGCCGAATTCACGCGCGTCGTGCTCGAAGTGCCGGTGCGACCCGAGCTGCCGCTGCCGTTGCCGTTCGAGCCCGAGCACGCGCACGCCGCGAACGGCAACAAGTACGGCGGCGCTCTGGAAGCGATGGTGCCGCGGTTGGCTCCCGACGGCGGACGCGGCGTCGGCCGAGACAACGGCGACGGCGGCGTCGCCGCCTACTCCGAGCCGCCGCGCCTCTCGCCCGAGACCGAGGCCGACTTGCGCGCTGCCAGCGCGATCGGCGAAACGCCACATCGTCTGTTCCTGCCGCGCACGGCGCAGGCGACGTTCGCGCTCGTCGGGCGCGGTCGGGACCGCGGGCGCCACGGTGAAAACGAAGCGCCGGCGCTGCGCTTCGCCTATAGCCTCAAGACCTCGCCCGACCTCGAATATCTGAAGCTCGCGCGCGCCGCCGGCATGCTGGGCGAGTGCATCAGCCAGCTCGAGGTGCGGCGCGCGCTCGAAGCCGGCTGGACGCCCGACACCATCGTGCTCAACGGACCGGGCAAGTGGTGGCCCGAGACCGAGCCGCCCATCGACGGCCTGCGCGCCGTCTTCTGCGATTCGATCGAGGAGCTGGAGCGCCTCGGCGCGTCGGGGCGCAAGGATCGCCTGTGGGGCGTGCGCCTCCGCGTGCCGGGGTTCCGCTCGCGTTTCGGCGTCTCTGTCGACGAGCCCGAGACGTTCGATCGCTTGTGCCGCGCCGTCGCGGCGCTGCCCGCCAAGCGCGGCTTCGGCATTCACGTCCACATGGCCAGCACGCTGATCGGACTCGGACACTGGCAAGACGTCGTCGAGTCGGCGGTGGTCTGGGCCAAGATGCTCGAATCGACGACCGGCCGCCCCATCGAAGCGCTGGATCTCGGCGGCGGCTATCACCCGAACGATCTCGAGAAGATCCCGTTCGGCGACGTCGTCGCCTTCGCGCGCGAGAGCCTGCCGGCGCTGGCCGAGGTGTATGTCGAGCCGGGCCGCGCGCTCACGCAGTCGACGATGGCGGTGGTCACGCGCGTGCTCGACGTGCGCCGCCACAACGGCAAGCTCGACGAGGTCGTCGTCGACGCCTGCATCGCCGAGCTGCCGCTGGCCGCCGCCTACCCGCATCGAATCTTCCTGGTCGATCCGAGTGGGCGCGGCCGCGCCACGCCGATCGGGCGCGGCGACGTGCGCGTGCTCGGACGCATCTGCATGGAGGACGACGTGCTGTCGTCCGGTCTCAACCTGCCCGAGAGCCTGTCCGTCGGCGACCGCTTGGTCGTGTGCGACGCGGGGGCTTACGAAAGGAGCATGAGCTATGCCTTCGGCCGCGCCGGATACGCTTGAACGTGCCGCCTGGATGCAGGCGTCGGTCTCGACGCTCACGGATCACGGACCGTGCTGCGCGCGCGCCCGCGCCTGGTTGATCGCGATGGCGCGCTCGCACGACTTCGCCTCGACCGACGGGTTGACGTTCGCGGCGCCGCGCTGGCTCACCAAGCGCTGGACCTGGGGACCGACGCGCTGGCCGATCGCCTGGTGCGAAGCCATCAACGCCGAGACCATCGATTGCGGCGTCTTCGGCGTCTTCGCGCTGGAGATCTTCCGCGCGAAGGGGATCGAGGCCTATCCCGGCCAGGTGCTGCGCACCTACGCCGAGGAGAGCACCACGCACTGGCGCCACAAGTGGGCGGCGCTGCCGGGGGCGTTCGACTGGATCGGGGGACGCGTCGTCTACCACGAGATCTGCGTGGTGCGCGTCAACGGCGCGCAGGCACGCGTGTACGATCCGACCGACGGCGTCTGGCTGGACCCCGAGATCTACCGCGGCCACGGCGGCCACATCGCGATCCGCGCCGAGCTGCCGGTGGCGCTGAGATGGGGCCAGCACACGCTGGTGCACGGACAGTGGACCGAAATGGCGTCGCGTGCCTGAGCATTCGTCGAACCGCCTCACAACCGCGACGCGCGTCGTCTCTCGGCACCTGTCGGCGATCAGCGAGACGTTCTTCGTCTACAACCGCTGGGTCGGTCTGGTCAGCGTCGTGTTGCTGGCGATCGCAGCGCCGCACCTGGCGGTGTCGGCGATGGTCACCAGCGTGCTGGCGCGCATCGTCGCCGCACGCGCCGGCGCCGCGCGCACGTTCGTCGACAGCGGCCTCGTCGAATTGAACGGCTGGTTCCTGGGGCTCGCGTGCGGCACCTTCTTCGCGGTCGGACCGACGCTGGCCGTCGCGCTGGTTGCGGGCGGGCTCCTCGCCGCCGGCGTCTCGATCGTCATGAACCGCCTCGTCGCCACCTGGGACATCCCGCTCATGGTCGGGCCGTACATCCCGGCGTTCTGGATCCTCTCGTGCGCGTTGCCGGCTTTCCCCTGGTTTCACGCGGCGACGCTTCCGATACCAACCTACGAGCCCGGGTCGCAGACGCTGCAAGTGCTCATCGGCGGCCTGCGCGGGCTGGGCGAGATCTTCTTTCTGCCCGACGCGCGCGTCGGCGTCGGCCTGGCGATCGCGGCGTCGATCGCCGACTGGCGGCTCGGTCCCGCGATGATCGGCGCATCGGTGGCGTCGGTCGGCATGGGCTACTTCGCGGGCGCGCCGCTCTGGCAGGTGCAGCAGGGCCTGGCCGGCTTCACGCCGGCGTTGATGGCGGTCGCGGCGCTGCGGCGCTTTTCGGGGCTGGGGCCGGCGGCGGTGGTGATCGCCATCGTCGCCAACCCGTTGCTCGAAGCCGGCGCCTTGCGCTTCGGCAACGTCATTGGTCTGAGCGCGCTCTCGGTGACCTACGTCGCTCTGGTCTGGGGCTTCGCGCTGGTGCGTCCGGTGCGCGACGCGGGCGCCGCGCGCGGCGGCTGGTCGATGGGTGCGCGCTCCCGCGGCGCCAACGAGAGCCGCTGGTAGCGGGCGTTCACCGCCGACCTACCGTGGGACACCTGAAGCGCACGCCGCGGAAACCCATGCGACCCAGGATGGGCGCCGACGCCGTCGAGGCTCAGAATCGTCAGGGTCATACGGCCGGCGCGGGCACGTCGTCCGTACACGCAATCGCATGGAACACCTGCGCGGGGCGATCGGGCACCTGGCGGTCGCGATCCTGGTCGGGCTCGTGCTCGCGTCGCTCGATCGCCACGCCTCGGCCCAGGGCGCCGGCTTGCCATCCGTGGCGCCGAGCGGCGGCCTCGGTGCGCCGATCTCCTTGCTCGACAGCCGACCTCTGCCACCGCCGCCGCGTCTGTCGCTGTTTGCGCGCCTGAGCTGGTTGCATCTGCGCGTGCCGGGCCCGACCGGGACCCCCGTCTGGGGCGCGTCGCTGGCGCTGCCGTTCTCGCTGCGCGCGCCGTTGCCGCACACCGGGACGAAATTGCCGGTCCCCCTGCGCCCGACGCCCGAGCTGGAGATCGGCGTTCGATCGATCGCCGGCGCCACCGGCGGTGTGGCCGAATACGTCACGCGGAGCGGGCTCCGCATCGGGGGTGGGCTCTACTTCAACAAGATCGCCGTCGGCGCCCCGCCCGCGCGCCAGACCATGCTCGTCTTCCAGATTCCGTTGCCCTGATCCAGTCGCCGACGCGTGCTCGACCGTTGGACGTATCGGGAATGGAGTCGATGCGAACCGGGTTGCGATGGGGTTATCTTTCGCAAATTCGGCGGCCGGCGAGCGTGTCGTCTGGCGACCGTGTCGTCGACGAGGCGATGGGAATCACATGAGGAGTCACATGCAACCGGTCTGGCGGCGCGTGGGGCGCGTGGTATCGATGTTGGCTTTCGCGGCGGGATTCGCATGGCTTCCCACCCGCGCGCACGCCGAGGACGCGGCCGAGGGCGCGCGCCTCGCCTATCGCGCCGCTCAGGTCGAGCCTGACCGCGACGAAAGCCGGCGCGACTATCAGCGCGGGATCGCGCTCGCGCGCACGGCGCTGGCGCGCGACCCCAACGATCCAGGCGGACTCTTGTGGCTGGCCGCGAACCTGGGCGGCGAGGCGCTGACCCATGGCAAGGTGCACGCGCTCGGCGTGGTCGACGAGGTCGAGCGCACGCTCCTGCGCCTCGATCAAGTGAGCCCCGGCTACGATCATGCGGCCGCCTCGCGCGCCCTCGGGCGTCTCTATCAGAAGGCGCCGTCGATCATCTCGGTCGGAAACAGCAAGAAGGCGGCCGACTATCTCGAGCGGGCGCTCGTGCGCGCGCCAGATTTTCCCGGAAACTGGGTCTACGCCGCCGATTTTTATGCAGAGCAGGGTGACTGCGGGCGCGCGTTGCCGCTCGCTCAACGATTGCGGGCGGCGACGGACCTCGACCGCTACGGGATCGACGCGCGCGAGTGGCGCGACCTGGCGGCGCGCGTGCTCGCGCGCTGTCGGTGAGCGAGCGGCGCGGCGGAGCGCGGCGAATTCGACACGCCGTCCACCGAACCGCTCGTGTCTTGTCTCAGGACACTAGATTCGGCGCGCAAAAGAACTAGTATCGCGCGTTTCATGCAGGACACCGCCATCCCCGACGCGGCCGAGCGCGGCAAGGCCGATCGGGCGCACACCCGGCGCGGTGCCGCGACCAACGTGCTGACCCTGGCGGGGCAAAGCTCGACCCTGGTGTTCGGGACCCTTGCGGCGCGCCTGTTCGGTCAGGCGGCCTGGGGATCGTACACGACGGCCACGGCCTGGCTCGACGTCTTGTTCCGCGTGGCGTTGCTCGGAAATGACAAGGGCCTGATGGTGTTCGTGGCAGCACGCCGGGGGCAGGGCGACGAGCCGGGCGTCGTGCGGGCACTCGCGACCGGGCTCAGGGTCACGGCGCTGAGCGGATTCGGGTGCGCGTTGCTGATGGCCGGCGCGTCGTGGCTGGTGGCCCACGCTAACGGACACGCGATGGACGGGCTGGCGCTCCGGTTGATGGCGCCGCTGGCGCTCACCTCGTCGCTCACCACAGCGGTGCTGGCGGCGACGATGGCGACCAAGAGCCTGCAATACAACCTGTACTCGCGCGGGCTGGCCGAGCCCGCCACGCTGCTCACCTTGGTGGCATTGTTCGGGGTCTTCGCGCCCAGCATCTGGACACTGGCCGCCACCGCTTTGCTGGCGGGGCTCGTCGCGCTCCTGGTCGCGCTCTTCGGATTGAGCCGGCGGTTCGACATGGGTCAGCTGGCAAAGGGCCTCCTGCACGAGCCGACCGAACGGGCGATCGTTCGATACACCGCGCCGCTCGCGCTGAGCGAGCTCACGAACATCGTGGTGTTCCGGTTGCCGATCTTCGTCCTGGTGGGATATGCGGCTCCGGCACAACGTGCGGTGTTCAACACCTGTATTCTCTTGGCGGCATCAATCAGCGCCATTCGCGGCACCTTCGACGCCGTGCTGGCGCCCATCGCCGCCGAGGCCTGGGTGGCGCAGGATCGCGTCCGCCTGTCCGAGAACCTTCAGCGGCAATCGCGCGCGATCTTGTTCGTCGCCATCCCGTTCGCAAGCCTGTTCATCGTCGGTGCGCGGTTCTGGTTGGCCCTCTTCGGTCCGGGCTTCGTGGTGGGCGTACCCGCGCTCGTGGTGCTGGCGGTCGGGAACCTGCTCAACGCCGCGCTCGGTTTGACGGTCTGGGTCCACCTCGCGAGCGGGCGCACCCGCCTCATGCTGATCAACAACGTCGCGGTGCTCGTGTTCGAGCTCGTGCTGTGCATGGTGCTGGTTCCACGCTTCGGTGTGAACGGGGCCGCCATCGCGGCGGCGCTCGGGATGGTGGCTGGGCAGGTTCTGTACTCGATCGAGGTTTACGTGTTCGCTCGCGTCCACGTCCTGTCGTCCGGTTTCGTATCGTTGCTGGCCATCGGTACGGCGCTCATCGCGGGGGAAGTGGCGATTGTTCGCTGGGTGCTCCCGGGCATGCGATCGGGCGCGATCCTGGTGCCTGTCGCCGGTCTGCCGCTCTACCTGGCCAGCGCCTGGTGGTTCGCGCGCAGCCGGTGAAACGATCTTGACGAGAAAAGTCCGGCGCACCTAGGGTACGTCTCGAGGCGAGGTCATGGGAATCGACTATCACGGGCTGAAATTTCTCAGGTACGTTCACGGCAAGAGGCCCTTCGGATCGGTCGTCACGATCGGCCGACAGGGCCTGCATCTGCCGCCGTGGAAGGTGCGGGAGATCCTCGATCTGAAAACCCTGACCGACTTTGGCGCTTACGGCGAGCGTCTGATGATGGAGTGCTTCGGCGCGACGTCCGTGGATTCGTACGACAACTCCGACTACGAGTCCGCGACCCACGTCTGGGACATGAATCGCGCGCTCGTGCCGGAAAAGAAGTACGACACAATCGTCGATTTTGGCTGCCTCGAGCACGTTTACAACGTGGCGCAGGCGCTGAAGAACGTTTCTTCCTTGGCCAATCCAGGCGCGCAGATCATCCACGTGCTGCCGTCGAACGGATTTTGCGGCCACGGGTTCTGGCAATTCTCGCCGGAGTTGTTCTTCTCGCTCTATTCGGAGCAGAACGGGTATCGCGACACCGAGGTCTTCCTGGCCGACCTGGCCGACGAGCGGTCCTGGTTCATCGTCAAGAAGCCACGCGGCGGAAAGCGAGCCGACGTCGTCACCTCGCAGGAGATGTACGTCCTGGTGCGGACCACCATCGAGCAGACGTTTTCGCACGACAGCGTGCAGCAGTCGGACTACACGTTCGCCTGGGACAAGTCGACCGCCTGGACAGACAAATCGTCCGATAAGTCGGCGGCCGGCCACTCGACGGCTCGTGAGGTCACGAAGCCGCGCGCCGACGAGCGGCCGCGACCCGCGACCGCCGTTGTCAGGTGGGGGTTGCGCCTGGTCGTGAAGAGAATCGAGGCTGCCTTTCGGCGGACGTCTTTGAATGGCACCAACCCATTCCTGACTCGCATCGACGTCCCCGGGCGGAGAGAGACCTGAACCGGTCGCTTGACGAGACGGAGACCGCGGCCGCGCCGGCCCGCGGACCCGGGCTCGCTCTCTATCAACGGCTCATCGCCTCGCCGGCGCGCCGGGCGTGGGCCTTGATCGGATTCACGCTCCTGACGCGGCTGCCGCTGCTGACCTATCCGAAAGCGTGCGACGACGAGCAAGTGTACGTCGTCGTCGCCGTCGAAATGCTGCACGGCGGCCGGCCCTACGCCGACGGCGTCGAGCGCAAGCCGCCCGCGTTGTTCTATCTCTATCAATTGATTCTCGGCCTGTTTGGCGAGCGCAACTATCTGGCGCTGCACATCGCCGCGTTGGCCTGGACGCTGGCCACCATGGCGCTGCTCTATCGCATCATGCGCCGCATCGGCGGCGTGGGCACGGGTTGGGTGGCCGCTGCGCTTTACGCCGTCTTCTCGGCCTGGGCCAACTTCACCGACCTGGCCTTCAACGGCGAGCTCCTGATGAACTTGCCGGTCGTCGCGGCGTTCGCGATCGCGCTGCGCCCGTCCTCGTCGCGGTTCCGGCTCGATCTCTTCGTCGCCGGCGGGCTCGTCAGCGTGGCGTTCCTGCTGAAGCAGCCATCGGTGATCGCGGGACTCCCGCTGGCAATCTATCTGCTTCACCCCGACTACCGCGGAAGGCGCGGGCTGACCTGGGCTCACGCGCTGGCTCAAGCGGCATTGTTGTTTCTGGGCTTCGCAGCGACCCTGGGCGGAGCCGCGCTCTATCTTGACCATATCGGGATCCTGCGCGAGGCCTGGTACTGGAGCGTCGGCAACCACGTCAACCCGCTCGGTCCCACGACCTGGTTCTTCTGGCGCAAGCTCCCGGCGCGCGGCGCGCTCTTCGTGCTCGAGTGCCTGCCGCTGCTGCTGGCGACAGCGATCTCGGTTCGAGATGGTGCTGCCCGCCGCGGTGTGTGGAGCGCGCACCGCGCCGAATTTGCCGCCTTCGTGGTCTTCTTGATCGTCTCCTGGATCGGCGTCAACGCCAACGGGCAGTTCAACTATCACTACTTCATCCAGCTGATGCCACCGCTGGCGCTGCTCGCCGCGCCGGTGTTTGCCGAGATCTGGCAGGGAACGCGCGTGGCGCGCGCGCGCTATCTGACGCCGCTCTTCTTGGCGCGCTGGATCGGCCTCACGGCGCTGGTCTTCCTGGTCGTCGACACGATCGGTCTCGCGCAGTATCGCGGGCCGCTGCAGGCCGCGGTTTACGTGCGCGAGCACTCGACCGAGAACGATCGCATCTTCATGTGGGGCCAGGGCACCGCGCAGACCGGGCTTTACCTCGACGCCCACCGGCGGCCTGCCACCCGCTACATCGCCAGCTTCCCCCTGAATGGGATGATCTTCGGGCTCAGGGATCCGAACTACGACACGCGCGATCGCATCGTCCCGGGGTCCTGGGAGAACCTGCGCGCGGACTTCGAACGCCATCCGCCGAAGTTCATCATCGATTGCCACGAGCTACGCGACGGCGCGTTGCACCGGATCCGCGACTATCCCTATCTCAAGTCGCTCCTCGACTCACAGTTCCACGAGGTGTTTCGCGCACCGGACGGGATCGTCTACGAGCGACGCGCGTCCTGAGACAGGAACGGACGCGCCAGGCGCGAAAACATCTGCCGGTCGCAGAGCGCGTGGATCGACGCGCGATCCGGCGGGCGCGGCAGCGACTTGAGGTTGTCGTTGTACCAGTGGACGATGTACGTCTCCGGACCGATCGCCGCTTCGATCGCGCGATCGACGGCGGCGGCGTCGGCGCGCAGGCGAAAAAGCTGCGCGGCCATCTGCGGCCCCAGTGGATAAAAATGCGACGGCCCGAAGACGGTCACGTCGGTGCGTCGGTCGCCGTCGATCAGGTCCTGCAGCAGATCCGGACCGATCGCCGGGCGGCGCTTTTCCAGTGTCGGAACCAGATCCGGCACCCGGCGCAGCGCCTCGTGCGCCATCGGGTGCAGCGGCGCGAGCGCGAGCACGGCGCCGTTGATCGCCGCCGGGTAGAGGCCGGCGATGCGCGCGAAGCGGCGGATGCCACCTTCGGTGCGGCTGCAGATCCAGCGCGCGACGTCGAGCGGCACGGTGCGGACGTAACGCAACGGCGACCCGCGCCGGTGAACCGTCACGTCGACGAGGATCCGCTCGCGGCCGCAAAACCCCGCCGCCGCCAGCAGGGGGCGCACGTCGCGCACGGTGATCGTGTCCAGGTCCAGGTAGACGCCGCCCTCGCGGTAGAGCACCAGGTAGCGCAGCACGTCCGAGAGCGCGGCCCAGCGGCGTCCCGCGAGCAGCTGATCCCAGATCGCGCGCAGGCGGACCGGATCGGGCAGGCTCGGCTCGTCGAGCAACGCGCCGATGTCGAGCGGCCGCACCGTGAACGCGGGCAGGTCGGCGAGCAGCGGATCGAAGTCGGGTTGACCGCGCAGATCGTCGCTGGCGTGCAAGACGATCGCTTCGGGCGCACAGGTCGCGGCGACCGAGCGAATCGCCAGCGCGTGCGTGAGCGGGAACTCGCGCCCGAACCAGACGAAGTGGTAGCGATTGGGGATCATCCGCGCGCGGCGTCCGGCGCGAGAGGGGCGGAGCTCGAGCGCGCCGCCAGATCGCGGTAGAGCTGCGCGTAACGCCGGCCGAGCACCGGCCACGCCGAATCCGCGGCCCCGGCCTGCGCCAGCGCCTCCGCCTCGGCGCGCAACCTGTCGTTGGACAGCAAGTCGATCATCGCGCGCTGCCAGGCGGCCACGTCGCGCGCCGGTGCGATCGCGGCCGGAATCTTGCGGCCGAAGATCTCGCGCGCCTCGCCGAACTTCGGCGACGACGAGCAGATGCACGCGCGGCCCGCGCCCAGCGCCAGGTGAAAGACGCCGCTCGCCGATCCGTAGCCCTGGTCATGCGGGAACACCACGACATCGGCCGCCGCCAGGTAGACCGGAATGTCGGCCGCCGCGATGTAGCCGCCGCGAAAATCGATCCAGCCACCGGCTGTGCCTGGCCCCATCGCCCGCGCCAGCCGCCGCCCGTACATCGCGTCGAGCACGGTGCGATCGCGCAGCCGCCCGGCGATCAGCAGCCGGAAGCCCGGCACGGCCGCGGCGACGGCACCGGCGGCGGCGACGATGGTCTGCAGATTCTTCTTGGGATGAATCACGCCGAAGAAGAGCGCGATCTTCGCGTCGGCGGGCAACCCGAGGCGCGCGCGCGCGGCAGAGCGTGAGCCGCCGTCGACGTGCGGCGTGCCGTGCGCAATCACCTGGATCTTGTCGGGCGCCACGCGGTGACGCTCGAGGACGTCGCGCCCGCCTTCTTGCTGGTGAACCACGATGGCCTCGGCGTTGGCGGCGATCGCGCGATGAAACATCGGCGGCGGCCACCAGAAGATCGGCACGCCCAGCATGCCGCCGTACACCGAGTGCAGCGTCAGCACGCGGGCGATGCCGGCCTTGCCGACGGTCTCGAGGAAACGGATCAGCCGCGCGTCCTGATGCAGGATCGCTTCTTCGTGCTGGATGTGCACGACGGCGGGCCGGCGCGCGATCACGGCCGCGGCGGCCGCCGTGTCCCAATCGCCGCCGCGCTTCCAGGCGCGCTCGACGTTGCTGTCGACCTCGCGCTCGACCGCCGGATGCCGCTCGGCGACGACCTCGACGGTGACGTCGTCGGCGCCGCGCTCGACCGCCTGGCGCAGCTCGCGCGTGTAGTCACCGATTCCGCACGGCGCAGGCGGATATGTCGAGAGAAAGACGACCTTCACGCGGCAGGCGGTGTCCTAGCACGCTCGCCCGGCAAAAGAAACGCGGCCCGCGATGGACGCCGCGATCGACGAGATCCTCGCCGGGCGAAAGCACCGCTTGCTCTGCTCGCGGCTCGTCGTGATGGTCTATCGCTTTCGTCGCCGAGCAAAATGGAGAGTCGGGCGCGAGTCTGTCCCCGTTCACCGACGCCAGGGTCTCGCCCTCGCTGCTGGCGCCCCATCTGCGCGGCAGCGCGATGTTCGACGGGGTCGGCTACCTGATGACCAACGAGCGTTAGACCGACACGGGTCTGGGGACAAGAGATCGGTGACAGGGAGGGGACAATACATCGGTGACAG
>CAZNCQ010000046.1:0-32436 GCA_964571275.1 uncultured Myxococcales bacterium
GGCGGCCGGCTTCTTTCTCGGCGACCAGGTGCGCGATGGTCTGCAGCGTCTTTCCGAGGCCCATGTCGTCGGCCAGGATTCCGCCCGCGCCGTGGGCGCGGAGGTGCTGCAGCCAGCGCAGGCCTTCTTGCTGGTACGGGCGCAGCGTCGCGCGCAAGCCGATCGGCGGGTGGGCCGGCTCCTGGCTGGCGGCGATGCCGGCGGCCAGCGCGCGCCCGCGCTCGTGCACGGTGGTGGCGCCGCTCCAGGCGAGCGCGGGACGCCCCGGCTCCGCGAAGGCCGCGTCGATGCTGCCCAGCGATCCGGCCTTGGTCACCGGAAATCGGAACGCGTCGGCACGCGCAGCGCTGCCGCCACCGGTGCCCTGATAAAGCTCGCCCATCACCTTCATCAGGATGCGCAGCCGCTCGGGCGGCACGGTGACGTAGCGCCCGTCGCCGATCGGCAGAGCGAACGCGCGCGCGCCCGGTGGAACCAGCCGGTCGAGGCGCGCCGACGGCGATACCTGTTCCAGCAAGTCGAGCAACGCCGGCAGCAAGTTCACGCGCCGGCCGGCGACCTCGATGCCAAGCTCCAGGCTGAACCAGCCCGCCTGGTCGTCGTCGCCGACGTGCGCGTACCAGGGGGCGTCGTCACCGAGGACCTGAAACGGGTAGTCGGACGGAAGCTCGACGCGCCAGCCGAGCGCGCGCAGCTGCGGCAGCGCATACGCCGTGAACGAGCAAAGCGCGTGGACGTTGCGGTCGACGCGCACGAGGTACTCCGCCGACGAACCGGGGCAGGTTTCGATCTCGTCGAGGCAGGCGATCTCGACGACGCCGAGGCTTTCGAGCAGGTAGCGCGCGCGGCGCTCGCCGCCGGTGTCGCGGTTGGCGTCGGTCGCCGCCGCGCCGGCGTAGAGAAACGACAGCTCGGCGACCGCGACCTCTTCCTCTTGAAAACGCGGCGCCAGGGCTTCGCCTCCGTTGACCAGCAGCGATTCCATCCGCAGCCGCAAGCACGGTGTCAACCGCGCGACGCCAGGCGCCGGGGCGGTCTCCTGCGGTCCAGACGTCGTCACCGGCATCTGCGCACGAGTATCGACGCACCGGCACACTTGTCCAGTAGTCGATTGCTCGTGAGAAGAGTCGAATACCGCGCCGACCCCAGTGACAGTCGATCCGGGTGCCCCACCTTGTCTCTAGGGACTCGCCCGCATCGGGCGCGACCAAGGAGGTCGGTCATGGCTCGCTTCGGTTCAGTCGTGCTGGGCGCCGGCCTGGTGGTTTTGTGGATCGTCGGTCTCAACCAGGGCGCGACGATGTGGCTCACCTGGCTCCTCGGCCTGGCCGGCCTCACATCGATCGTCGTGGCGGCGATGTTGCCCGCGCAGCACGGCCGCGAGGGCGCGAAACCGCCCGCGCTGCTCGGCTTCACGCTGTTCGGGATCTGGATCGTCGCGATCGCCGCGCGCGCGACGTCGTGGCTGACCTGGTGGACGTTCGCGCTCGGCTTCGCATATCTCGTGGTCGCCGCGCTCGAGGCTCACCAGGGCGGCGAGGTCCACCGTCGGGCCATGTGATTGGCAACGTGACAGCGACGGCCGCCGCGCGCGCGCCGCGCTCACCGACGGGAATCGACGGTGGCGATGCGCTTGTGCTTCAAATCGGGGCAGCTGCGGAGGTAATGTGGAACGGTGGCACGCGCGCGGGGAGGGATCGCTTCAGGTGGCATGGCGGCGGTCGCCGTCGGCGCCCTGATCGGTGCCTGCGCGCACACGCAGACCGCTTGCCCGCGCGGCGCGACGCTCACGCGCCGGGTGTACAGCGGCGGTGTCGAGAGCGAATGGTGCCGCCGCGAGGCCGATCGCGTGCGCCAGGGACCCGAAATCCGCTACTACGAGAGCGGGGTCAAGCTCCTGGAAGGTCTCTACGTCGACGGTGTTCAGCACGGGGTCTGGCGCTACTACTGGAACACCGGCGAGATGTGGCGCGAGGAAACCTGGAACGACGGCGAGCTCGTCGGGCAGAAGATCGTCACCCGCGCGGCCAAGCTGAGCGCCGCCGATCGCAGCGAGCTCGGGTTCACCAGCTCGGGCGTCGTTCGCATCGCCACCTATGACTCGATCCCGCGCCGACATCAGCAGGAGCAGGAGGCACGCTCGTTCAGCGACCGCTACCCCGACGGCAAGCCGCGCGCGCTCGGCCGCTACGACGGCGATGGCGCGCGCTGGGGCGTCTGGTGGTTCTGGTATCCGAACGGCCAGCTGGCGCGCGAGGTCGAGTACGAATCCGGCGTGCGCAACCACGGCTTTCGCGAGTGGTACGAGGACGGCCACGCGCGCACCGACGGGTTCTATCTGGCGGGCCGCAAGGACAGTCACTGGCGCCGCTGGGACGCGAGCAGCCACGTCGTCGAGGACGAAGACTACCGCGACGGCAGCCCGATTCCTTCCCCTGGCATGCCGGGCGACGGTCCCGTGTTAGAGTCCCCACCGTGAAGCGCTCGGTGACGGTCCAGATCGCGGGCCTTCGCTACTCGCTGAAGACCGACGACGACGACCGGACCGTCAAGGCGCTCGCCGCGTATGTCGACGGCAAGATCCGCGACATCCAGAAGCAGGCCAAGGTCCCCGACACCCAGGCGGTGGCGGTGCTGACCGCGCTGCAAATTGCCGAGGAGCTGTTCGCAGAGCGGCGCGACTCACTAGAACTGCGGAAAAGGATTCGCGAAAAGAGTCAGTCCCTGCTTGACTACCTCGAACGCGAGGCGCGAGTATGACCGCCTAGGTTCGGGTACCCGTTTGCTGCTGCAGGAAAAGCGCGCGCTTCGTCACGCAATGATGGCGCGACGGCAAGAGGTCTCGCCCGAGGAGCGTGCGCAGCTGTCGGCGGCGGTGACCGCGCGGCTCGAGGCACTGCCCGAGCTGGTGGCGGCGAGCGTCGCGGGCGGCACCGTCGCTGGCTTCGTCGCGCTGCCGGCAAGGGGCGAGGTCGACCCGGCGGCGGCGCTGGCGGCGTCGCACGCGCGCGGGACGCGGGTTGCGCTACCGCGGGTGAGCGCGGTGCCGCCGCGCCTGCGCTTTCACGACGTCGATCCCAATGATCCCGGCGCGCTCGCGTCGGGGCTATACGGTCTGCGCGAGCCGACGGCCGCGGCGCCCGAGATCGCTGTCGAGAGCATCGACGTGATGCTGCTGCCCGGGCTGGCCTTCGATCGCGCGGGGCGCCGGCTGGGTTACGGCGGCGGCTACTATGACGAGGCGGCTGGGCGCCTGCGCGCCGCCGGGCGCGGGTTTCTGGTCGGCCTCGCGTACGACTTCCAGCTCGTCGACCGCTGTCCCGCCGGCGACGCCGACGTGAGCGTCGACTGCGTGGTGACCGATCGCCAGGTCGTGCGGTGCACGCGGCCCGAATCGTCAGATGGGGGGCGCGCTTGATCCCGATCGCCGTCGCCGTGCCGGCGCTGCTGGTGCTGTTCGTGGTTGCGCTGCTGGTCGGGCGCTCGTTGCGATCGCCGGCGCTGCCGCAGAGTGATCAGGAAAAGCAGCGCCTGCTCGAGGCGGCGAAGAGCGAGGCCGAGTCGCTGAAGCGCCAGGCGACGCTGGACGCGAAGGAGGTGGCGCTGAAGGCGCGCGCCGGTGTCGACGCCGAGCTGCGCGCGCGCCAGGCGGAGCTGGAGAAGCAGGCGGCCGAGATCGCCACGCGCGAGCGCGGGATCGAAAAGCAGGAACGCGAGCTGCGCCAGAAGTCCGAGGAGATGGCGCGCGGCGAGAAGCAGCTGGCCGCGCGGGAGTCGGCCGCCGAAGCTTCGGCGCGCGCCGCCGCGAATCAAGCCGCGGCGGCGAAAGTGCGGCTGGAAAAGATCGCTTCGCTCACGCAGACCGAGGCGCGCCAGCAGATGCTCGACGAGGTGCGCGACGACGCCCGGCGCGAGGCCGCCGGCGACGTGAAGAAGATCGAGGACCAGGCGCGCGCCGAGGCCGAAGAGAAGTCGAAGATGATCATCTCGGCGGCGCTGCAGCGCTACGCCGGCGAGTACGTGACCGAGCGAACGGTGGCGACGGTGCCGCTGCCGTCGGACGACATGAAAGGGCGGATCATCGGGCGCGAGGGGCGCAACATCCGCGCGCTCGAGGCGGCGACCGGGATCGACCTCATCATCGACGATACGCCCGAGGCGGTGGTGATCTCCTGTTTCAATCCGGTGCGGCGCGAGATCGCGCGCATCGCGCTCACGCGCCTGATCGCGGACGGGCGCATCCATCCCACGCGCATCGAGGAGATGGTCGAGAAGGCGACGCGCGAGATCGAGCAGCAGTGCAAGGACGCCGGCGAGCAGGCGGCGTTCGACCTCGGGCTCGGGCGCATTCACCCGGAGCTGGTGCAGTTGCTGGGCAAGCTCAAGTTCCGGTCGAGCAACGCGCAAAATTTGTTACAGCATTCGATCGAGGTCGGCTTCCTGGCCGGCGCGATGGCGGCGGAGCTGGGGCTGCCCGTGAAGACGGCGCGGCGCGCCGGGCTGCTGCACGACATCGGCAAGGCGATCGATCAGGAGATCGAGGGCTCGCACGCGGTGATCGGCGCCGGCGTCGCGAAGAAGCTGGGCGAGCCGCCGCGCGTCTGCCACGCGATCGAGGCGCACCACGGCGACGTGCCGTCGGTCGACGTCATGGACCACATCGTCGACGCGGCCAACGTGCTGTCGGCGCAGCGGCCCGGGGCGCGGCGCGAGATGCTCGAATCGTACGTGCAGCGGCTCTCGGATCTCGAGAAGATCGCGACCAGCTTCCCCGGCGTCGAGCGCGCGTTCGCGATCCAGGCCGGGCGCGAGGTGCGGGTGCTCGTCGAGAATTCGCGCGTGAGCGATCAGGAGGCGCGCTTGCTGTCGAAGGACATCGCGCGCAAGGTCGAGTCGGAGCTGTCGTATCCGGGGCAGATCCGGGTCGCGGTGATTCGCGAGACGCGCGCGACCGACTACGCGAAATAGGGTACGCGCGCCGTTGCTGCGTCAAGTCGGCGGCTGATTTCACGCCTGAATTCGGGGCATTTTGAGCCGGGATCGCGCAGGATCCAGGGTTGCTTTTTGGGACCGCGCAAGGCATAGAGAAACCACAATGAGTTCCACGGTTATCGTCGGTGTCAACTGGGGCGACGAGGGCAAGGGGCGGATCGTCGACTACCTCGCGGGTGACGCCGATTTCGTCGTTCGCTACCAGGGCGGCAGCAACGCCGGCCACACCGTCGTGAACGACCGTGGCGTTTTCAAGCTCAACCTGGTGCCGTCGGGGATCTTCAATCCGCACGTGACCAACGTGCTCGGGCCCGGCATGGTGATCGACATCGAGCACCTGAATCGAGAGCTCGCGGGGCTCGAGTCGCGCGGCGTCGGGCCGATCAACCTCAAGATCTCCGATCGCGCCACGTTCTGCTTTCCGTTTCACGCCGACGAGGATGCCTGGGAAGAGGAGCGGCTCACGGCCAGCGCGGGACGGCCGTACGGATCGACGCGGCGGGGGATCGCGCCCGCGTACGGCGATCGCGTCATGAAAAAGGCGATCCAGCTCGGCGAGCTGCTGCATCCCGAGCACCTTCCGGAGCGCATCAAGAGCCTGGTCGAGTGGAAGGCGCTGGTCGCGAAGGGCGTGTACGGCAAGACGCCGACCGCGACGGTCGACAGCGTGATGAGCTGGCTCGACACGTACGGCAAGCGCGTGGTGCCGATGATCTGCGACACGACGTCGTTGCTGTCGGCGGCGGCGAAAGAGGGGCGGCGCATTCTCTTCGAGGCGCAGCTCGGCGCCTTGCGCGACGTCTACTTCGGGATCTATCCGTTCACGTCGTCGTCGTGCTGCCTGGGCGCGTTCGCTCCGATCGGCTCGGGGCTCTTCGGCGTCAATGCCGATCGCATCATCGGCGTGGTGAAGGCCTTCTCGACCTGCGTGGGCGACGGCCCGTTCACGACCGAGATGGAAGAGAAGGAGGCCAAGGAGCTGCGCGAGCAGGCCAACGAGTTTGGCGCGGCGACCGGCCGCCCGCGTCGCGTGGGTCACTTCGACGCGGTTGCGTCGCGCTACGGGGCCGAGGTGCAGGGCGCGCACGAAATCGCGATCACGAAGCTCGACTGCCTGTCGGGCCGCGCGCCGCTGCTGGTCTGCACGCACTACGAGTACAAGGGAAAGAAGCGCACCGACTTTCCGATCAACACCGTGCTCGAGCAGTGCCGCCCGATCTACCGTGAGATGGCCGGCTGGACCGAGGACATCACCGGGGTGCGCAAGTTCGAGGACCTGCCCAAGGCCGCGCGTGACTACGTCCACTTGATCGAGACGTCAATCGGCCGCCCGGCCCGCTACGTCTCCGTCGGCGCCCACCGCGCGGCGATGATCGTGCGAGACGATCAGCGCTAGAGTCGCGTCAGACTCGCGACTCAGTAGCGTGGAATGAGCCCCTCGACGGGCAGAACCCACGTGCCCTGCGTCGGACCCCAGCCGACGGCGATGCGGCCGATCGAGCCTCCGTCGAAGAAGATCGTGCCCTCGAGGCGGTAGGGGATCGCGAACGTGGGCGCGCGGCCGGCGCGCAGCTCGCTCATCGATTGCGCGGCCAGCTGGCGCAGCACACTCAGCAGCTGCTCCGGGCCGAACGCGTAGCGTGCGACGACGTCGATCTGGCTCGACGCGTTCAGCGGCGGTGCCACAAAGCTGGGGGCCTGACCCGTCGCCATCGCCACGCCACCCGCGATCAGGAGCTGCGGCAACGATCGGTTGACGAAGTCGTTGAGCGAACGCACGTCTCGCGACGACGCCTCACAAGCGCCGGGCGCGGGGATGCCGCTGCAGCCGGGCGTGCCTGCCGGGCACAGGCTCAAGCAGATCGCGCCCAGCTTCTCGTTGGACGCCGCAGGGAAGACCGTCGCCGCAGCCAGCACGTTCGCGAGCGGGATCGGAATGCGGTTCGGGTTGGCGATGCGCAGCTGGATATCGAAGGTCACCGCCATCGCCGCCGGGTTGGGGCGCGGGCCGAACAGCCCCTGGCAGATCATCGGCCCGGTGCCCAGCGGCGCCGAGATCACATCGGGACAGTAGTAGGCCGCGAGCGTGCGCGACGCCGGCGCGCCCACCATCGTCGCACCGACGAACGTCACCTGCGGTGGGCTCAATTGCGGCGCCACCGCGGGCGGCAGCCCCAGCCCGGGCAGGTTCAGATCGGCACACGACGTCGCGCACGGGAGCGCCGCTGCCGCGAGCACACCCAGCGTTTGCGCGATCCAGGCGCGCCGGCCGCGCGCGCATACGGTTTGTCGAATCATGGGATCGATCCCCGATGTCGCTGCGCGGCCGCCTGACCTCAGTTACAGGCCGGCGCGATCTCGGTCCCCAGCTTCATGTGCCACGTCCACCTCGACGTGCAGGTGCCGCCGGTCGGCTTGAACGAACACGCTGTCGCGAACGTGTCCTCGACCTCGGTCACCGTGATGTCGAACTCGTTGGTCGCCGTGACCGTGACGTCGGAGGTATCGGTCTGGTGCCAGCCGCACGTCGGCATCTGTGAATCGGTCGGGTTGCCGTCGCGCGTGAGCGTTCCGGTGTTGAACGCGATCGGGCCCGCGCCGAGCGAGCCGGCCGTTCCGACGGTCAGGATCCCCGTGGTCGCGTTGTAGTTCACCAGGAGTCCCCCGCCGACAGGGCCCCCGGTGGCGGTCGTATCGGCGACGCCGATCATACAGCCGTCATTCGATCCCGGCTGGATCGAGACGACGTCGAAGCAATTGTCGCCTGGTGCCAGCCCGAACGCTACGGGGCCGTCGCTGCCAGCATCCACATCGCCGCCGTCGTCGCCGGTGCCGGTGCTCGAGCAGCCGAGCGCGAAGACGCCGCCGAGCAGCGCCAGCGCAAATGCGTTCTTCATTGAAGATGTCATGTTTGTCGTCCTTCCTCGCGCGGCCTAGAAGTGGCCTCGGCCCTTGCGCGTTTCGGTCGCGGGACCGGTGGTAGCCGCCGGTGCGGGAGCCGGAGCCGCCGCCGCGGGCTCGGCCTTTGCCGCCTTCTTCTTCTTCGCGCCCTTCTCCTCCACCACGACCGGCGGGGGCGGCGGCGGCGTTTGCGCGGCCGCGAGCTTGGTCTGCAGATCGGTCACCTGCGCCTGCAGCGTCGTCACCTGCTGCTTGGCCGCATCGAGCTGCGTCTTCAGGCCGTCGCGCTCGGCGGTGATCGCCGTCAACTGCTGCTTGGTGGAGTCGAGCTCGGCTTTCGATTGGTCACAGCCCGCGACGACACCCGCGGTCATGAGGGTCGCAACAATCAGGAAGGTCATTCGCTTGGTCATGGTTGTCCTTTGTAAATGTAGTTGGGTGTTTGCTACCACCAGGGTTCCCTCCTAGCAAGCGCGTCAGAGGACGCAAGAGGGAGGCGTGCACAATGTTTCGACTTTTAGTGACGTCGCGACAGCGACGAGCGAGTTCGTCAAAGCGTTTTCAGAAAGGTGACGAGGTCGTTCTTCTCACCGTCGCTGAGCGCGGTGCCGAACTCGTGTCCGATGTTGCGGTTCCCGGGCAGCCGCGTATCGAAGATGAATCCGCTCGCGCCGAGAGGGAAGGCCACTGATCGCCTTCGCGCCGGTTCGAGCAAGGCGCGCAACGTCGGCACCGATCCGTTGTGCAAGTAAGGCGCGGTCGCGAACACCGCCACCAGCGGCGCCACGCGAACCCACGCCACCCCGATCCGCTCGCGCCTTATCGGGCCGGCGTGCACCGGGTCGCCGATCACCGGCACGTCGATGCTGAAGCCGCCGCCGGGGCGCTCGGGGCGCGGCACGTCGAACGCCAGCAGGGGCTCGGTGCCGATGCCGCCGGCGCGCGCGTCGTCGGCCTCGTCGCCCTGCGCGTTGCCGTCGCCGTCGGCGTCGAACGGAAACAGGCGGCTCGACGTGCCAACGAACGGACCGAAGTCACGGTGCTCGGTGTGGCAGCGCTCGCAAAACGTCACTTCGGCGGGGGCCTCAGCCGGCGCCGCGAGCGCGCGGATCGATCCCCAGCTGGCGTAGCCCGGCGGCTCGGGATGCGTGAAGTGACAATGCGTGCAGCGGCCGAGCGGCGGCGGATTCGCTGCCAGCGGCAGCATGCGCTCCAGCGGCGCGCTGTTGTGACAATCCGCGCAGCGGACCTGTAGCGTGGCGTCGAGCGGCTGGCTGGCGTCGATCGGCGCCAGGATCGGCCCGCCGAGGCGCGCGGCCGCGTAGGCGCGCGGGCCCGACTTGAGGATCTGGCGGTTGGCGATGGTGCCGACGATCCGATCGTTGAACAGTACGCGCCCGCGCGCGACCGCCGCCGCGTCGGTGATCGGCGGCCGCGGCAGCGCTTCCGGCGTCGCTGCGCCGGCCAGCGCCTGGCGCACGTCGCTCGCCGCGTACATCGGCGGAATCGACGCGAGCGCGCTCGTGTCGAGCTCGGCGTGCCCGTAGATCGCGTCGGCCCAGAGCAGGCCCGGAAACGAATCTTGCTGCAGCCCGAGCGTCCCCAAATTGCGCAGGTCGAGCAAGAGCGCGCGCCGGGCCGCCGCGCGGTCGCTCGCCGGCAAACCGAACGCCGCCAGCGTCGCGCCGTCGGTCCGGTCATCGTGCCCCGTCGCTCCGCCCGCGAGCACGAGCAAGCGGTCGAGCCAGGGCCCGTCGCCGTCTTCCGAGCCCGACCAGTTCTGCAAGAGCAGCCCCGCCGTGCCGAATGCGCTCGGGACACTGATCGGATTGACGATCCCGCGCGTCCCCTGGCGCACGCGCTTCGTGCCCGCGTAGCGCGCCGAATGAAAGCCGGGCACGGTGACGTCGAGGCCGAATTCGCCGGTCAGGTCCTGCCGCCCCGGGCCAGCGAACAGCAGGCGCGCGCGAACGGCGCGGCCGGACGGGAACCCGCGCGCGCGCCGCGCCGCCACCGCGCGGTCGCCGTCGGACAGCAACGCCGACGTCGCGAGCAGCAGCCCGTAGTCGAAGCGGGTGCCGGGCAGTCCGAGGACGACGCGGCCGTCGACGGGGTCGGTGCCGCCGTGGCACACGAAGCAAGTCATGCCGATCTGGCCGCTGGGGCGACCGTCGGGGCGCAGCGCCTCGCGCAGGCCGAGCACGCCGGTCGACACCGAGATGCGACCGACGCGGCCACGCGGGTCGTCGGGTGTGCGCGTCAGGCCGAACAGCTCGGGGTTGGCGAGAACGCCGCCGCGCGCGTGCACCCGGCGCGTGACGCGCGCGTCGGCGACGCCATCGCCGTCCAGATCGACCGGCTCGTCATTGAAGACGATGTCGACGTCGCTGTCCCACGCGATCCCGACCAGGCGCGTCCAGTAGTCGGCGTTGCTGTTGATCGCGTCGGCGTCGCCGTGGGCGCCGGGCGGAATCTCGTAGGGGCCGATATCCTCGAGCGCGCGCTCGCGCGCGGTCGCACCGGCGGCGCGTGGCCAGCGCCAGGGATCGATCACGCTCTCGAGTAGCTTGGCGGCGGCGGTGCGCGCGCCCTGCCCGCCGTCGGCGACGGCAGCTGGAACCGCCGCGTCGTGCCGGTGGCAGCCCATCGTCGTCAGACCCACGGCCACGCCGGCGAGCCCGCACAGGGCCGCCTTCGCCACGCGACGCGAGCTTCCACGGGCCGACACGGGTCGATGTTACCGGGAAATCGCCATCGTCGCGGCGCGCGCCCGAATCTGCGCTGCCGGTCACGAAGATCCCGTGGTAATCAGGTGGTTGGATGGCAGCGCGGCCACGGCATTTTAGGCAGGTCGCTTAATGTCGCCCGCCGTCGTCCTGGCGATCGTCGTCGCCACGCAGAACGTCGACGACCAGGCCACGGAGTCGATGCGCGCGACCGCGGCCGAGGCGCTGGGCGACGAAAACGCGGTCGTCGTGCGCGAGACGGAGGAGTCGACCGACGGCGAGACGCTGCGCATCGAGCAGCTGGTCCACGCGCAAACCGCCGCGCAGATCGCGTGGCTCGATGCCGCGCACACGCGGGCGCGCGTGCGGGTCCACGTCGCGGAGACGAACCGCTGGACCGAGCGGACCATGGTCTTCGCGGTCGTCGATACCTCGATCGAGCGCGGGCGGGCCCTCGGTTTCGCGGTGACGTCGATGCTGCCGGAGGAGGCGCTGGCCGCGAACCCGCACCACGGTGCGAGAGGGACAGTCGACGCGGAAGAGCTGCGCACGGGAATTCGCCTGGTCGCCCTGGGACGCACCGGGATCAGCACCGGGACCGCGACGGGTTACGGCGGCGCGATCTCGGGCGAATTCTTCGTGACTCCGGCGATCGCCGCGCGGCTCGGCTTCGGTGCGTGGCAGGGCGCGTTGCCCAGGATCAGTGGCCATGACCTGGCGTCGTACGCGGCGCTCGGCGTTTCCTTCTGGCCGCGGCGCGCGTCGAGCGGCCACCGGATCGCCGTCGGAATTCGGGTGGATGGTCTGGTTCTGAATCATTCGGTCACCCGCGACGAGGGCGACACGCTCTCGAAGTGGCTGCCGGGGATAGACGCGCTGGCCGACATTGCGCTCAGCGTCAGCTCGGCGCTGGACATCGTGACCAGCCTCGGCCTCGAGGCGGCGCTGGGGGATACCGATCTCACAGTCCAAACCGGGACGTCGCCCCCGGTTCACGTGGATACGATCCCGCGCTTGCGTGGCACGGGCGAGGTCGGGATTCGTGTATCTTTTTAATGGCTTACGATCCGCGGGCGCCATGCTGCCGCGTCGGCCCACAAACTTTGTGTGACTGATTTTCCACAGGCCGCCTGCTCGTGGGGACGTCGAGGTACTCTTCCCATGTAGCGTGGCTTTCGGAACTCAAAATAGGTCAGCTGGGGCGCTGCGGTTGGTGCCCCCTCCGGCCGACCAGCCGAAGACGGCGGCTGCGCGCGCGCTCGATGACCACGCGCTGATCTCGGGGGCGCGGGCGGGGGATCAAGCGGTTGCCTCGGCGCTGTGCAACCGCTTGTGGCCGCAGGTCGACCGCACGATCCGCAAGCTGCTCGGGCGGCGCGACACCGACCACGATGACCTCTCGCAGCTCGCGATCTTCGAGATCGTGCGGACCATCGATCGCTATCGCGGCGACTGCTCGCTCGACACCTGGGCGCAGACCGTGACCGCGCACGTGGTCTTCAAGTACATCCGGCGGCGGCGCACCGAACGGCGGATCTTCGCCGATGCGCTCGCCGAGGAGGACATGCCGGCGGCCCCGATCGCGGGCGAACGGCGGTCGCTCACGCGCGACATCCTCGCGCGCGTGGCGAACCATCTGGAAAAGATGAACGAGGGAAGAGCCTGGACCTTCGTCATGCATGAGCTGATGGGCTACGAGCTTAAAGAGATTGCAGAGATGACCAACGTGAGTCTGGCGGCCGCGCAAAGTCGTTTGGCGCGTGGGCGACGCGATCTGCACCAACGTGTTGCCTGCGATCCGGAGCTGGCGGACCTTCTCAAGCTGAGCGAAGGGGGTGGGTAAAATGTCCCGGTCCTATGCCGATATGATCGCGACCGCGCTGCGAAACGAAGCGCAGCCGTCGCCCCGCTTTCCCTCGGACCGCGAGCGTCTGGTGCACGCGGTCGAGCGCGGTCTGCGCGCGCGACGCCGGCGCCAGCAGATGGTGCGCTGGACGATGACCGCGAGCGCGGCCGCTGCCGTGCTGGTGCTGGTCATCGGCGGCAAGACGCTGCTGTCTCCGTACTCGCCGCCTCCGATCGCGGACGCCAGCAAGGCGTCGTCGCGCTACCCGCTGCACATCCTGAGCGCGTCGCAACAGCCGTCGGGCGTGATCGTGGGCGTCGACCAGGCGCCGGTGCCCGTGGTCGAGGGGATGGCGCTGCCGCAAGGGTACCGCCTCGTCGCTCCGCCCGCGGGCGAAGTGCGCATCGGCGCGCCGCGCGGCACGACGCTGACCCTGGAGGGCGGCGGCGAGGTCGCGGTCAAGGAAGCCAGCTCCATTCAGCGCTATGAGCTGAAAGAGGGCGCGATCCGCGCGCGGGTCGCCAAGCTGGTGACGGGCGAGCGGTTCATCATTGCCACGGCCGACGCCGAGGTCGAAGTTCACGGCACGGCGTTCCGGGTCGCGGTGGTTCCGGTCGATCCATCATGCGGCAGTGGGACCATCACGCGCGTCTCGGTGACCGAGGGCGTGGTCAGCGTGCGGCGGGATGGCGCCGAGGTTCGAGTGACGCCGGGCCACACCTGGCCGGAGACGTGCGATCAGACGCCGCCGGCTGCGAGCGCGGCCTCGGCTGCGCCGAGCGCGCGCGTCCGCGTTCGCGGCGGCATGGCGCGCGGCAACGGGATGCGCATCTCCGCGCCGGCTGTCGCCGAAGCGGAGACTCCAGCTCCGACCGAGGCGCCCGCGCCGGTCGAGGCGCCGCCCGCGGCTCAGCCGTCGCTTCCGCTGACCAAGTCCGAGCTGGCGGCGCAGAACGACATGTTCGCGTCGGCGGTGCGGGCGAAGCGCCGCGGGCAAGGCTCGCAGGCGGTCCGGATCTTCGAGCGCTTCACACGCGAGTATCCGGCCAGCCCGCTCGCCGAGAGCGCGGCCGCGCAGCGCATGAAGCTGCTCGCCGTGATCGACGCCGTCGCGGCACGCCGCGCGGCGAACGACTACCTTTCGCGCTACCCGGCCGGGTTCGCGCGGCTGGACGCGCGGCACCTGCTCGACGCGCCGTAGTCGCCGACCGTTACCGGCGCTAAGCTAGGCCGGTGCAGTCGCTCAATGCCGCGGCCGTTGCTTCTGGACGGCCGTCGATGGCCGAGGTTCAGGGCGCGACGCCGCCAAGCTGGATCGGTCGGTCGTGGTGGCGTCTGCTCGCCGACGTCGTGGGAGGATGGCGGCAGAACGGGACCAAGCTGCTCCAGCTGTCGTCGCTGCTGGCGGCGTTTCTGCGGCCGAGCCTGGTGCGCCGGCGGCTCGAGCGCTTGCGCGGCCTGGGCCACATCGACGCGATCCCGAGCTGGTCGCAGCTGCTGGTCGCGGGCCGCGATCAGATCATGGTCAGCGCCAGCGAGGAGACCAAGATCTTCTACCGCGCGCAGGGTATCCCCTGGATCTTTCACAACGTCCGTCGCTTCCTCGCCGGGCCGGCGACCATGCTCGATCCGGTGGGGCTGTTCTTGCCGCGCGACGCGATCGTGAACCACGTGCTGCAGACGTTTCACCGCCACCCGGTGTACGACCTGGTGCTGCTGCGCGCGCACGAGCAGGGCATGGAGGAGATGGCGCGCCAGGCCGACCAGATCGTCGCGGGCACGCACCCGCACCAGCGCGCGCTGGCGTCGCTGATCGAAGACGGGTCGTACCACGCGCGCCTGCCGGGTGAGATCGCCGCGATCCGCGCCGACCCGCACATCGAGGCGCGCGCGATTCCGGTCGGGCTGGTCGACGACGCCCACATGATGCTGGCGATGGATCAGTTCAAGGACATCCGCGGGTTCACCAGCTACGCCGCGCGCCTGAATGTCAGCGCCGGCGACGCAATCCGCGCCTGGTTGTTCGTCGCGTTCGACGAGACGCTGGGCAGCCTGATCCGGGTCAAGCTCGGGCCGCGCAAGATCGAGCTCGACGCCTGCGATCCCGAGATCGTCGCGCGGCATCGCATCGACTGAGCCGGGCGCGCGTTTCCCCGTCAGTGGGCGGGCGCGCTCAGGTCTTCTCCCGCGCCAGCGGTGGTGGGCGGCGGCACGCCCAGCAGCGACGCCGCCGTGCGCACGAACGCGGTGAAGTGCACCGGTTGCTCGCGGACCACGCCGGCGGCCACCCGCCCCGGCGCGCGCACCAGCAACGGCACCGCGCGATCGTACAGGTACGGCGAGCCGTGATTCGCGCCGGCGCCGGGCGTGTAGCGCGCGTCGAAGAAGGCACGTGGCGCGACCACGAGATCGAAGTCGCCCGGTCCGTTGCGGCGCACGGACCGGCAAACCAGCGCGTCGCGTGATTCGTCGGAGGCGGGCGGGCAGGGCGCGGCGGTGGCGCGGACGTCGACGACCTCGTCGATGCCGAAGCGGTCGTGGAGCGCGGCCGCACCGGCGCGCGCGAGCCGAGCGCGCTCTTCCAGCCCCAGCGCGAGCCCACGCGCGTTGAGGAAGATCAGCGAGTCGGCCATACCGGCGATCAGCGGGCCGCCGGCGCTCGTGCCGAGCTCGCGTTGCCACGCGGCCTCGAGCGCCGCGACGATGTCCGCCGGCAACGAGCGCGGGCCGAGGCGGCAGTCGGCGACGTCGGCGCCGCGGTCGAACCCGGCGACGGCGGTGCGCCGGCACGCCGCCTCGTGCGCGCGGCCGGCGAGCTCGGGCAGCGCGCTGACCCCGTGGTCACCGGACAGCATCACGGCGTAGTGGTCCTTGCCGAACGCGGCGTCGAGCGCTGCCAGCAGCTCGCCGAGTCGCTGGTCGAGCCGGCGCAGCTCGTCCCAGGCCTCCCACGAGTCCGGTCCGAACACATGTCCGACGTAGTCGTTCGACGAGAACGAGATCGCGAGCAGCGTCGGATGCGGCGCGGGCGCGGGGTGGGCGATGGCGGCGCGCGCCAGATCGAGCAGCAGCTGGTCGCCGGCGGGCGTCGCGCGCACCGTCTTCGCGTTCGGGACCGCGTGCGGAAACTGGGTGCCGAGCCCGCCGAGGTTGCCCTCGCCCGGCTCCGGATCCGGCGTCAGCGCATGGGCTTCGACCCACTTCCGATCCAGCGGCTCGGTCCACGCCCGAACGCACGCGGCGCGCACGGCGTCGCGCCCTGCGAACGGCACCGCCCAGTCGGGAATCGCCGTCCCAAACGCGGTCGAGCTCACGAACGTCTGCTCCCCGGAGTCGAGCCAGAGCGCGAGCGTGGGATGCCGCCCGCCGCCGAAGAGCGCGCCCCGATCCTTGAGCGAGAAGCTGTAGACGACAGCCTCCGCGTCATGCGCGCGCAGCACGTCGGCCAGGGTGGCGCCGTGCAGCCGTGCCAGCGAGCTGCCGCGCTTGGCCTTCGTCGTTCCGCCTGGGATCAGCAGATCCTGTGCGTCGTCGGCGAGGATCGACACTCCGTCGGTCCGGTCGGGTGGAATGATGTCGTTGGCGACGATGCCGCTCTCGCGCGGGGTCTCGCCGGTATAGAGCGCGCTGTGGCCCGGGGCGGTGTCGGTCGACGCGTGGTCGTAGCGGAGCTGGCGCACGTAGAGGCCTTCGCGGCGCAGCCGCGCAAAGCCGCCGTCGGCCGGCAGCTCGGGCCAGCGCTCGGCGGCGATCCAGGCCGCGAGCTGATCCACGACGATGGTCACCACCGCACGCAAGGCGGGCGGGGTGGTGGGCCCGGGGTTGGGGGGGGCCTGCTTGGGGGTGCCCTGCGTGGGGGGGGCCTGCGTGGCTGCGGCCGCCGGCGCAGCGCGGGTCGCGCAGCCTGCCAGCAACAGAATGAGCGCGGCCCCGCCGCGTGGCATCCGATTTTTCACGGGCGCGATTCTAATGCAGGATGCCAGTACGGGCTGGCAGCGACGCCACGGGCGCCGCTGCTCTGGTATCCTGCGGGCCGCATGCGCGTCGGCGCCCTGGAATTTTGGCCCTCCGTCCTCCTCGCCCCGATGGAGGCGGTCACCGATCTGCCCTTCCGCACGGTGTGCGAGGAGCTGGGCGCGGCGCTGACGTTCACCGAATTCTTGTCGGCGGAGGCCCTGACCCGCGGCGCTGCCAAGGCCGTCGGTCGCATGTGGCCCAGCCTGGGCGGCCGCCGCTTCGCCGTGCAGATCTTCGGCCGCGAGCCCGAGGCGCTGGCGCGCGGGGCGCGCATGGCGGTCGAGGTCGGCGCGTCGATCGTCGACATCAACATGGGGTGCCCCGCGAAGAAGGTGACCGCCGGTGCCTGCGGCTCGGCGCTGATGCGCGAGCCGGCGCTCGCGGCGTCGCTGGTGGCCGCGGTTCGCGCCGCCGTGCCGTCGCAGATCCCGGTCACCGTCAAGCACCGCGCCGGTTGGGACGAATGCTCGCTCAACGCCGCGGAGTTTGCGCGCGCGCTGGTCGACGCCGGCGCTGCCATGATCACGGTGCATGGGCGCACGCGCGCACAAGGGTTCTCGGGCTCGGCGCGCCTGGAGCCGATCGCCGAAGTGCGCGCGGCGCTGCCGCGGTCGGTTCCGGTGATCGGCAACGGTGACGTCAAGGACGTGGCCGCATACCGGCGCATGAAGGCCGAGACCGGCTGCGACGGCGTGATGATCGGACGTGGCGCCATGGGCAACCCGTGGTTGTTCCAGACGCTGGTCGCGCTCGAGAAGGGCGAGCCCGATCCGGGGCCGCCCTCGCTGGCCGAAAGGCGGCGCGTGTGGCGGCGGCACGCCGAGCTCGTCGGCGAGCACAGCCCGGCCAAGATGCGCCTGCACGAGCTGCGCAAGACGCTCGCCTGGTATTCGCGCGGCCTTTACGGTGGCTCGCACCTGCGCCAGCGCACCTTCAGCACCAGCGAGCCGGCGCAGCTGCTCGACCTGGGCGAGGCGTTCTTTGGCGGCCTCGACGCGTCGGCGGCGCTGCACGGCGCGGTGATCGAGACACCGCCCGACGATCCGATCGCAAAGTCGATCGCGCGCAACGGCCGCCGCGGGCCTGTCGCGCTGGAGGACGGCGCGGTTTGAGTCGGCTTCGGATCGCGGCCGTCGCGATGGTTTTCATGTCCCTGGGCGCCGGCGTCTCCTGCGACGACCACTCGCACACCGACATGGGCGACGAGATCAACATCCTCACGCGGCGCAACGACGCGCTGGTTCCGCCCGCGACGGAGCGCCTCGCCGCCTACGGGCGCAGCGCCGTGCCCCAGATCGAGACCGCGATGCACACCGCCGCGCCGTTCGGGCGCCTGCACTTGATCGCCGCGCTCGAGAAGATTGGCGATCCGGAGTCGGTGTGGGTGCTTCGCCACGTGGCCGTCTACGACGTCACGCCCGAAATTCGCGACGCTGCCGAGTCGCTGCTCACGCGCTGGAGCAACGATCCGCGCACGGCGCTCGCCTCCAGCGCGCGCACGGCGCTCACCGAGATCGCGCACAAGCGCGCGGTGGGAGAAGGACCGTTGTTGTTCGGCGACGCGGGCACTCCCGGGCTGCCCTCGACGGTGGGAGCGCCAGAGGCTGTCGGCGCCGACCTCGAAAAGCGGCACTGACGTCGCTGTGCCCGGACGCGGCGGCGTGATACCGTTGGCGCGCTGATGCGGTTGGACATCCTCGAGGAGCATGCCGGCGAGGCGATGTTCCTGTTCGAGCACCGACGGCGCGCGCTGACCTCGCTGGTCCTGCGGCGCGATTTCCTTCGCGAGATCGACGAGCGCCTGACCGCGCACCTCGACGGCCTGACCCTGGCGCGCGCCGCAGGCTGGGAGGTGGCCGCGGCGCTGCTCGATGCCGAGGAGCCCGCCGGCCCGTTCGTCGCCACCGCGGTCGCGCTGATCGGGGTGCCGCCGGGTGCTCTCGAGCACATCGAGCGAGCATTGATCGCCGTCGAGCCGCCCGCGTTCGCAGCGATGTCGTCGGCGTTGGGCTTGTGGCCGCAGGCTCTGGTGGCGGGGAGTGATCGGGCGGTGCGCTGGCTCGAGCGGCCCGAGCCGCGCCTGCGGGCCGCTGGCATCACCGCGTTCGGCGCCGGTGGCCGGCCGCCGCCGGTGGCGGCGCTCGCGCGCGTGCTCGAGGACGGAGCGAGCGACGCGACGCTGCTGAGCGCGGCGCTTCATGCCGCGGGCCGGATGGGTGATCGGCAGCTCTCGCTGGCCGCGACGCGCCTGGTGGCGCACCCGGACGCGGGCGTCCGCGCGGCCGCGCTGCAGGCCGCGCTGTTGCTCACTGGTGCAGGCGCACGCGAGCTCTCGCGCGAGCGCTTGGCCGTCGACGAGGATCGATCGGTCGCAGCGCACGTGCTGGGCTTCGTCGGTGAACCGGCCGATGCCGCGTCGCTGGCAAGCGCGCTTGCCGGTGCGGCACCTTCGGTCGAACGCTCGATCCTGCTCGCGCTCGGCAACCTCGGGTGGGCGGACGGAATCGATCCGCTGCTCGCCGCCGCCGGCGGCGACGGCGTGCGCGCGCGCCTCGCCGGTTTTGCGCTCGCGCGGATGCTGGGCGAGGGGCGGGATTGGCAGCGCCGTCCGCCGGCCTCGAATGCGCCGGCCGCGCCGGGGGGCGCTCACGCCGGCGGCGACGCGCAAGACGCGGACAGCGAGCGGTGGACACCGGACGACGAGCTGCCGCTGTGGTCGGTCGAGCCAATCGCCGCCGCCGCGAAGGCGGCCCGCGCGCAGCTCGGGGCGGGCCAGCGCCTGCGCAACGGCCGCGCCTGGGTCGCGGGTGCGCTCACGCCGGCGCCGGCGCTGGGTGTCGAGGCCGACGAGGCCCTGGAGGCCGCGCTGGCGACGCCGGGCTCCCGGGTGCGCGACGTGGCCGCGCTCGACGTGCGCGCGCCCTTCGCGTGGCGCGCGGTCGCACCCGCTCCCGCGCCCGCCCTTGCCGCCAGGTCACAGCGTGCTTGAGATCAAGAACCTGACGCCGTTCCCGGTGGCGCTCGTGCCGTTCACCGATCCGCAGGGCCGCGAGGGTGCGACGGTGGTCGTCAAGGGCACCTTTGCGCTTCCGGCGCCGCGCGCGACGCCGGCACCGCTGTCGATCAGCGACGAACAGGCGAAGATCGAGCTCGCTGATGTGCCGTCCTCCGAGCCGCCCGAGAAAGCCAGCGTCCGCTACGCGGCCGAGTCATCGCCGGCGAAGGCGGCCACGGACGTCGCGCTGCTCGGACACGCCTATCCGGCTCGCGCGCAGGCCGCCGAGGTCGACGTCGCGCTCTGGGTCGGTCCGATTCGCAAGTCGGTGCGGATCTTCGGCGACCGTCGCTGGATGCGGGGCGCGGCCAGGTGGCGCCCGTCCCGGCCGACTCCGTTCGAGAAGATGCCGCTGCTGTACGAGCGCGCGTTCGGCGGCTGGGACACGACGGCGGCCGATGCGCGGCAGCACGATTTCTACGCGCGCAATCCGGTCGGGCTCGGCTTCGCGGCGTCGCGCGCATCGAACCCCGAGGGCCTCCTCTTGCCCAACCTCGAGGATCCGAGCCAGCTGATCGAGGCGCCGGCCGATCGACCGGCGCCGGCGGGCTTCGGCTTCATCGCGCCCGCGTGGACGCCGCGCCGCGAACGCGCCGGCACCTACGACGATCGCTGGCGCGCGGAGCGCTTTCCGTTCCTGCCCGCCGACTTCGACGCCGCATTCTTCCAGAGCAGCGCGCCGGATCTGACCGTGCCCGGGTGTCTGAAGGGAGACGAGCCGGTGACGGTCACCAACGCCAGCCGCGCCGGCGAGCTGACGTTCGCGGTTCCGCGCCGCGATCTCGAGGTCACCGTCTGGATCCGCGGCGAGCCGACGGTCCATCCCCCGCGACTGGACACGTTCATCATCGAGCCGGACGCCGGCCGCGCGCTCTGCACCTGGAAGTCGTCCTTCCTCTGCGTGCGCAAGTTCCTGTACATCGATCTCGTGCGCGTGCGCGAGGTGCCCGCGTGAGCGCCGCCGCGCGCCGCGGGCGAGGCGGTCCGATGGTTCTCACCGGCTTCGAGCTCGTGACGCCGGTCGGCGACGACGCGACCCAGACCTGCGCGTCGGTGCGCGCGGGGATCGCGCGGTTGTCGCAGCTGCCGAGCTTCGCGCCCACGACGCGCGATCCCGGCTGGGATCCCGAGGAGCCGCTGGTGGCGGCGTCGATTCCGGGACTGGCGCCCGCCTCGTCGCTGCGCGCGCGCCTCGTCGAGCTGGCTCTGCGCGCGCTGCGGGCTCTGCCCGCGCAGGCGCACATGACCCGCGCGGGCCTGCGCGACGCGGCGCTGCTGGTCGCGCTGCCGCTGGTGGATCCGGCGGTCCAGACGGCCGATCTCCAGCAGCGTTTCCTGCCCGACCTGGTCGCGGCGGCGGGGCTGCCCGAGCCGCCGCTCGCGCGCGTACGTACCGGCGGCCACGCCGCGGTGTTCGAGTTGCTGAGCGAAGCCGAGCGCATCCTGACCGACGAGCAAGCGGCGTCGGTGATCTTGCTGGCGGTCGATTCGTATCTGGTGCCCGAGCGGCTGGCGTGGCTCGACCAGGCGTGGCGGCTTCGCAGCGAGCGCAACGTCGACGGCTTCATTCCCGGCGAGGCGGGCGGCGCGCTCTTGCTCGAGCCACAAGCGGCGGTGCGCCGTCGAGGGGCGCTCGAGGCCGCGGTCATCAGCGCGGTCGCCCGCGCCGACGAGCCGAACCCGATCACCTCGGACGCGCAGAGCACGGGGCGCGCGCTCGGCGACGCGATCACGCGCGTGGTTCAGGGATCGTCTGCCGCGGGGCCTTGCGCATGGGTTCTGTGCGACCTGAACGGTGAGAGCTACCGCGCTTACGAGTGGGGGCTGGCGGTGGCGCGGCTGCCCGAGCGCCTGGGCAGCGTTGGCCGGCTGATTCACCCCGCCGACTGCATCGGCGACGTCGGTGCGGCCTCGGGCGCGGTCCTGCTCGGTCTCGCCGCCACCGGATTTGCGCGCGGCTATGCGCCGGCGGGCGAGGCGCTGCTCTGGACGGCGTCCGACGGCCCGGCGCGCGCCGCGGTCCGCGTCGAAGCCGCCGCGCCCTGACGGCGGCAGGCAACTCGGCGGACTTCTCACCGGGCTTCTTACCGGACGTCCTATCGGACTTCGACGGCCAGTGTGTTCGAGTGGTGCACGTGCAGGGACACCGCGAGGTACCAGGTTCCGGGCGCGTTGAACCGGCTGTGCGCGAGCACGTCGAAATGGAAATGCCCGATCTGACCGGCGGGCGTCGCGGTGACGTCGTCGGGAAACAGCACGAGGTCGCGAAACGGCGTGGACGCGTGATAAAACGGCTCGCGCCAGACGACCAGCACCAGGCTGCGGTGTGGTTGGTCGCCCAGGATCGGTGTCGAGACCGGCGCGTCCTCGGCGCCGATGCGAAAGGTGCCCGCGACGATGAACGGACCGTGCGACGAGACCTTGGCGTCGCAGGCGATCTGGATCGCCGGGCCGGCGCCGGCGAGCGGCGGACACGCGGCGCTCGCGAGCGCGTTCGGATAGCGGGCGAGCGCGGGAGCGGCAGAGGCGGGCATCAATTCCGCTTCTTCACGCGGACGCGCACCACGTTCGACTTGTAGGGACCCAGCGTCGCGTGGACCAGGTACTCCGCCTCCGCTTCGGGCAAGTGCAGCACGTAGGCCAGGTTGGGGTTGAAGTACTCGACGGTGACGCGGTCCTTGAGATCGTCGTGCGTCAGCCCAAAGGTCTGTGGTCCCGGATTGCCGCCCGCCGGGCCGTTCATGGCGACCTGCATGCGGCCTGAAAACACCGCGTGACTCTGGGTGTCGGTGGCGACGAGGACGATCTTCTCCAGGAAGTCGCCGTTGAGCCCGAGCGTGTCGTACTTGAAGCACGAGATCCCGCACACCTGCACCGGCCCGAACGATCCGGTCAGGTAGTCGTGCTGTCCCGGCGTGAACAGCGACTGCGACGGCGCGCTGAGGAGGATCCCGCGCCAATCGAGATCGTCGTTGGGGATCTTCGGCGTGCAGGGATAACGCACGTACGAGTTCGGCTCGACGTTGTCGAACGCGGAATCGGGGATCTCGCTCGCGGGCGCTCCCGCGGTCACTTTTCCGGCCACTCGTCCCTCCTCGGCGCGCAGCTCCGCCCGGCGATGGCAACACGCGCACCCGACGGCGAAGAGCAGGATCGCCAGCCGGGAGATGTTCGACGCCGCACGGTTCACACTTCGTCCAGCGTTTTTTGAAAACCCGTCGTGCGCAACGTCGCGTCCTGCAGGTCCAGCTTCCGCACGGCCTTTTCGCAATCCGAGCAGAACTCCGGCGGCGCGGAGTGCAGCGTGCCGCCCGCGTCGTAGATACCGTCGGCGCCGAACATCACGCACTGGGGCGCACCGCTCCAGCGCTGGCCGGCGGGTTTGGTGCCGTCCCACGCCGCCCCCTTCTGGCAATGCGGGCCCTGATGATCCTGATCGTTGACGCCGCGGTTCTCGCCGTAAAGGTTCGCGGGAGCCGGGTTGTCGGGCACGGGCCCGACGCCGGTCACGGCGTTTCCGACCTTGTGGCCGACCTCGTGGTTGATGGTGTACTTCTGAACGGCCGCGGTTTGGTCTTCCCAGATCACCTTGTCGCTGATGGCCAGCAGGTTGATGCCGTTGTACGCGAAGCCATTGGTCCAGCCGCCGACGGTCAGGACATCCAGCTCGACGATCCACTTGCCCTTGCGCGACGAGAACGTGTTGCGATCGATCGCGCCCTCGCCAATCCGCACTTTGACTTTGGCCTTGCCACCGTAGGTGCGGTAGTTGGCGCCGGCGATCTCGACGTCCTTGGGGTCGAACGTGATCGATTCGTTGGCGCCGCCGCCGTCGGGCTTGAACACCAGGCGTCCGCCGACCAGCCAGGCTTTGTTCTTGTCGTCGTCGGGATCGAGGCCGTACCACAGGAACTGATTGAGCTGGATGGTCATGGTGCTGCCGCTCCAGGTCCATTCGCCGAGCTTGCTGGGCAGCGTGAGGTTCACCTCGTCGCGGATCGTCTGCTGTTTGGGCGTCGCGATGTATTCGACGAACGCGACGGCGAAGCAGTACGGCTTTCGATCGGCGATCTTGAAGCCGGCCTTCGCGGCCTTGATGAACTTGTCGTGCGCCGCCGATCGGTTCATGACGATGGTGCGCATGTGATCGATCGGCTCGACGCCGCCGATCTGCTTCATCTTGATGTAGAACTTCTTGCCCGTGTCCCAGTACGCGGACTCCATCGCCGCCGTCGAGCCCGCGGTGATGCCGCGCATCTGCATGACCTGGTAAAACAGCTTTCGCCGCACCTCGACGACCTTGCCGGATTCGACGACCTTCTTCTTGTACTTGGCCTGGGCCTTGTAAATGTTTCCGCCCGCGGCCGAGAGGTAGATGTCCTTGGTCAACGTCACGCTGGTGGCGCTGGCGTTGGTCGTGAAGCCAAAAATGCGCACGCGGAAGTTCTGGTTCCGCCCGGTCTCGGCCGGCGTGTACGTCGCATGATCTCCCTGCGGGAACACGCGCACGCGGAAGCCGGCGAGGCTCGCTTTCTTGAAGGTCACCTTCAGCGCCAGCGGACCCAGCCGATCGATCGACGCGATGCCGTCCTCGACGTACTTCGCGTCCTCGGGAAGATTGACCCACTGCTCGTCAGCCATGGCGCATCTCTTCCTCGCTAGACGAATTCGATGCTGTCGATGTCGTTCTCTTCTTCGTCGCTGTCGACGCTGGGGACCACGACCACCGGTGCCTGCACCTCGGGAAAGGGCGGCGTGTTGGGCGAGCCGCCCTTGTTCTGCAGCATCAGGTCGCCGAGGCGCGGCACGGATTTGCCATCGACCTTGACGTCGAACGAATAGAGCACGAACTCGGCCTTGCCCTTGGTGACGCTCGACGCCACGCCGCCCGCGGAGCCCGCCTCGTCGCCGGTGCTGGTCGAGAAGACCGAGCCCTGCAGCATGATCGGGTTGCCGTCCATCGTGACGGTCTGGCTGCCCTGCGCCGTGTCCGACGATTTGGCGATGTTGGGGTAGGGAATGGGGATCGGTCCCGCGGGTGAGGGCGTCTTGCACACGTCGGGAAACGCCGTGGCGATCCCGTCGCTGGACGCGTGCACGACCGTGCGAGCGTTGACGTTGATGCTGGCTGGCATTGGGGTGCGTGCGCGCGCCGAGGCCGCGAATGCGATTTTCTTTCAGCCTCCCCGGAAGATCAAGCGTCGAGGCGCGAGCGGCGCGGCGCGAGCGACGGGCTAGCGAAAGGCGAGCGCGGCGAAGCTGACCACGCTCTCCTCGTCGATGTTCCACTGGTCGTAGCGAAGCATCTTGCCGCGCGCCTCCGGCACGGCGCGCAGGAACGTGTAGATCGGCGCCGAGCCGCACCACTTCAGATCGTCGCGCTGGTTCTCGTGCACGAGGTCCCAGAACCCGTCGGCGTCGCCCGAGCCGATGCGGTCGATGCGCCGGCGATCGCGTTCGGTGACCACCTCGAGCGGCCCCTCGTGCGCCGTCGCCGGGAAGCGATCGCCGTAGCGCCGCCCGACGTGCGCCATGTCGACGCCCAGCACCCAGAACAGGCGCGGGCCCTCGCGCGCCGCCAGCTCGCCGAGCGCGCCCAGGAAGCGCGCGACGGGGGCGTGCTGCTCGGGCCGCGCGTCGCGCGCGCCGTTGCCCAGCGGGCCGCACAGGATCGGCAGGATGCGCACGCTCGGTCCGTAGAGCCGCTGCAGGAAGAGCACCTGAAACTCGATCGAGTGCTCGACGGCGTGGCAGTAGTCCTCGAGCTTCACGCCGTCACCGGCTCGCTGCACGAGCGCGTCGACCAGCGTGCGATCGGTCTCGGCCTCCCCGAGCGGCGTCGCGAACGGTTTGCGCGTGAGCCCGAAGCGATTCGGCTCGCCGTAGTGCGAGGTGCCGAGAATCACGAACGTCCGATCGCGCAGCCCCGCGCCCAGCGCGGCGTAGGCGGTGCCGTAGCAGCCGATGCCACCCTCGGGGCTGACGTGCGGCGCGGCGATGCCGATCAGCGGGTCGCGCGACGGTGCGCCGCCGCCCGCCAGGTAGTCGCCGAGCATCTCGCGCAGCGTCTCCGGATCGTCGGGGTAGCCGCCGCCCGCGTGCACGGCGGCGCGGTGGGGCGCCTCGGCGAACGCGCGGTGGCGGTCCGACTTCAGGCGCGCATAGACCTCATCGTCGAGCATTCCGGCCTCGTGCAGGTTGCGCACGAGATCGGCCGCGATGTCGGCGACGGCGGTCAATCCGGTGGCGCGCGTCAGCACCTGGTGCAGGTCGCTGTCGCTCTTCGTGCCATCGAAGCAGCTCAGGCAACCGACCAGCACCGGCGGCACGATCAGCGTTGCGTCCGTGTACCGATGCGGGTCACGAATGAGCACGCCCGGCCGCTCGATGAACGGCGAACCCATGAAGTCGAGGTCGGTGCGGAGGCGGGGGAGCAGCACCCTCGCCAACCATAGCATCTCAGCCGGTATTCGGTCTCGCGGTCTCCGCCGGTCGTCGTCTTCGCTGTTCGTCTTCGCTGTTCGTCTTCGCTGTTCGTCTTCGCTGTTCGTCTTGGCTGGTTTTGGCGCCCGATGCCGGTCAAAATCGGCGCATGTGGATGAACAGCCTGAAGCTGAAGGTGCCGACGCGTCAGGAGGCTTTGCCGGGGCGGGCCGAGCGCATGGCGGTGCCGACCAAGCATTTCGTGCTCGGGACGCCGCTCGTGCCGCCGTTTCCGGCGGAGATGGAGCTGGCGCTGTTCGGGATGGGCTGCTTCTGGGGCGCGGAGCGCCTGTTCTGGAAGCTGAAGGGCGTGTATTCGACGTCGGTGGGATACGCGGGCGGCTACACGCCGAACCCGACCTACCGCGAGGTCTGCTCGGGCCTGACCGGCCACACCGAGGTCGTGCGCGTGGTCTTCGATCCCAGGCTGGTGAGCTACGACGAGCTGCTCAAGGTCTTCTGGGAGAGCCACGACCCGACGCAGGGCATGCGTCAGGGCAATGACGCGGGCACGCAGTACCGGTCGGCGATCTACACCACGACACCGGCGCAGGCGCGCGCGGCCGAGCTGTCGCGTGGCACTTATCAGGCGATGCTGGCCGAGTCCGGATACGGCGACATCACCACCGAGCTCGCGCCCGCGCCCGAGCTCTACTATGCCGAGGACTATCACCAGCAGTACCTGGCGAAGAACCCCGACGGTTACTGCGGCATCGGTGGCACGGGTGTCAGCTGTCCGATCGGCGGTCCGATGGGCGCTAAATCCCCAGCTCGAACCTGAGGTGTACCGACAGGAACAGGTCGCCGCCGAAGGTGGTGTCGGCGACGTTGGGCGTGTCGGGTGTCTGCAGGCTGAAGACCTCGCCGTCGAGGCCGACGCCGGCGACGAGCTCGCCGCGCGTCAGGCGCTTCTCCAGCGCCACGCCGACGCGTCCGACGGCGCCGCGCCGATCGCCGCCCTGCGCCGAGCCGCTGATCGCGCCACCGTGCTCGGTCAAGATGCCGGCGCCGGCCCGTAGCACCAGGCGGAAATCGCCGATGCCGAGCTTGCCGCGCACGCCGACGATGCCGCGCTGGATCGACGCGCCCGAGCCGAACGCGGTGCGATCGTAGTAGCCCTCGACGAACAGCAGGCGCGCGCCGACCTGGAATCCCAGGCCTGGCGTCAACCCCGAGCCGGGCGACGAAGAACGGTTCGATGCGTCGCCGCTCGACAGGCCGCCTTGACCTTGCAGGAAGCCGGCGATGATGTCGGCGCGCGCCGGGCGCGACAGCGTGAAAATCAACGTCGCCGCCGTCAAGGCGAGCGCGATCACGCCAGATGGTTTTTTCCAGATCGATACCGTTCGGTTTCGCATGCCGACACCCGCAGAGCTGTCGACAGGAACTGGTGCAAGGGCGACACCACCCGAGGCCGTGGCCTGTCGCGGGGTTTCCCTGCGGAGTGTTACGGAGTCCGGGCCACGGAGGCCCGTTGCGCGGCCAGCACCGTCACCTGGACGCGCAGCCCATCCTTGGGCATCGGCGGCACCTGGTTCCACGCCGGCGCCAGGTCTTGCCCGGCGGCGAGCTGCCAGTCGTACCCGCGCAGCAGCTCGACCGCGAAGACCTTCAGCATCTGTGGCGCCAGCTCGTAGCCCGCGCACTTGTGGCCCATCGGGCCGCCCGCACCATTGGGCGCGAATGCGTACGGATGGCGCCGGTCCTCGGCGCGCGCCGACGAGAAGCGCTCTGGATCGAAGCGCAGCGGGTCGGGATAGATGTCGGCCGTCAGGTGCGACGTGCGAATGCCCCAGAACACCGCCCAGCCCTCGGGGATGGTGTGGCCGGCGAACTCGATCGTCTCGCGCGCCTTGCCGAAGAAGACGTGCACCACCGGTGACAGACGGCGCACCTCGCTGGTGACCTGGTCCAGGTACGGCATCGACTCCAGCCGCTCGAGCGACAGGGGACCGTCAGGCGCGAACTGCATGATCTCGTCGGTCAGGCGGCGGCGGATCTCGGGGTGGTCTTGCAGCGCGAGGACCAGGGTCGCGAACCAGCCGCGCACGATCAGGCCTGCGATCACCAGGTGGTGCAGCTCGCGCGCGATGTCCTCGGGCGCGGGCGGTCCGCCCGACAGCGGAGACTTCGCGGCCAGGATGCGCGACAGTCCGTCGCCGCGCGGCTCTTTGAGATGCGCGTCGACATTGCTGCGGTGGATGGCCAGGATGCGGCGCACGGCGCGCTTGGCGCGCGAGAAGGCCGTCGCCGGCAGCGGGATCGGTAGCGCCGCAAAGCCGCGGAAGAAGATCGCGTAAAGGCCGCGGAGCTCGTCCATCAGCGGCCCGGGCGGGATCCCCATCAACGTCTCGCCGATGGCTTCGAGCGCCAGCTTCTCCATCTGGTCGGCCCAGCGGATCTCTTCGCCGCGCGCCGACCAGCGCAGAAAATAGTCGGCGGTCAGGCGGTGCAGCGTGGGCACGTACCAGGCGATCGCCTCGCGCGTGAAGCCAGCCATGATGAAGTGCTTGCGCTCGCGATGCGTATCGCCGTCCAGCACGGGCAGCGCGTGGCCGCCGAACAGCGTCTGGATGTGGCTGGGCATCGCGCCCTCGCGCTGCACCTTGCGGCTGTCGATGAACAGCGCGGTCGCGTCGGGGCCGGTGATGACCGCGGTCTTGCGGCCCAGGATGCGCGTGCGAAAGACGGGACCGAAGCGGCGCGCGCGCGCGTCGACGAAGCCGAACCCGTCGCGCAGCAGCAGGTGCGTTTCACCGAGCAACGGCCAGCCGATGCGTCCCGGCGGAAGCGGCAACGGCTTGGCAGCGGGCGGCGTGCTCATCGGCAAACGGTCGAAGCGAAACTCGGCGCAGCTTGCCACCAGGTCCGAGTGGCGTCAATTCGCGCGCCGGCGCGCTATCTTCGAGGTGGGGACGGACGCCCGCTTTCGTCCACGCGTTCAGCCGCGCGCGCAGCCTCGCCACCATGACCTCCGACGACGACATCCCGGACTCGCCGAGCGCACCGACGGAGGCTGGCGCTTCGACGGCAGGCGCGGCCGAGCGCGCCAGCGCGCCTCGCCGTGTCGAGGAGCTGCGCGCGGCCATCGCGCACCACGACTACCTCTACTACGTCCTCGATCGGCCGGAGCTGCCTGACGCCGACTACGACGCCATGATGGGCGAGCTGCGCGCCATCGAGCAGCGGTTCCCCGAATTGATCGCGCCCGACAGCCCGACCCAGCGGGTCGGCGGGCGGCCGAGCGTGCTGTTCGCGCCGGCGCGGCACCGCACGCCGATGCTGTCGCTCGACAATGTGTTCTCGCGCGACGAGCTGGCAGCCTGGGGCGCGCGCGTCGAGCGCGGCGTCGGCGACCGCGCGCACCTCGTGTGCGAGCCGAAGATCGACGGCCTGGCTGTGTCGCTGACGTACGAGAACGGCTCGTTCACGCGCGGCGCGACCCGCGGTGACGGCGAGGTCGGCGAGGACATCACGCCCAACCTGCGCACGATCCGTTCCCTGCCCATGCGCCTCGGCGGAGTCTCGCATCCAGCGCTGATGGAGGTTCGCGGCGAGGTCTATCTGCCGATAGAGGCCTTCGAGCGCATCAACCGTGAGCTCACCAGCGCCGGCGAGCGCCCGTTCGCCAACCCGCGCAACGCCGCGGCTGGCAGCCTGCGCCAGAAAGATCCGGCGGCGACCGCGGCCCGCCCGCTGCGCGTCTGGTGCTACGGCATCGGCACGATCGAGAACGGAGGCGCGGGCGAAGGGTTTCGCCCGGCGCGCCACAGCGAGGCGCTGGACTATCTGCGCGCGGCGGGCTTGCCGGTGAACGACGAGATCTCGATCGTCGCGACGCTCGCCGAGGCGTTCTCCTGCTGCGCGCGCTGGCAAGAGCGGCGCCACGATCTGCCGTATCAGATCGACGGCGCGGTGGTGAAGGTCGACGAGCTGGCGCTGCGCGACGAGCTGGGCGCGACCAGCCGCGCGCCGCGCTGGGCGATCGCGTACAAGTTCCCCGCCGAGGAGCGCACGACGCGCGTGGAGCGCATCGCGGTCAACACCGGGCGCACCGGCAAGGTGACGCCGTTCGCGGTGCTGGATCCGGTCTTCGTCGGCGGCGCGACGATCACGTTCGCGACGCTGCACAACGAGGACGAGCTGCACCGCAAGGACGTGCGCGAGGGCGACACGGTGATCGTGCGCCGCGCCGGCGAGGTCATTCCCGAGGTGGTGGCGCCGGTGCTGGAGCAGCGTCCGCAGGGCTCGGTTCGGTTCGTGTTTCCCACGACCTGTCCCTCGTGCGGCACGGCGCTGGTGCGCGCGCCCGGCGAGGCCAACTGGTATTGCCCCAACCGCGGCGCCTGCCCGTCGCAAACCATCGAGTGGCTGTTCCATTTCGCGTCGCCCGACGCGATGGACATCGTGCACCTCGGCTACATGACCGGCGTGGCGCTGGCGCAGCGCGGTTGGGCGCGCGATCCCGCCGACATCTACGCGCTCACCGCCGAGCGGCTCGCGACGTTGCCGGGCTTCAAGGACAAATCGATCGCGAATCTGCTGAACGCGATCGAAGCGTCGAAGGAGCGCCCGGTCTGGCGGCTGCTGGTCGGGCTGAACATCCGCCGCGTGGGCACGCACGTGGCACAGCTGCTGACACGCGCATTTCCTTCGATCGACGCGCTCGCCGCCGCCAGCGTCGAGGATTTGCAGAAGATCGACGGCATCGGCCCCGAGAAGGCGGGCGGGGTGCACGCCTGGTTCGCCGACGCCGCCCACCGCGATCTCGTCGAACGACTGCGCCGCGCCGGTGTGCGCATGGCGGATCCCGTCGCCGACCGCACTGGCGAGCCAGGCCCGCTGCAGGGCAAGACCATCGTGCTCACCGGCGGCTTCGAGACCATGACGCGCGAGCAGGCGATCGCGGCGGCGCAAGCGGCAGGCGCGCGCGTTGCCAGCAGCGTTTCGAAGCGTACCGACTTCGTGGTCGCGGGCGTGAACCCGGGAACCAAGCTCGCGCGCGCGCAGGCGCTGTCGGTCGAGATCATCGACGAGGCGGAGTACCGCCGCCGCCTCGCGCCGCCGCCGCGTTGAGGCCGGCGGCGCCTGCCATCACTGCGCGCGGACCTCGATGTCGAGCTCGGGCTCGGCGTCGATCAGGCTGACGACGCGGCTGCCGTCGACGACGGCGCGCCACTCTTCCTCGATGCGCCCGAGCTCATCCTCGAACCAGGCGACGCTGCCCTGTCCGCCCGCGCGGTCGGCGGCCTCGGCCTCGAGCGCGCGGATCATCATGATGTGGCTCGGCAACCGTTCGAGCACGCCGACCACGTGGTCGAGCGCGGCGCAGCTCCGCTCGCGCGCGGCACCGATCTCGTCGAGCGCCAGCAGGTGCTGCGCGCGCACCGCGTGGGCGCTGGAGTACTGCTCCTGGCTGTCGCTGTCGGCGGTGTTGCGCCGCCGCGACTCCAGCGTCTGCATCTGCAGGCGAATCGCCTCGTAGCTGATGTTCGACAGGTAGCGCGACAGCTCCTCGATGCGCCCCGCCAGCGCGACGGCGCGCGACTCCAGCTGCGGAATGTGCGCGATCGCCGCCGAGAAGTTCTCGCGGATCGAGGTCGGCACGTCCTCGACCACCTGGCGCATCACCTGGCGCGCGTTCAGGATCCGTTCGATGCAGCTGCGCGCCTGCGCCTCGAGCAGGCTCGACGTCTCGGGCAGCGCGATCGGTTGATTGCGCACGTCGGCGAGGATGCCGTTCCAGAAGCGGCCGTTGCAGAGCTTGATGGCCGTCAGCATGACGAAGCCGGCGGTCGCGAACAGCAGCACCGACCACGACTCGGCCAGCGCCGCCCCGGTGGCCGCCGCTCCGAGCAGCAGCAGGTTGATCTTGGTGAAGGACGCCTTGATCACGCCTCGGCTCAATACCGTCCAGAGCCGAGGGTTCTTATTATCGCCGCCGCTGTCTCGATCCGATTGCAAGCTCATAGCCACCCCCAATGTCGAAGTCCAGCGCGGCGGTCGGCCCCGCCCGGCCTGGCCGGATCGGAGCACGAGGCCACCCCCTAAACCTGCACCGTCATCCGGCCATGGCAATCCGGTGATGGATCGAAGCGGTACGCTGCGCGACGATTACGCGGCGAATCAGCGAATCAGGGCCAGCTTCGAACTGCGCTTACCACTTCCGGGCTCGGGGATGTTCCGGACGGAGAGCATGCAGGCGACGTTGGTCGCGATGGTCAGGAAGCTCTTGGCGATCGCGGAGTCGGGCTGGGAGAGGATGACCGGCATCCCACTATCGCCGCCGCGGCTCACCGCGACCTCGAGGGGTATCTCGCCCAGGAAGGTGATTCCTTCACGCGCCGCCAGCTTGCGCCCGCCGCCGCGCAGGAAGATCTCTTCGTGGTGGCCGCAGCTCGGGCAGACGAAGCCGC